>NZ_JAHNZW010000017.1:0-64828 GCF_026931025.1 Sporosarcina sp. G11-34 | reverse complement strand
AATTCCTATTGGAATCATCAAGGGCTCAAAAGTTTATCATCACGTTATGAAGTTTTGCGTCATCAATCTTAATTGAACCGCCGTATACCGAACGGTACGTACGGTGGTGTGAGAGGTCGGGAGTTAATCACTCCCTCCTACTCGATTTATTAATAGCAGGAAAATGAATTAATGTTACTAAGGTCAAGCCCTACATATTGCCATCTTCTTTGTCTGCTTCTCCATCTATAGCCGGCAACGGAAGTGCGACCGACAAATACTGGATAGAACCAAAAACCTTGTCTTCTTGATAGCCAGACGTATGTGTAGCGGTACATGCATCCCGCGATTGCGCCGGGATCCACTGCATACAGTTGGTTACTCGGATATGGTGGCGTCATGTTCGGCGGAGCAGATGTTGGTGCTTGGTTACCGTGCCCTGATCCACCATGTCCAGGTGGGAATCCAGGTTGGTTACCGTGCCCTGATCCACCGTGTCCAGGTGGGAATCCAGGTTGGTTACCGTGCCCTGGTCCACCGTGTCCAGGTGGGAATCCAGGTTGGTTACCGTGTCCTGGTCCACCGTGTCCAGGTGGGAATCCAGGTTGGTTACCGTGCCCTGATCCACCGTGTCCAGGTGGGAATCCAGGTTGGTTACCGTGTCCTGGTCCACCGTGTCCAGGTGGGAATCCAGGTTGGTTACCGTGCCCTGAACCTCCGTATCCAGGTGGGAATCCAGGTTGGTTACCGTGCCCTGAACCACCGTGTCCAGGTGGGAATCCAGGTTGGTTACTGTGCCCTGAACCTCCGTATCCAGGTGGAAATCCAGGTCTGTTTCCGTGCCCTGAACCTCTATGTCTTTCCTGTCCGTCATAACCATCAGGCAATTGTGGGTACCATTGTTGTTCATTAAATTCACCGGGTTGTCTATTTACCATCAAAATCTCCCCTTCCAAGCGATTCTTCCTAGTGTATGCGATTAAAAAGGGGAAGGATTGGACTTTTATAGAAATTAAAATTTTATGATGTTTTGCGTGTCTAATGTATAAGTGGTAAGCCTGCTTCGTTTGAGTCAGTAGTAATACACAAATAGAAATATTTGATGGGAAAATACTGTGGAATTTTGTTGATCAGCATTATTGATCATAATAGCTAGGTTGAAGGTCCCGACTTGCAAGCAGATTTATTTGAGTGCAAGCAAACTGTCGACTGATGCAAGCAAATCAATCCCGAGTGCAAGCAAACTGTCGACCAGTGCAAGTAAACCCACCCCGAGTGCAAGCAACCTGAAATCCCGCGCCTCCCTGAAATTTACCCACGCAAACCACTTTACCCAGCTAAAACAGTACCTTATTAGCACAGACTAAACTTTCGGAATAATCGTTTTTTAGGTACTTTCATCATGTAAGATGGAAGTAGATTAGTAAGGAGGGGTTTAGATTGGGAAAAGCATCTGAACGAATTATCCGGTATAGAGGGACGGAACTAAATACGAAGGGGTGGCAGCAAGAAGCCGCGCTTCGTATGCTAATGAATAATTTGGACGAAGAAGTGGCGGAGCACCCGGATGATCTCATTGTTTATGGTGGGATTGGGAAGGCAGCACGAAATTGGGAGTCATTTGATGCGATTGTTCGCTCACTAAAAGAACTAGAGAATGATGAAACGCTTTTGGTTCAGTCCGGGAAACCTGTCGCTATTTTTAAGTCTCATACCGATGCACCTAAAGTATTGATAGCAAACTCGAATCTCGTCCCCGCGTATGCGAATTGGGAGACGTTCCACGAGCTGGATAAAAAAGGGCTGATGATGTATGGACAAATGACAGCGGGAAGCTGGATTTATATAGGCTCACAAGGAATTATCCAAGGGACATATGAGACCTTCGCTGAACTCGCAAAACAACATTTCAATGGGTCGTTAAAAGGAACAATCACGCTTACAGCAGGGCTAGGTGGAATGGGCGCAGCACAACCACTTGCTGTAACGATGGCGGGCGGCGTTTGTATTGGGATTGAAGTTGATGAAACACGTATTGATCGCCGCATTGAAACGCGCTATACAGATGTGAAAACGGACTCATTAGATGAAGCGATTCGACTTGCAGAAGAGGCAAAATCTAAGGGGGAACCGCTGTCGATTGGCCTTCTAGGCAATGCCTCTGACGTCCTACCAGAAATGATTGCAGGGGGATTTATTCCAGACGTTTTAACCGACCAGACATCTGCACATGATCCGCTCAATGGTTACATCCCTTCTGGTATGTCATTAGAGGAGGCGACGATACTTCGTTCATCAAATCCGGTCGACTATGTAAAACTTTCAAAAGCTTCAATGGCCAAACATGTAGAAGCGATGCTGACGATGATGGATAAAGGGGCAATCACATTCGATTATGGGAATAATATTCGCCAAGTGGCTCTGGACGAAGGTGTTGGACGCGCATTCGATTTTCCAGGATTTGTGCCGGCTTATATTCGACCACAATTTTGTGTGGGCAAGGGGCCTTTCCGTTGGGTCGCTCTATCAGGGGATCCTGAAGATATTTATAAAACGGATGAAGTCATTTTACGCGAATTTAGCGATAATACGCATTTATGCAACTGGATTCGTATGGCGCAAGATAAAATCGAATTCCAAGGACTGCCGGCACGAATTTGTTGGCTGGGGTACGGGGAACGTGCTCGTTTCGGGAAAATCATTAATGATATGGTGGCTTCCGGTGAATTAAGCGCACCTATTGTGATTGGACGTGATCACCTTGACTCGGGATCTGTGGCATCACCAAATCGCGAGACAGAGGCGATGAAGGACGGTTCAGACGCAGTTGCGGATTGGCCAATTTTGAATGCGATGATTAATGCAGTCGGCGGGGCAACTTGGGTTTCTGTACACCACGGCGGCGGTGTAGGCATGGGGTATTCCATTCATGCTGGCATGGTTATTGTCGCCGATGGAACGAAGGAAGCGGAAGCGAGAATTGAGCGTGTGTTGACAACCGATCCCGGTATGGGTGTGGTCCGTCACTTCGATGCAGGCTATGAATTAGCAGAAAAAACAGCACGCGATAAAGGTGTAAACATTCCAATGATGGAAAAAGGAGCGGATAGAAAATGACGTCAATTGTTTGGATCAAACACTCATCACAACTTGCGACAATGGCTCAACATTCAACAAAGCCACGAATTAAAGAAGAAATGAATAACTTATCGATCATTGAGGATGGCAGTGTGTGGATAGAGGACGGACTTATTAAAGCAATTGGTAAGACGTCTGAACTCGAAGAGCAGTTCAAAGAACGTGCGGATGAAGCAGATATTATAGATGCAACGGGACATTTAGTTACGCCTGGACTCGTGGATCCACATACACATGTTGCATACGGGGGGAGCCGTGAGCGAGAATTTGAAATGCGTCTTGAAGGCTCAACCTATATGGATATTATGAATGCTGGCGGTGGAATTCACGCAACGACAAAAATGACACGTGAAGCGACTGAAGAAGAACTCGTCGAACAGTCGAAAAAACGGTTGGATTCTTTTTTAAAACATGGTGTCACAACGGTTGAGGGGAAAAGCGGATACGGTCTTGATTTGGAGAATGAACTGAAGCAACTTCGTGTGATGAAACGACTCCAACAAGAGCATCCGATAGATCTTGTCCCTACATTTATGGGGGCACATGCTGTTCCAACGGATTATAAAGGCAGGGAAGAGGATTTCGTTGACCTAGTTATTAATGAAATGCTACCCGCTATCGCAGAAGAAAATCTTGCCGTCTTTAACGATGTATTTTGCGAAGTGGGCGTATTTACACCCGAGCAATCGGAGCGTATTTTGGAAGCTGGAAAAAAATATGGCTTAACGCCAAAAATTCACGCAGATGAAATAGAACCTTATGGCGGTGCTGAACTTGCTGCAAAAGTAGGTGCCATTTCGGCTGAACATTTATTAAAGGCGTCTGATGAAGGAATTAAAGCGATGGCTGCTGCGGGAACAATCGCTTGTTTACTACCGGCGACAGCTTTATTTCTGAGGGAACAGGCGGCTGAAGGTCGCAAAATGATTGATGCGGGCGTTCCGGTCGCAATTTCGACAGATTGTAATCCGGGATCATCACCGACAACATCAATGCCGCTTGTTATGAATTTGGCCTGCATTTCGATGCGTCTAACACCTGCCGAGGCACTAACTGCCGCTACGTATAATGCGGCCTGTGCGATTCAAATGGAAGATAAAACGGGCTCACTTGAACTAGGTAAACAGGGAGATGTTGTTCTATGGGATATTTCAAGTTATCAGGAACTACAATACCTTTTTGGTGTGAACCATGTGAAAGCTGTTTGGAAAAAAGGCGTAAAAGTCATTGGATAAGTGCTTTGGAATTTGGAGTAAAGGGTGATAGCTTTGATTGAATTGACAGGAGCAACGCTTAATATGGATGAAATGAAAGCCATTTTATATAGAGGTTCCGCGGTTTCATTGGACGAAGAGGCTTTGAAACTTGTAAAGAAAAGTCGGCTCGCTGTGGAGAAAATTGTACGTGAAGATCGGACTGTTTACGGCATTAATACTGGGTTTGGAAAGTTTAGTGATGTGAGCATTGATGAAAAAGATACCAAAGCATTGCAATTACACCTCATTAGATCACATGCGTGCGGGGTGGGAGACCGATTTCCAGAAATAGTCTCTCGGGCGATGGTCGTGTTGCGCTTGAACGCATTGTTGAAGGGGTTTTCTGGGATACGTGTGGAAGTACTAGAGCGTTTCGTTTACATGATGAACAATCGCATTCATCCAGTCATACCGCAACAAGGATCGCTGGGGGCTTCGGGTGATTTGGCACCACTTGCACATCTGGCACTCGTACTTCTTGGTGAAGGGTTTGTTTGGGAAGATGACAAGCATAGACCAGCGGCAGAGGTATGGATGGAACATGGTTTAGAGCCGATTGTACTCGAGGCTAAAGAGGGGCTTGCGCTTATTAATGGCACGCAAGCGATGACTGCACAGGGGGTTATCAATTATCTAGAGGCAGCGTCACTCGCGTACGATAGCGAATGGATTGCGGCGATGACGATGGAAGCACTGCATGGAATAACGGACGCTTTACACCCAGCGATTCACGAAGCCCGAGGATATCCAGAGCAAGTCGAAGTTGCCCAGAGAATGCGTGACTTGTTAACGGGCAGTAATCTTACGACGGTGCAAGGAGAAATACGCGTACAGGATGCATACTCAATTCGCTGTATTCCACAAGTTCACGGAGCAAGTTGGCAAGTGCTGAATTACGTTAAAGAGAAATTGGAAATTGAAATGAATGCTGCAACTGATAATCCACTTATTTTTGATGATGGAGACACGGTTGTTTCGGGGGGGAACTTTCACGGTCAACCAATTGCTTTCGCGATGGATTTTCTGAAAATTGGTGTGGCAGAACTCGCAAATATTTCGGAGCGGCGGATAGAGAGAATCGTCAATCCACAACTCAATGAAGGATTGCCACCATTTCTTAGTCCGGAACCTGGTTTGCAGTCTGGTGCGATGATTTTACAGTATTCAGCAGCAAGCCTCGTATCTGAAAATAAAACGCTGGCACATCCGGCGTCTGTCGATTCAATTTCATCGTCGGGCAACCAAGAAGACCATGTTTCGATGGGAACAATAGGCGCGAGGCATGCCTACTCAATTATAAAAAACACAAGAAACGTTCTTGCCATAGAGGCGCTCTGTGCAATGACAGCTTGTACCATTCGCGGGGAAAGCCAGATGGCACCGAAAACGCGTAGCCAGTATGATAAGTTGCGGGAAATCGTTGAACCAATTAATGAGGATAGAATTTTTACGCCAGACATTGAATCAATTGCACATTATTTGGAAGAAAATATGACTAAATAAAAATAATAAGGACTAAAACCATTACGGAGTTTTAGTTCTTATTTACTTATAAAACAAATCTTATTGAATGTACAAAACGTATCAATGAGCAGGAGGGATAACTATGTCAAAATGGACACTCTATCAAATGCTCATTGTCTTTGGATTTACAGCACTAGTCGTCGTAAATAACATATATACGCTTCAAATAACAAAACTCTTTTCGTTTGTGGAGAGGTTTATTGAGACAAGTATCATTGTGTTTTTTATTACAGTTATTATAGTCACTTGGGGATTTTCATTTTTACTTTTATGCCAAGAGAAGAAGGGTTCAAGGTTATTTGTACATAAGATATGGCGAATTATGCCGGCAATTATCGGGCTTTTACTTGTGGTATCATTCATTGCTTTACTCATATTAGGCACGACAGTTCTTTCAGATTTATCCTTAGATAGGCGTTGGATATTGGATATAATCGTCATTTACTTTCTAATCTTGATTTACTTTTTTATCTTATCAATCATACTTAGATACGGAAAAAAGGATACAAGTAAGGAACATATTACTAAGTCAGCAAATCTTACGGTTCTTACGCTAATTGTAGTAGTTCTGCTAATTCCTGCGTTACTATAAACCATTTCAATATCGATTCAACGTTAAATAGTCTACTATTATATATAGAATTGTTGTAACGATGGAGGAATTGATTAAATTGAATAAACAAGAAAAACCGCACATCTTAATTGTCGACGGAATGGCACTTCTATTTCGCTCATTTTTCGCGACATCAGCAATGGGGCACTATTTTCCCAATGATGCTGGCGTACCAACGAACGGTGTTCAAGGGTTTGCAAGACATACAATGACAGCTCAATCACTTTTTAAACCAACACATATGGCGGTATGCTGGGATATGGGCGCGCATACATTCCGCAATGATCTGTTTGATGGCTACAAAGCGAATCGTCCTGCGCCACCGGAGGAGCTTGTTCCACAATTTGATATGGCAAGAAACGTATCTGAATTGATTGGTTGGAAAAATTACGGTGAACGAGGTATGGAGGCTGACGATTTAATCGGTTCACTGGTTAAAGCATGGGACGGAAAAGCAACGATTACGATTGTAACGGGGGACAAGGATTTACTACAACTGCTCAGACCAGGTGTAGAAATCGCACTAATAAAACGCGGTTATAGTGAATACAATATTTACACGGAAGACCGGTTTATAGAAGAATACGGCATCACTCCCTTACAATATATCGATAAAAAGGCATTCACGGGAGATGCAAGCGATGGGTATCCAGGCGTAAAAGGGATAGGACCGAAAACGGCACTTTTATTAATTAAGAAATACGGATCTGTAGAAGGTGTTATTGAAGCACTCGGCGAATTAACACCTAGAAGACGGCAACTGATTGAAGAGGGAATGGACATGCTGCTGTTATCAAAACAACTTGCTGAAATACATTGTGATGTCGATATGACTGATAATATAGAGAAAATGGAAACCCCTATTTACAATCAATTAAGACGGGAGCTAATTGAAAAAGAAGGTTATTCGATGATTGTTAGACAAGCGGATTCACTTTTTATCTAAAACAGAAGGGGGAAGGCTAAGGGATGATTGAACACTTACGGCAGATGAGTAAAGAAATAATAAATCAAGCACCAAAATTAGCACAAGTAGTTACAGAAAAGCAGAACAGTAGGTACCCAGCATTAAAAAATTAGCTAGTCAATTTCTTCCTATGCGCGAAAGTCTGTTTTGTCTATACGCTGAAGCAATTACGTTGGATGAAAAAGATCGATATAAACTGTTAAAAGAATGGGCGGAGAAGAATGGGAAAATAGTTTCCATGAAAAGCTCTATATCCCTCGATGCGATGTTGAGAGAACTGCCAGAATACCGAAACTTTATAGGAAACATTATGAGGAACGAAGCGCTTGAACTCGGCTTAACTCCGGCTGAAATGTATGATGTTATTGAAGTTCTGGACACATCGCTTAATGAAGGGGTTTACTATTTTAGTTTGCAGTTCATTATTAAGGAGCAAGAACGCCACCAAGTGACGCAATCAATTGTCAGAGAGTTGTCTTTTCCTATCGTATCCATTACTGACCATATAGCAGTACTCCCAATAATAGGCTCTTTTGACGATGAGCGAGTTTTTACTTTGCAGGAAGATATGCTATTCCAAGCATCTGAACTTGAGTTAGATCATTTAATAATCGACTTATCGGGATTAGGCACGACGGATACGCATGTTGCGCAGGAGTTGTTTAACTTATTCGATGCATTGAGATTGCTTGGCATTCAGCCAATAGTGAGCGGCATTAACCCATCGATTGCGCTATCACTCGTACAACTTGGTTTATCGTTCGGAAAAGTAGAGAGTTTTGCTACGCTGAAACAGGCACTTGAATCTTTATACTAATTATAAAAAGCTTCGGTTGCATGGGCACGAACTTATCAGTCGAAGCTTAGTATGTTGATGTCTTTTCTATTTTTACGAATGTAAGAATTGATTTGTTCTTCTTATAGGAAACTTGTCGCAACTTACTTGGTCGATTTATCCCGCCATTATCATGAATGATGAGCGTGACATCATCGGCAGATTTGTCATATCCTACAACAGGCACCCAGTGATAATCGAATTCATATTTACCGCGCCATTTAAATGAAAACCATTTATCGAACTTGGCAGCAACCGGATGTCCCGCATCGATTTGCTCTATAACTTCATCAATTGTACAACGTGCGACATTCCAATCGCTTCCCAGTAAATTATTCATGTTTTTAATGAAGCGTCGTGTAAATAAACCGATTCTTGTTCCGCCCAGAATTCGGTATAGTTCATTGACATTGTACTGGGATGCTTCCGGGAAATGATGAGCCAACATGAGGTATGCAGTAACTGGACCGCAGGCAGATTGGCGAAAACGTTTATCAATATCGTCATCGTGTTGTGATTTTCCAATAAAATCGAGTGGATCTATCATTATTTAAATCCCCTTTCATGAATACATGCCCACAAAGTATACTGTTACCCAAGTTTACGAGGGATGGGATTAGAATACAACTTTAATTGTTGATAACAAACTCATTATTACCGCTAAATCTATTAGTACTAAAGAAAATTTCATGAAAAGCCTTATATTAAAATAATTATTTCCTTTTTCTCATTAAAATATTGCGAAAAGTATATTAATGCTTTACAATAAGGATATAGAAGTTGGTTCTATTTTTTTTGCCAATAAAATGAATGAGTGTTCATTCAAAAAGATAAAGGGAGGTATTCCACGTGGCTTATCAAATTAAAAAAGCAGCAGTTTTAGGTTCGGGTGTTATGGGATCGGGCATTGCAGCTCATCTCGCAAATATAGGGATTCCCGTACTTTTATTGGATATTGTTCCAAAGGAATTAACAGACGGCGAGAAAGCGAAAGGTCTTACGCTTGAAGATGGTCAAGTACGCAACAAAATTGCAACGAGTGCATTGCAGAATCTAGTAAAACAAAAGCCTGCGCCGTTAACGTCAAAAAGCAATTTATCCCTTATTGAAGCAGGGAACTTTGATGATGATCTTGAAAAACTAGCAGAAGTTGACTGGATTATTGAAGTCATTGTTGAAAATCTAGAAGTGAAAAAAGGTTTGTATGAAAAAGTCGATGCAGTTCGTAAACCTGGCACAATCATTACTTCGAACACATCAGGTATAAGTATCGAAGCAATGAAAGAAGGACGTTCGGAAGATTTCCAGAAACATTTCCTGGGAACACACTTCTTTAATCCACCGCGTTATTTGAAACTATTAGAAGTTATTCCGGCAAGTACAACAGCTCCTGAAGTTGTCGATTTCATGGTTGGTTTCGGTGAAGATATTCTTGGTAAAGGGGTCGTAATCGCTAAAGACACACCGAACTTTATCGCAAACCGAATTGGTACGTACGGATTACTCGTTACACTCCGTGAAATGGAGAAGCGTGGGTATTCAATTGGTGAAGTGGATTCCGTTACGGGGACATTAATAGGACGGCCAAAATCAGCAACGTTCCGTACACTAGATGTTGTCGGACTTGATACGTTTATGCACGTAGCGAAAAACGTTTACGATAAAACAGAAGGCGAAGAACAGCAAGTGTTCGAATTGCCGGAATTTATGAAGAAGATGATTGATAATGGTTGGTTAGGTGCCAAATCGAAACAAGGATTCTACTTGAAAAAAGATAGAGAAATCCAAGAACTTAATACAGAGACATTTGAATATAGCAAAGCGAAGAAATTGAAAACGCCTTCAATTGAAATGGCTAAACAACAAAAAGGCCTTGCGAATCGTGTGAAGTCTCTTGTTTATGCAAAAGATCGCACGGGTGAAATTTTATGGAACGTATTTGCACCAACGCTTCTTTATTCAGCAGAATTACACGGTGAAATTGCAGACGACATCGTTGCAATCGATAATGCAATGAAGTGGGGATTCGCTTGGCAACAAGGTCCATTTGAAATGTGGGATGCAATAGGCGTTAATAAATCTGTTGAAAGAATGAAAGAAGAAGGAGAAGTAATTCCTGCTTTCGTTCAAAGTTTACTAGACAAGGGTTATGAATCTTTCTATAAAGAGGTAGAAGACGAACTTTATTTCTTTGATGGAGAAGATTACAAGCCAGTACCTGTAAATGAAAAAGAGATTGATTTAAGGCGCTATAAGAAAAAGCACGGTGTTATTAAAAAGAACTCGGGCGCAAGTCTTATTGATTTGGGCGACGGTGTTGCTCTACTAGAATTCCATTCGCAATCAAATGCAATAGGGCTCGATATTATGCAAATGATCAACTTTGCGGTTGATGAAGTTGAAAAGAATTTTAAAGGGCTAGTGATTGGCAACCAGGGAAGAAACTTCTGTGTAGGGGCGAACCTCGGACTGATCTTAATGGAAGCCCAGGATGACAATATCTTTGAACTCGATTTCGTCATAAAAACATTCCAAAACGCGATGATGAAAATTAAATACTCTTCGAAACCAGTTGTTGCTGCACCATTCGCAATGACACTAGGTGGCGGGGCCGAAGTTTGTCTTCCAGCCGCACATATTCAAGCTACGACAGAAACGTATATGGGGCTTGTTGAAGCAGGTGTTGGGCTGATTCCAGGTGGAGCAGGAAACGTTGGGCTATATGCAAAACATCTAAAAGGCATGCCAAACGGAGTTGTAGTTGACTATCAAAATGTCGCAAACAAAGTCTTTGAAACGATTGCGATGGCGAAAGTATCTACCTCTGCTGAAGAAGCACGTGATAATAACTTCCTCAATTTTGCAGACGGTATTAGCGTCAATGCAGATCATCAAATTTATGATGCGAAACAAGTAGCAATATCTCTACATGATAATGGCTACCAAGCACCAAAACGCCAGAAGATTCCAGTGACTGGAAGTTCGGGTTATGCAACGTTACTTCTCGGTGCAGAAGGAATGTTCTTGTCAGGATTTATTAGCGAATATGATTTGAAGATTGCGAAGAAACTTGCGTATGTACTTGCGGGTGGAAAAGTTCCATACGGCACATTTGTGGAAGAGCAATACATGCTAGACCTTGAGCGTGAAGCGTTCCTAAGCCTTGTTGCAGAACCAAAATCACAACAACGTATGCAGCACATGCTCGTAAAAGGAAAACCACTGCGTAACTGAATAGATAAGCACCTTTGAATGGTAAAAAAATTCAATATATAAGTAGTTTAAAGGAGGAAGAAATAATGCGTGAAGCAGTTATAGTAGCCGGCGCACGGACACCGGTAGGAAAAGCGGGCAGAGGCTCACTTGCAACAGTTCGTCCGGACGATCTCGGCGCGTTAGCAGTAAGGGAAACATTGAAGCGTGCAGGTGGTTATGACGGTGCTATCGATGATTTAATTATTGGTTGTGCGATGCCTGAAGCGGAGCAAGGAATGAATATGGCGCGTAATATCGGGGCTCTTGCGGGGTTACCAGATACGACGCCGGCCATTACAATAAACCGTTTCTGTTCGTCAGGCCTTCAATCGATTGCCTACGGTGCAGAACGAATTATGCTCGGTCACTCGAAGGCGATTATTGCAGGTGGCGCTGAGTCGATGAGTATGGTGCCAATGATGGGGAATACAGTCCGTCCGAACGCCCACTTAGCAGAAACGGCACCCCAGTACTATATGGGAATGGGCCATACAGCAGAACAAGTTGCAAAGAAATATGGTGTTAGCCGTGAAGACCAAGATGCGTTTGCTGTTCAGTCCCACGAAAGAGCAGCTGCAGCAATTGCGGCAGGCAAATTCGACGATGAAATTGTACCTGTAGAAGTTACGAAACGTAACGTAGATCATAACGGAAAACTTGAAGAAACAACATCCATGTTTGGAATGGATGAAGGCGTTCGACATGGCACGACAACAGAAGTACTTGCACGTTTACGTCCAGCATTTCACGTAGCGGGTTCGGTAACGGCAGGTAACTCTTCACAAACATCTGATGGCGCCGGAGCAGTCCTAGTCATGGACCGTGAAGTTGCGTTAGCAGAAGGTCTAAAACCGATTGCAAAATTCCGTTCGTTCGCTGTTGGCGGAGTTCCACCTGAAATTATGGGTATCGGACCGATTGTAGCAATCCCTAAAGCACTTGAACTAGCGGGGCTTTCAATCGAAGACATCGATTTATGGGAATTAAACGAAGCATTTGCATCTCAATCGCTTCAAGTTATCCGTCATCTAGGTCTTGATATGAACCGTGTAAACGTTAACGGTGGAGCGATAGCATTAGGCCACCCACTGGGAGCGACAGGTTCTGTCTTAACAATACGCATGATGAATGAATTGAAACGCCAAAACAAACAATTCGGCGTCGTAACAATGTGCATCGGCGGCGGAATGGGCGCAGCAGGCGTATTCGAAATGCTCTAAAGAAAAGCACAAGGTGCCGTTTAGCCCCGACAAGCGCTGGAAGAATTACTGGAAAAGGCGTACTTTGCCTTTACCAGTAATTCTGAAGCGACTCGAGGGGCTGGCACCTGGAGCTAGACAAGAAGAAAAGCGCAAGGTGCCGTCCAGATGCGACAAGCATAAGACGGGTCAATGAAGTGGCGCCCTTTGCCACGTAATTGAACTGGCTTATGACTCGAGCATCTGGCACCCAAGGATTATTAAAAAAGAATAAAGCGGTTTAACTAAAAGGAGGAAAATAAAATGACTGAATTAAAAACGAATGATTTAATAAAAGGCGGAGCTTTTCTTATTGAGGATATTGAAGCGGATAGGATCTTCACACCAGAGGACTTTACCGATGAACATAAAATGATTGCTCGAACGACAGCAGATTATGTGGAAAACGAAGTTGTACCGGTTATTGATAACCTTGAAAACCATGAATTTGAGCATTCTGTAAAGCTACTGAAAAAGGCTGGGGACCTGGGTCTTCTTGGTGCAGATGTACCTGAAGAATATGGAGGACTTGGACTAGACGCTATATCTTCATCTCTTATTTCTGAAAATATGTCCCGTGCAGGTGGTTTTTCGATTACACACGGTGCACACGTTGGAATTGGAACATTGCCAATTGTACTATTCGGTAACGAAGAACAAAAGAAGAAGTATTTACCAAATTCCGTATCAGGTGATAAAATCTCCGCTTATGCTTTGACAGAGCCGGGTTCAGGATCTGATGCGTTGGGCGCAAGTGCTTCTGCGAAGTTAAATGAAGCAGGCACACATTACGTCCTAAATGGAGAAAAACAGTGGATTACAAATGCTGGATTCGCGGACGTATTTGTTGTATATGCAAAAGTTGATGGCGATAAATTCTCAACATTTATTGTTGAAAGAGATTACCCTGGTGTATCAGTTGGTGCAGAAGAAAAGAAAATGGGTATTAAATCATCTTCTACACGCACATTAATTTTGCAAGATGCACAAGTTCCAGTTGAAAACTTACTAGGCGAAGTTGGCCGTGGTCATGTGATTGCGTTTAACATTTTGAACATCGGTCGTTACAAGCTCGGAGTAGGTACTGTAGGTGGTTCAAAACGTGCGCTTCAATTAGCAATCGAGTATGCAAATGAGCGTAAGCAGTTTAAAACGGCAATTTCTTCATTCAACTTAACGAAAGAAAAAATTGCGACGATGGGCACACAGATTTATGCGGCAGAAAGCTTGATTTATAGAACAATCGGTTACTTCGAAGAACGTAACAGTGCAATGACACCTGAAGAACGTAAAGATGGTAAAGCGATTGCAGCATCAATTGCTGAATATGCAATTGAGTGTTCGATCAATAAAATTGCCGGTTCCGAATTACTAGACTTTGTTGCTGACGAAGCAGTTCAGCTACATGGTGGATATGGCTTTATGGCAGAGTATGAAGTTGAGCGTATTTACAGAGACTCGCGTATTAACCGTATATTCGAAGGAACAAACGAAATTAACCGTTTACTTGTGCCAGGAACATTTATGCGAAAAGCAATGAAAGGCGAATTGCCTTTACTTCAAGAAGCGCAAAAACTTCAAGAAGAACTACTCATGATGATGCCAGAAGAAATCGGTGACGAAGCCCTTGCACAAGAAAAAGTACTTGTGAAAAATGCGAAGAAAATTGGACTTCTAGTCGCAGGGCTCGCAGCACAACGCTTTGGATTAGAACTTGAAAAAGAACAAGAGGTTCTAGTTAATATTGCAGATATCGCAAGTAATGTTTTCGCAATGGAATCTGCATTACTTCGTACAGAAAAAGCAATTGCACGTAACGGGGTAGAAAAAGAACAACAGAAGATTCTATACACTGAAATCTACTGTCAAGAAGCGTTTGAAGCAATCGAAAAAGATGCGAAAGAAACACTACTTGCAGCAGTTGAAGGCGATAACCAACGCATGATGCTGTCAGCACTACGCAAGTTAACTCGTTCAACACCTTATAATGTTATTGCTAAGAAACGTGAAGCATCAGTAAAACTAATCGACCAAGCAAAATATATCGTTTAAGTATAGAGGCGCAACACCAAAGTCTTTACTTGATAGGAGTGGAGAGCGTCGACTCCAGCGGAATTAGCGAGACAGCCGAGACCCAGCAGGAGCGTAATTTGCGACGATGCGGCTTGGCGCTCGCCCGCGGAAAGCGTCCGCTCGTAACGGAAATCAGGGTGAATGAAGCGAATCGGACTTACAATGGCCTCATTAGCTCATTCTCAATCAGATATAGTAGGATTCAATATCCTGCAATATAAACAATCACCTAGAAGCCATTAATGGTTCTAGGTGATTTCTTTGCTATGTTTGCTATAATGAATAAAAATGGAGGTGTTACAGTTATGGAAATTACATATTACGGATACCCAAAATGCAGCACATGTAGGAACGCGAAAAAGTGGCTGGAAGCAAAGGAATTTAATTTCAAAGAAGTAAACATTGCAGAAACCCCGCCAACAGAATCAGAGTTGCGCGAAATAATAGCTACATCAGGATTGGAAATTAAAAAGTTTTTCAATACAAGTGGAAAAGTATACAGAGAGCTTAAATTGAAAGACAAACTACCGACAATGACCGAAGCAGAGAAAATCAGCTTGCTTTCATCAGACGGCATGTTAATAAAAAGACCGATTGTTCACGGAAATGGAAAAACAACGGTTGGATTTAAAGAAGAAGATTTTGAAAAAGTCTGGAAGTAAGACAACTACTCTTGTATTTACCTACGTGTTATGGCACTATTAGATTGAAAGAATATATAATCAGGGGGCTAGAATTATGAAAACACCAGTAGAGTTGAAATATTCAGAAGAGCACGAATGGGTTAAGGAAGAAGACGGTAACTACCGCATTGGAATTACGCACTTCGCACAATCTGAACTTGGCGATATTGTTTTCGTTGAACTTCCAGAAGTCGGAGATCAAATCAAGTCGAACGAGCCTTTCGGAAGCGTTGAATCAGTTAAAACAGTTTCTGAGCTCTATGCACCAATTAGCGGAAAAGTACTTGAAGTGAACGAAGAGCTAGAAGATAGCCCTGAATTCGTTAACGAATCTCCGTTTGGACAAGCTTGGATGATCGTTGTTGAACCATCTGACGTGTCTGAAATTGATACACTTATGACAGCTGAAGAATATGACAAAATGACAATCGAATAATTGTTGTAATGAGCGCCGGCGCTGTTTCGGCGTTTTTTACATTCCAAATGTAACGAACGCTAACCAAGGAGGACTCGTCGTGCCAGAACAAAGAGTGATAATTGTAGAAGGTAAATCAGATCGAAAGAGAATCTTAAGAATCCTGGCAGAACACGTGAAAGTAATTTGTACAAATGGTACCATTAGTTCGTATCAACTTGAAGAAATGCTCACACCCTATGAAGGATGGGAGATGTTTGTTTTTGTCGATGCCGATGAAGATGGTGAAAAACTAAGAAAATTATTCAAAAGGGAATACCCTTTGGCGATTCATATATATACTGAGAAAGTATACCGGGAAGTTGAGACGACACCTGATAGTGTTTTGGCGGCCGTCCTCTCAGCGGCACATATTGAGGTCCACTCTAAATTTTTGAAGTAAAGAAGGTTGAATTTATGGAAACATGGACACGAAAAGAATGGGAAACGGCTAGTATCAACTATGAAAAATCTTTGTATTATTTATATACCCCGATGTGCGGGACATGTGCAGTAGCATCTAAGATGATGACTGTTATTGATGCGATGAAGCCGGATTTACCTATTGGAAAAGCGGATTTGAATTATCTTGGGGACCTTGCGGTGGATTATGAAATTGAAAGTGTCCCGTGTCTGCTCATTATGAAAGATGGCGTGCTGCAGGAAAAAGTGTATGCGTTCCAATCAGTACCTGATCTTCTGATGAAAATAAATTGACATACTTTATAAGCCTATGGTAAGTTGTTACTAAGATTGAATTGAATATGTTAACTCTTATTGAGAGAGGCGGAGGGAAGTGCCCTATGAAGCCCGGCAACCATCACAATTGTGAAGTGGTGCCAAATCACCCACAGCGAATGCTATGGAAGATGAGAGATTGGACAAACGTAAATAACTAACTACTAACGTGAACCCTTTCTGCTCTTCTGCGGAAAGGTTTTTTTATTTTTATAGGAGTGGAAAATAGATGATTCGTTTAGCAAATGTAAAAAAACAATTTGGCCTTGGCGCAATAAGTATTGCAGCGGTAGATGATGTATCACTAGACATAACAAAGGGCGAAATATTTGGAGTCATCGGGTATAGTGGAGCCGGTAAAAGTACGTTAATCCGACTATTAAACGGTCTTGAGATGCCGACCTCCGGAACAATAGCGATTGGCGGTTTAGAAATTTCGTCGATGACCGGAAAAGAGTTAAGGGAAGCGCGCCAAAAAGTAACTATGATATTCCAACACTTCAACTTGCTTTGGTCGAGAACAGTGAAAGAAAATATTGCATTTCCGCTTGAAATTGCCAATGTACCGAAAAGTGAACGAGAACGAAAAGTGGCTGAACTTATAGAGATAGTAGGCTTAAGTGGTCGTGAAAACGCGTATCCATCGGAATTGTCGGGTGGACAAAAACAACGCGTAGGCATTGCTCGTGCGCTGGCAAACGATCCCGAAGTCTTATTATGTGATGAAGCAACCTCAGCGTTGGATCCAGAAACAACGGATTCTATTTTAGATTTACTGACGGGTATTAATGAACGACTCGGCTTAACAATTGTGCTCATTACGCATGAAATGCATGTCATTCGGAAGATTTGCCACCGGGTAGCGGTAATGGAAGCGGGTAAAGTTGTTGAGATGGGAAATGTTCTGGATGTATTCCAGTCACCGCAAGAACCAATTACGAAACGGTTTGTTTCTCAAATTACGGAACCTGTGGAAGCGAAACAGGCGATCACGCACATTATTGAAGAATATCCAAATGGTAAACTTATAAAGTTAGTGTTTGTAGGAGAACGAACGGAACAACCAGTACTTGCAAGCCTCATTCGTAAATTTGATGTTGAGATAAACATTGTGCAAGGAAATATATCACATACACATGGCGGCGCATACGGGACGCTTATTCTTCATTTAAATGGTGAAGCCCCGATTGTACAAGAAGCAATCCATTTTCTAAACGAAGAAGACGTACGAACAGAGGTGATCAGCAATGATTGAAAATCTATTTCCAAACGTCGATTGGGCTAAGATGTGGAATGCGACAGTAGAGACTATATATATGACGGCGATTTCGACTCTACTTACATTCATTATTGGGCTTGCCTTAGGCGTCTTATTATTTCTTTCAGGGCCAGGGCAATTATGGTCAAATAAGCTAATTAATACAATTTCAAATGCGTTTGTTAATATCTTTAGGTCGATTCCGTTTATTATTTTGATTATCTTGCTGATTCCATTCACTAAATTATTGTTCGGAACAGTGCGTGGTCCGGATGCGGCTCTGCCAGCGCTAATCATAGGTGCTGCCCCGTTCTATGCAAGAATGGTCTTAATCGCATTGCAAGAGATTGATAAGGGTGTTATTGAGGCGGCAAAATCAATGGGCGCAAAAACATCTACGATTATTTATAAGGTTTTATTACCAGAATCAATGCCAGCCCTTATTTCTGGAATAACCGTCACTTCAATCGCACTTGTGGGCTATACGGCGATGGCCGGAATTATAGGTGCAGGTGGTCTGGGTACGCTAGCATATATGGATGGATTCCAACGCAGTCGGGAAGACGTGACGATGGTCTCGACAATACTAATATTAATCATCGTTTTCATTGTTCAATTCTTTGGAGATATTGCAGTAAGAAAACTTGATAAACGATGAAAGTCAGGTAAACCTGCTTACATAAATTGATAAATAGGAGAGATGCTAAATGAAGAGGATATTACTAATCGCATTACTCGCGTTCGGTGCACTGGCACTTGTCGCATGCGGAGCAGCTGAAAAGGATAAGGAAGATACAGGTTCAGGCGATGCTAAAGAGAAAACAGAGGATGTTAAACTAGTTGTTGGCGCATCCAATACACCGCATGCCCTTATTTTAGAAGAGGCAAAACCGTTGTTAAAGGAAAAAGGAATTGACCTTGTTATTGAACAATACACAGAATTTATATTCCCCAACCAAGATTTAGAGTCCGGTACTCTTGACGCAAACTATTTTCAACACGCTCCTTATTTAAATGCACAAATTAAGGATCACGGCTATAAATTTGTGAATGCGGGAAGTATCCATATTGAACCAATTGGTGTGTATTCGAAAAAATATCAATCAATAGACGAATTGCCAGATGGCGCGGTTATTCTAATGAGTAACTCAATTACAGATCACGGGCGTATACTTGCAATGCTTGAAATAGAAGGACTTATTACACTTGATGAAAAAGTAGAGAAAACGGCTGCTGAAGTGAAAGACATCATTGAGAACCCAAAGAATCTTGTGTTTGAAGCAGATTACGATCCTGCCTTAATGCCAGAACTTTATAAGCAAGATGAAGGTGACGCGCTATTAATTAACTCGAACTTCGCGATTGATGCGGGATTAGACCCAATCAACGATTCGATTGTTCTCGAAGATACAGATTCACCTTATGCTAATATTATTACTGTAAGAGAAGGCGATGAAGATAACGCAGAAATTAAAACATTGCTTGCAGTCTTAAGATCTAAAGAGATTCAAGATTTCATATTAAAAGAGTGGGACGGTTCAATCGTTCCGGTTAAATAAATAAAGTAACCCCTCCGATTATATTATAATTGGTGGGGTTTTTACGTTTATAGGCTGAAAAATAAAGATGTTGTTCCAATAGCGAAAATATTGTGGTATTCTTAGCTCTTATATACATAAAAGTAATAAGAGGAGGACTATATTTTGAAGAAGTTGGGACTTATATGGCGTATTATTATTGCAATAGGGCTTGCCGTCATTCTTGGTTTACTTCTGCCGAACATTCCTGTAATTGGTGAGGCATTTACAAGTTGGTTTGTCAGTCTTGCCGCAACATTTAATATGATATTTGGTGGGTTTTTGAATTTTATCGTTCCACTAATTATCATCGCTTTCATCGCACCAGGAATTGCAAAGCTTGGTAAAGGATCCGGGAAACTTCTTGGAATAGCGGCATTAATTGCTTATGCCTCTACAATAGCAGCGGGTATTCTTGCTTACTTTACTGCGTCCACGTTATTGCCTAAGTTTATTGGCAGTGTTGGAGAAGGGAATATTGAAGATGCGGCTCGTGTGGCCGGAGAAGCATTTTTTGAACTTGAAATGACACCAATTATGGGTGTTATGTCTGCACTTCTACTAGCATTTTTATTTGGTATCGGGATGGCTTCTATTGGTAGTAAGTCATTGCTAGATGTATTTGAAGAATTTAATGTGTTAATTGAGAAAGTGATTACTTTCGTTATTATTCCGTTATTACCATTTCATATTTTCGGGATATTCCTTAACATGACATATACTGGAGAAGTCGCCAGGGTACTTTCTGTTTTTGCGGTTGTATTCGCGATGATTATTATTCTTCACCTTGTCATGCTTACAATACAATATACAGTTGCGGGTTCTGTTTCAAAACAAAGTCCATTATTCTTAATGAAAACGATGGCGCCGGCTTATTTTACAGCTCTTGGAACACAATCGTCTGCGGCAACTATTCCTGTTACATTAAGACAAGCACGTAAAACAGGTGCATCGGATAAGGTAACGGATTTCACAATTCCCCTTTTCGCAACGATTCATCTATCAGGTAGTACAATCACGTTAGTATCATGTTCAATCGGCGTCATGATTATGAATGGTGTCCCAGTGGAATTCAGTTCATATCTTCCATTCATCTTCATGCTAGGTGTCACAATGATTGCAGCACCAGGTGTTCCGGGTGGTGCGGTTATGGCGGCAGTAGGTTTACTTAGCACGATGCTAGGTTTCAGCGAAGCAATGGTTGCGCTTATGATTGCACTTTACATGGCGCAAGATAGTTTTGGAACAGCAACAAACGTCACGGGGGATGGTGCACTTGCTATAATCGTTGATAAGTTCACTAAAGATAAAGGTGACAAATCGATTAAAACGAACCTAAAGACTGAACAGTAAAAAAAACACGCAGGCCGGTACAGTAAAATGTGCCGGCTTTTTAAATTGTTTGTATTCTCAGTAAGGGATAGATAAATGAAAATGGGCGAAGACTAGCAGTATGTATGTAAGAAGTCTTGAATTAAGGGCAATCAGTTGGTAGAGGAACATTTCTCAATGAGTTGCATGGTGAAGCTTTATACGTTAAGATTAGAATGATACTAAATTGAGAATGGGTATTGGATATCTATTCGACTTTATTATATTGGAGGTATTGGAATGGCTACTTTAGAAATTAAAGGTCTTCATGTAGAAATTGAAGGCAAAGAAATATTAAAAGGCGTCGATTTGACGATCAATACAAATGAGATCCACGCAATCATGGGTCCGAACGGTACAGGTAAATCTACACTCGCGCAAGCGATTATGGGACATCCCAGATATGAAGTAACTGCAGGAACAATTACACTTGACGGTGAAGATGTACTTGAAATGGAAGTTGACGAGCGTGCAAAAGCAGGTCTCTTCCTAGCAATGCAATACCCAAGTGAAGTTACAGGCGTTACAAATGCCGACTTCTTACGTTCTGCAATAAACGCAAAACGTGGTGAAGGTAACGAAGTTCCTTTAATGAGTTTCATTCGTACCCTAGATGCGAAAATGGAAACGCTTGAAATGGAAGAAGAAATGGCAACTCGTTATTTAAACGAAGGTTTCTCTGGTGGAGAGAAAAAGCGTAACGAAATTCTCCAACTTATGATGTTAGAGCCTAAATTTGCAGTGCTAGATGAGATTGACTCTGGTCTAGACATCGATGCATTGAAAATAGTTGCAAAAGGTATTAACGAAATGCGTGGCGAAGGTTTTGGTTGCCTAATTATTACGCATTACCAACGTCTACTTGACTACATCACACCAGATCATGTACACGTTATGATTCAAGGTAAAGTTGTTCAATCGGGTGGTGCCGACTTGGCGCATAAGTTAGAAGCTCAAGGATACGACTGGCTCCACGAAGAACTAGGTATTGAAGACACTGTAGAGCAAGAAGCTTAAGAGAGGGGACTATTCAAAATGACGGTTGAAACGAAATCGGTAATGACCGAGCAGGATGTCCGTTCCTTTTCTAAGAAAATGAATGAAGCCGCGTGGATGACAGATTTCCGTGCAGATGCATTTGCGAAATTGGAACAGCTTCCTATGCCAACACCAGATAAAACAAGAATTACACGATGGAACTTTACGGATTTTCCTATCCATGCGGTAGAAAGTCCTGTATATACAGCACTAACTGAACTACCTGAAGAGGCACTTTCGCTCTTTGACACTACAAAAGAAAATAACGTTTACGTACAACATAATAATACGCCTGCATTTGTTTCCTTGTCTGAAGACTTGAAAGCAAAAGGAGTTATCTTAACAGATATATTCACAGCAGCACGCGAACATAGTGATCTTGTTAAGAAGTATTATATGACGGACGGCGTAAAAGTAGACGAGCATAAATTAACTGCATTCAATGCGGCATATATGAACGGCGGCGTATTTGTGTACGTTCCGAAAAATGTCGTTATTGAGGAACCAATTCAGGCATTGTTTTACCATGATGATGAAAAAGTATCACTCTTTAACCACGTTATCGTAGTTGCAGAGGCGAATAGTTCATTGATATATATCGAGAACTACATGTCGACAGTGTCAGAATCAAAAGGAAAAGCAAATATTATATCTGAAGTATTCACGGGTGATAATGCACAAGTAACTTACGGTGCAGTAGATGTGCTTCCAGTAGGATTCACAACTTACGTAAACCGCCGTGGTGTCGTAGGTCGAGATAGCCAACTTAACTGGGCGCTCGGACTTATGAATGACTGTGATACGATTTCAGAAAATATCACACATCTTGTTGGAGACGGTTCTCATTGCGACATGAAAACAGTTGTTGTTGGACGTGGAAAACAAATTCAAAACTTCACAACTGAAATCATTAGCTGGGGGAAAAACTCTAACGGTATGATTTTGAAGCATGCTGTCGTAAAAGACGAGTCAACTGCGATCTTTAACGGAATCGGTAAAATCACTAAAGGAGCAACGGGATCTAACGCTGAACAAGAATCACGTATGCTTATCCTAAGTGACCGTGCACGTGCAGATGCAAACCCAGTTTTACTCATTGCAGAAGATGAAGTAACAGCCGGTCACGCAGCATCTGTAGGTAAAGTTGATCCGCTAGAAATGTTTTATTTAATGAGTCGTGGAGTATCAAAAGAAGAAGCACAACGCCTTATCATTCACGGATTCCTTGCACCAGTCGTAGCCGAATTAAAGGTTGAAGGTGTTAAGAAACTGTTGACGGAGGTTATTGAAAGGAAAGTGCGCTAATGCTTAGTAAAGACATCCGCAAACATTTTCCAATTTTAGCACATGAGATAAACGGGCATCCGCTCGTTTATCTTGATAGTGCTGCGACATCTCAAAAACCGCAGCAAGTCATAGATGCAATAAGTAACTATTACGAACATGATAACTCCAACGTTCACCGCGGTGTTCATACACTTGGAAACCGTGCGACGGAAGGTTATGAAGGTGCGCGCGATAAAGTGCGTAACTTCATTAACGCAAAGTCTAGGGAAGAAATTATCTTCACTCGTGGAACGACGACGGCGCTCAACATAGTAGCACAAAGCTATGGTCGAGCAAATGTCAATGAAGGTGACGAAATTGTCATTACTCATATGGAGCATCACTCAAATATTATTCCGTGGCAACAGCTAGCTAAGGAAAGAGGCGCTGTCCTGAAATACGTCGACCTTGAGGAAGACGGGACATTGTCACTTGAAGAAGTTCGCAAAGTTGTTACTGAACGGACAAAAATTGTTTCGATTATGCATGTTTCAAACGTGCTAGGAACGATGAATCCAATCAAGGAAATTACTGAAATAGCGCATGCGAATGGTGCTGTCATGGTTGTGGACGGGGCTCAAGCTGCTCCGCACATGAAAGTTGATGTGCAACATCTGGACTGCGATTTCTATGCATTTTCCGGACATAAAATGGGTGGACCTACAGGAATTGGTGTTCTGTACGGTAAAAAGGATCTATTGAATAAGATGGAACCTATTGAGTTTGGTGGAGAGATGATTGATTTTGTAGGCCTTCAAGAATCGACATGGAAAGAACTTCCGTGGAAATTTGAAGGTGGTACACCAATTATCGCAGGCGCGATTGGCCTCGGTGCTGCAATTGATTTTCTTGAAGAAATTGGACTTGATAAGATAGAACGACATGAGCACGACCTTGCAGCTTATGCAATAAAGCGCATGTCGGAAGTCGAAGGACTAACAATTTACGGTCCGCTAGATCCAGAAAAGCGTGCGGGACTTGTTACCTTTAACCTTAACGACGTTCACCCCCATGACCTTGCTACTGTACTTGATATGAACGGCATCGCAGTTAGAGCCGGGCATCACTGTGCACAGCCGCTCATGAAGTGGCTCGACGTATCAGCCACCGCGCGCGCTAGTTTTTACATTTATAATACGGAAGAGGATGTTGATCGCCTCGTAGACGGACTCCGTATGGCAAAGGAGTATTTCAACGATGTCAACTAGTAGGAAACTCGACCAGTTATACCGCTCGGTCATTATGGATCATTATAAAACGCCGAGAAATAAAGGTGTTATCGAAGGAAGCAGTGTCACTGTCGATATGAACAACCCGACATGTGGCGACGTGATCCATTTAACGATGCAAGTTGAAGAGGGCACGGTTCAAAACGCAAAGTTTGAAGGAGAGGGTTGTTCGATTTCCATGGCATCTGCATCAATGATGACACAGATGATTATTGGTAAATCGGTTGAAGATGCACTATCTCTCGCAAACACGATTTCGGATATTATGCTCGGCAATGAATATGACGACTCTATCGATTTAGGAGATATAGAAGCGCTCTCAGGCGTAGCTAAATTTCCAGCCCGGATTAAGTGCGCGACACTTGCATGGAAAGCGATGGAACAAGGCGTCGGCAAGGAAGATTCCGAGTAAAGTGCAAGGACAAGAAGTGATTGATAATCGCTTCTTTTTCAAGAGCACTTAAGAAATATAGGATGGAGGAAACAATAATGGCTAAACAAATGCCTGAAATTGGCGAATACGAATTTGGTTTTAATGATGGAGACATCTCGGTATTTCGTTCTGAACGTGGCTTAACGCGTGAAATCGTTGAAGAAATTTCATCGATGAAAGACGAACCACAATGGATGTTAGATTATCGTTTGAAATCATTAGAAATGTTTTATCGCATGCCAACACCACAATGGGGCGGCGATCTTAATTCACTAGATTTTGATGAAATTACGTATTATGTAAAAGCATCAGAAGGAACTGAACGTTCATGGGATGAAGTACCAGAAGAAATCAAACGAACGTTTGACAAACTTGGAATTCCAGCAGCGGAACAGAAGTATTTAGCAGGTGTTTCTGCTCAATACGAATCTGAAGTTGTTTACCACAACATGAAACAAGACCTTACTGATATGGGAATCATCTTTAAGGATACAGATTCTGCACTTAAAGAAGATGAAGAGCTATTTAAAAAGTATTGGGGTACGGTAATTCCGAACTCAGACAATAAGTTTTCGGCTCTAAACTCTGCAGTATGGTCAGGTGGATCATTCATCTACGTACCACCAGGTGTTAAGGTAGATTCACCGCTTCAAGCCTATTTCCGTATTAACTCGGAAAATATGGGACAGTTCGAGCGTACACTAATCATTGTTGATGAAGGCGCAAGCGTCCATTACGTTGAAGGGTGTACAGCACCTGTCTTCACATCGAACTCACTTCATAGTGCGGTCGTTGAAATCATCGTTAAAAAAGGCGGATACTGCCGTTATACAACAATCCAAAACTGGGCGAACAACGTTTATAACCTCGTTACGAAACGTGCAGTTGTTGACGCGCACGGTACGATGGAATGGATTGATGGTAACATTGGTTCTAAATTGACGATGAAGTATCCAGCGATCTTATTACGTGGAGAGTATGCGCGTGGTTTGACGTTATCGATTGCACTTTCAGGAAAAGGGCAACACCAAGATGCGGGTGCGAAAATGATGCACTTAGCACCAAATACGTCATCTACTATCGTTTCTAAATCCATTTCTCATGGCGGCGGAAAAGGAACATACCGTGGTATCGTTCATTTCGGTCGTAATGCAGATGGTGCTAGCTCACGAGTTGAATGTGACGCGTTATTAATGGATGACATTTCGATTTCTGATACAATTCCATATAACGAAATTCTAAACGACAACATTTCACTTGAGCACGAAGCAAGTGTTTCTAAAGTTTCGGAAGAGCAGCTCTTCTATTTGATGAGCCGTGGAGTTCCTGAGCTAGAAGCAATTGAAATGATCGTACTAGGTTTCATCGAGCCGTTCACAAAAGAACTACCGATGGAATACGCTGTAGAGATGAACCGTTTGATTAAGTTCGAAATGGAAGGTTCTATAGGGTAAATAATCCCGTTGATATCAAATGATTCAAGTTCTGTACTTTCGGGGCGTGAAGTCAATTCGATACCAATATTAAAAATCCGGCCACTCGTGGCCGGATTTTTATATTCATTAAAGCATACCAAGTTTTGAATACATACTATATTCACTGAAAAATTAAGAGGAAATATGATAGGATGAGAGTATTCTATATTTGGAGGAGGAAACGGGATGATTCAAATCGGACTAACGGGTTGGGGAGACCATCCGAATATCTACCATCCAACCTCAACCGCGAAGGAAAAGTTACTGGATTATAGTTCTCATTTACCAATTGTAGAACTTGATTCAACGTTTTATGCCATTCAACCGGAGCGAAACATTCGAAAGTGGATTGCGGAGACGCCGGATAATTTTCGTTTTATTGTTAAGGCTTATCAAGGGATGACCGGGCACCAACGCGGGGAATTACCTTTTGAATCGATAGATGAAATGTACGATTTATTTATACTATCAATGGAACCTTTACAAGAAGCGGGAAAGCTTGCGATGATTCTTGTTCAATTTCCACCATGGTTTGATTGTACTAAAGAAAACGTGGAAGAAATTAGGTCGATTTGTAAAAGGTTAGATGGATTTGATATTGCGATTGAATTTAGACATCAATCTTGGTATTCGCTATCATTTATGCAAAGAACACTGACATTTCTCCGAGAATTAAACGTCATTCACTCCGTTTGTGATGAACCTCAAGCAGGAGAGGGAAGTATCCCGCTCGTACCGGTGTCTACAAGGAGCGACAAGGTGTTGTTTAGGCTTCATGGTCGTAATGTTCACGGATGGGTAAATAGGACAGGGGATAACGAGGCGTGGCGTAAAGTGCGCTATTTATATAATTATAATGATGAAGAAATTGATGAATTTGAAACGGTTGTAAATGAGCTTGAAAAAGAAGCTGATGAAGTGTTCGTAATCTTCAACAATAACTCGGGTAAACATGCGGCGCAAAATGCATTACGATTTCAACATAAACTTGGTATAACCTATAATAATCTAGCGCCGAAACAGCTCGGTCTATTTGAAGAAGGATGGTAATAGGAATGGAATATATAGTACTTGCTATAATTGGTCTTGCATCGGGAGTTGTTGGGGCACTTGTTGGCCTCGGTGGTGGTGTTATCTTTGTCCCAGCGACATTGTTTGTCGCTATTAATCTGGGCTGGATTGACGGAATTACACCACAGAGTGTCGTCGGTCTATCTGTTATTATGATGATATTCACGGGACTTGGCTCAACACTTACCTTTATGAGAGCGAAGACGGTAGATTTTAGAAGTGGTTTTATTTTTTTCATTGGAAGTATTCCGGGAACCCTACTCGGTGCATTTGTTAATAAGGGGCTAGATCTACCATCATTTAATTTGTATTTTGGAATTTTACTTATTATATTATCGACATTATTAATTGTCCGAAGTTATTTGAAGCCAGTTCACTGGTTTGTTAAACGAGGAAAACCACGTACTTTTACAGATAAAACTGGCGAATCATTTGTTTATGGTTATCCAATATGGTTTGCATTGATACTTACATTTGGCGTTGGCTTTGCGTCTGGACTTTTCGGAATTGGTGGCGGTTCGATTATCGTTCCGGCAATGATTTTACTTTTCCTCTTTCCGCCTCATGTTGCGGTTGGAACGTCCATGTTTATGGTCTTTTTATCGGCCATCGTGAACTCAATTACGCATATTTCGCTTGGAAACGTTCCATGGCTTTATACAATACCGGTGGTTATAGCAGCGTATACTGGTGCGAAAATAGGTGCAAACTTAAACCAAAAACTGAAATCAGAAACACTAGTTTTTGCATTGCGAATAATTCTTCTTCTCCTAGGTATTCGATCAATTGTTGATGGTATATGGGGTTAGAAAGGTGGTTGAATAATGGAAACGATACATATTTATCATACAAATGACGTTCATAGTCATTTTGAAAACTGGCCACAAATTAGCCGCCTTGTTCGTGATAAAAGGCGTGAGCATACGGATGCAGGAGAGGCTTTTTTTCTTTTTGATATAGGTGACCATGTTGATCGCTCCCATCCGTTTACCGAAGGGACAAAAGGGAAAGGAAACGTCTTCCTTTTGAATGAAGCGGGCTATGATGCAGTGACGATTGGGAATAACGAAGGAATTACGATGTCCAAAAAAGCACTTTCTAGCCTTTATGACGAGGCAGAGTTTGATGTAGTTGTCGGAAACTTAGTCGATGAGAATGGCGAGTTTCCTAAATGGGCCGTGGAATCTATTATTTACGAAACGTCAAAAGGGACAAAAATCGGAGTCATCGGTGCAACAGCACTGTATACGCAGTTTTATGCGACTTTGGGTTGGAAAATATCACCCCCGCTTGAACAATTAAGAGCGGTTGCAGAAAAGCTTGCACCAGTAACAGATATAATCATTTGTTTATCGCATATGGGCGTTACCGAAGACGAGAGTTTAGCAGTAGAGTGTCCGGTGATTGATGTCATTTTAGGGGCGCATACGCATCATTTGTTTCAGGAGGGCGAGTTCGTAGGGAATACCCTGTTGGCGGCAACCGGAAAATTTGGTGCATACACGGGGCATGTAACGATTCATTTTAATCCAACTGAAAAACGTATTACAGAAAAGCAGGCAACCCTTTATTCAACGGAAACATTACCGGTGAATGAAGAGGATGTACAAAGACTGGAAAAGTTAATGCAAAGCGGTAAAAAATCAATGGGAGAACAGGTGTTTTATAATCCAAGCCCCCTAAAGCAAAACTTATTTGGGCCAAGTTCGCTGTCTAATTTCCTTGGGCGAGCAATTCTCGATTATTCTGGCGCAGACTGTGCAATGTTTAATGCTGGAATATTTCTTGGTAGTCTGGAAAGCGGATGGGTGACAAAGGAGACGATGCATTCACTGCTACCACACCCCATTAATATATGTGTCATAACACTTAGCGGGGCTGAGCTACTGGAAGTGTATGAGTTATCACTCAATGAAGATTGGCCGGAAATAAAGGTGAAGGGGTTAGGTTTTAGAGGTGAGCATATGGGCGCGATGATTCATGAAAGACTTTATAAAAATAAGCAAGGTACCCTCATTATAGGAAATCGTGAAGTCGAACCTAATGAAACCTATACATTAGCAACGCTTGATATGTTTACGTTTGGCTTCTTTTTTCCAGCGCTTCAGCATGCGGAAAAAGAATATTATATGCCCGAACTGATACGTGATATAGCCAGTAACTATGGTCGTGAATATTTTAAAGAATCTTCGGTTCCCTCTGAGCATAATCTATAGCAGGGGGAGTCGTTTTGAGATTTCAAGGACAGGTAAAGCGAAGGCGCAAGATTCGAAAAGGAAAATTGGTGCCGCTCCTAATACCGGCGATATTAATTGCTGTTGTCTTTTTTTTCTATCTTATCAATATGAGGCTAACACCAACTTATGTTAGATATGCAGAAGTGCAGACGGTAAAAATTGCATCTCACGTTATTAACCAGGCGATAAGTACAAGAATCGCAAATATACTCGACGTCAATGACATTATTGAACATGTGCCAACAGAGACATCCGAAATGGTTACGACAAAATTTAATACGGAAATCATCAATAGAGTGTTAGCAGATACTCGAAACCTTGTTGAGCTGCATCTTCAACAAGCGGAAGCTGGAAATCTTGAGGTATTACCAGAAACGGATAATATCGAATATGATCCAGAAAAGATGGAGGATCAGGGCGGCGTCGTCTTTTTTGTTCCGATGGGGCAGGCGGCAAACATACCATTGCTGGGTAACATGGGTCCGAAAATCCCCATCAGGTTTCATATTATTGGGGACGTGCAAGCCAATGTAGTCGCATCAATCGAAGAGTTTGGAATTAATAACGCGTATATAGAAGTAAATATTTTACTCAGAGTTAATGTTCAAATAATTATTCCGCTCGCTACGAAATCAAGTGTTGTTGAACAAAAAATCCCAGTCGCAATCGGCCTTGTTCAAGGACCTGTTCCGCATATATTCAGTCAAGGCGCGGGTGCGGAGTTACCATCAATCGAAGTTCCACTCACACTTCCAGACGTAAAATAAGGTGGGGTTGAAATGCTGCAACTTTATTGCTATAATTATGTTAGAAAAGAAAATATCGATTGGGTAGAGGCTGCATTGCTTATTAGTAAGACACGCGAGTTTGACGACTAGGACCGTGTACGAAAGGAAGTTTTGCCGAAGTCTATTGGTTTTGTCAAAGCCAATAGATTGGGGTCATTCTGAATAAGGATGACACTGTCATACAGTTAGTTAAAAGTATGATGAGCTACAGATTGTGCGTTTGATAAAATGGCAAGACATTTTTATCCAACTTAACGACACGTAGATAAAGCCGGCTCCTACTGCACTTTTTTAAAGTGCATCAAGTAGCCGGTTTTTGTATTCCCTAAATACACCTTTCTCATCGAACAGGAGGAAAGATTTAATGGATGGAACATGGATATCGATAATACCACCAATCATTGCAATTGTTCTGGTGCTTATTACACGCAAGGTGTTGGTATCACTCGGATCAGGTATTGTCGCTGGTGCACTAATCTACGCGTCATTTTCACCGGGTCAGTCAATCGTAACGTTGTGGAAGTCACTTACAGTTTCGTTTTGGAGCTGGGATTCTAGCACAATTAATACGGATAATATAAATATTATGCTTTTCATATTACTACTTGGGGTCATTACTGCCTTTGTAAGTTTGTCAGGTGGAAGTAAAGCATTTGCAGAGTGGGCAGTGAAACGTATTAAGACGAAAAGAGGCGCGAAGTTATTAACTGTAGTTCTCGGAGTCTCAATTTTCGTTGATGATTACTTTAACGCGCTTGCAGTTGGTCAAATATCAAGGCCGATAACAGATCACCACAAAATATCACGGGCTAAACTTGCCTATTTAATTGATTCGACTTCAGCGCCAATCTGTGTTGTATCGCCAATTTCTAGTTGGGGTGCTTACTTAATTGGATTGCTTGGAATTATTTTTAGTGGGGCAGCGATAAGTTATTCGCCACTATCAGCATTCGTTTTAATGGCACCGATGAATTTTTATGCGGTATCAACGCTAGCAATGGTATTTTTCTTTGCATGGACGAATATCGACTTTTTCACTATGAAAAAGCATGAGAAACTTGCAGAAGAAACGGGTCATCTATTTGATCCGAACAAAGAAATACCAGGTCAATTAAAAGTAGACTTTCCTGTACATTCGCACGGCAAGGTTATTGATCTTGTTGGACCGATTGTAACGCTCGTCGCGGTTACGCTAGTGACGATGATCATGTCAGGATATAATGCAAGTGTTGCAGAAGGGCTTGCTGTAAATATATTTACGATCTTTGAAAATACGAATGTACCTTTCTCGTTAGTAATCGGTGGACTTGCTGGAACCTTACTTGCAGGTGTTTTATATGTATTACAAATGAAACATAATGAAACTGCAAATGCTCCGCTTATGGGACGCGCATTTTTAAGCGGTGTAAAGGCAATGATGCCAGCTGTAATGATTCTTATCTTGGCATGGGGGCTTACAGATCTAATCGATAAATTGGACACGGGCTTGTACTTATCTGAAGTTGTTGCGAAGGCAAATCTGCCAATCGAGTTCCTGCCGGCTATTATGTTTGTACTTGCAGGTCTTATGGCGTTTTCGACGGGAACTTCATGGGGTTCGTTCGGTATCCTGTTACCAATTGCCGGAAAGATAATGTTAGATGCATCACCTGAAATGCTACTCCCGGCATTAGCAGCGGTGCTTGCAGGTGCAGTGTTTGGGGACCATTGTTCACCCATTTCAGATACGACAATTCTGTCGTCTACAGGTGCAGGTTGTAATCACATCGATCACGTAACAACTCAACTGCCATACGCGCTAATTAGTGCTTCAATATCAACGGCAGGGTACTTAGTCTTAGGATTAACGGGGTCAATTTGGATTGGTTTTATATCGGTAATTGTCATACTGGCTATATTATTTACCGTATGGACAGTGATGTCAAAGAAGGATGAAAGTCAGTTGAATCGCATAGTATGATGGAAAAGAAGTGATGATAATTCATCACTTCTTTTTTTTGTGTCCTTTGACTACAAAGAAAAAATGTTTTGACAATTAACAGGATTATAGTTATACTTTACTAGAGTAATGGTTTAGATTATTCAGAAATCATGCGAGTTCCTAGAATCCCAGTTTAAGGGGAAGGAAGAAAAGGAGGAAATAATATGGCACAACGTTCGCAGTGGGGCACACGCGCTGGTTTTATCATGGCGGCCGTAGGTTCCGCAGTAGGGCTCGGTAATATCTGGCGATTTCCGTATGTAGCATACGAAAATGGTGGGGGCGCATTCTTTATACCTTATTTATTTGCACTACTAACAGCAGGTATTCCAATTTTAATCATGGAATTTACGATGGGCCATAAGTACCGTGGATCTGCACCGCTATCATTCTTCCGAATGTCGGGTAAAAAAGCAGAATGGATTGGGTGGTGGGGCATATTCGTCTCATTCGTCATTTCAACATACTATGCGGTCATTATCGCATGGGCAATGAAATATACGGTCTATTCATTTAATTTGAAGTGGGGGGCAGACACTGAAAGTTTCTTATTTGGGGATGTGCTAAATTTAGCTGAAACTCCAGGTCAAATCGGAGGTTTCGTTCCCGGTGTCGTATTCCCACTATTACTCGTTTGGGCAATAGCATTTGTTATTCTAATTGCAGGAGTCAAACGTGGAATTGAACTGGCAAACCGGATATTCATTCCAACCCTTGTCGTTGTGTTCTTGATGGTCGTAATTCGAGCAGTTACGCTTGACGGTGCAATGTTTGGCCTCGATGCATTCTTCAAACCGGATTTGACTAAGTTAGCGAATCCTACTGTTTGGGTCGCAGCATATGGACATATATTCTTTAGTTTGTCGATCGCTTTCGCAATAATGATTACCTATTCTAGTTATTTACCAAAGAAATCGGACATTACAAATAACGCATTTATAACTGGTTTTGCAAACTCAGGGTTTGAGCTACTCGCTGGTATTGGTGTTTTCGCAGCGCTTGGATTTATGGCAACTCAAGCAAATGTTGCAGTCGCAGATGTAGCTACAGCAGGCGTTGGTTTGGCATTCGTTGTTTTCCCAGAAATTATAAACCAAATGCCAGGGTTTAATGGACTGTTTGGGGTCTTGTTCTTCCTATCACTAGTCCTTGCCGGATTGAGTTCTCTTATTTCGATTTCGGAAACGTATATTGCAGGGATTTCGGATAAGTTCAATATCTCCCGTCAAAAGTCAGTATTTTTCGGGGTCGGATTGGCAGCAACTGTATCATTGTTGTTCGCAACACGTGGGGGGTTATTCTTCCTTGATGCTGCGGATTACTTCATTAACCAGTTTGGAGTTGCCGCAATTGGACTTGTCGAAGTGATCCTCATTGCATGGGCGTTTAGAAAACTTAGTGTTTTCGAAAAGCATGCAAATGCAATATCTGATATTCAACTAGGTGCATGGTGGAAAATTTGTTTAGGTGTTATTACGCCATTAGTTTTGGGCTATATGATGTTCGGTCTTTTGAAAGTGAATATCTTAAAGCAGCATGTTGATAGTGAAGGCACTGTTATTGGAAACTACGAAGGTTACTCGGACTCATTTATCTGGACGAGTGGCTGGTCCGTTGCAATCTTCGCAATCGTAATGGCAATCATATTTACACTATTCAAATGGAAAAAGAATACGCTTGAAACTAGCGATTACGAGGAAGATTAAGGGGGATTCGATATGAGTGGTGGAGCAATATTAATGATGATTGTTGGGATCCTCATCATTTGGGGAGGATTTGCCGCAAGTGTTATACACGCGGTAGTTAAATCCAAATCGAAAGCTAAAGCTTTAAGATAAAAGAAAGTGCCCAATTCAACGGGCACTTTCTTTTTTTGTTCTGAAATGCTTAATGCATAGGTGCAGTAGCGGTTGTTTGACTATTGTAAATGTGATACATTTACAATAGCCATAAAATGCACTACAGATATAAGACGTCTAAAACCATTACTGAATGGAGTCGATTATTTTGTCATGCAAACCTGGATTAAGGAACAAACCTGAACATATTAGAAAGCCTAAATGGTTGAATATTAAGCTTAATACGAATGAAAACTACAGAGACTTAAAAAAGTTAATGCGTGAGAAAAACCTGAATACTGTTTGTGAAGAGGCACGCTGTCCAAATATTCATGAATGTTGGGGCGAACGCCGTACGGCAACATTTATGATTCTCGGCGCAACTTGTACACGTGCCTGCCGTTTTTGCGCAGTGAATACTGGTTTACCGACCGAGCTTGACTTGGAAGAACCAGAACGTGTAGCGGATTCAGTGCAACTTATGAATTTAAAGCACGTTGTCATAACTGCGGTTGCACGTGATGATCAGAAAGATGGCGGATCCGGTGTATTTGCAGAAACAATCCGTGCAGTTCGTCGGAAAAATCCATTCACAACTGTAGAAGTACTTCCTTCAGATATGGGTGGCGTTTATGAGAACCTTGAACGTCTAATGGATGCAAAACCGGACATATTAAACCATAATATTGAAACGGTGCGCCGACTCACGAAACGTGTTCGTGCACGTGCGACTTATGATCGTTCACTAGAGCTACTAAAACGAGCAAACGAAATGCACCCTGAGATTCCAACCAAATCATCATTGATGCTAGGTCTAGGGGAAACACATGAAGAAATTATAGAGACGATGGATGATCTTCGGGCAAATAATGTTGATATTATGACAATTGGTCAATATTTACAACCGTCGGTAAAACATTTAGTCGTTCAAAAATATTATACTCCACAGGAATTTATCGAGTTAAGAGATATTGCAATGACTAAAGGGTTCTCGCACTGTGAAGCAGGTCCGTTAGTACGTTCAAGCTACCATGCAGATGAACAAGTGAATGCGGCAGCAAGAGAAAGACAACGTCAAGGCGAAGAGAAACTGAAAGAAGTATTGCAAAGCTGAGTGGCGGTGAAAATAAGTGATAACACTTGAAGAATGGGAATATGAAATTATAAAGGATTTTCGGGATGGTTTTTTAGAAGAGGCATTACTAGCAAGGTATAGTGATGTTCTACTAAAATATGATTATATACTTGGAGATTGGGGATATGGTCAACTTCGTTTAAAAGGTTTTTTTGAAGACCAAAACCAAAAAGCTACCTACGAGACGAAAATTAGCACATTACAAGACTATCTATATGAATATTGTAATTTTGGATGCGCACATTTTGTTTTGAAGAAAAAAGGTAAAGTAAAAAAAGAAACCGTTTCCGAAACTGTATCCGAATCGGTATCCGAAGGAAAGTAATAAAAGAAGGCCCATGTAAAGATCACTATGATCTTCATATGGGCCTTCTATTTGGATTGAATTAATGAATGGAAGTAGTCTCTTTTAGTACATTAGATTTGATTTTAGAATTACTTATTTTAGTTGTTTGGAAGATTGCTTTATTTAATCCTTTATGAAATAGGTTCATACATGCTCGATTTAGCAACTTTGGATATGATAGAATGAATATTGAATAGAAAGGGGTAATAAGATGTATTTTATTGACCGAAATAAAATCGAAAAAGCACTAAGCCATATGGAAGAATTACTTGCGTTATACAAAGAGGAAGAGAATTGGGAAGGTGATTTGATTCACTCGCTGGCACTTGCAAGGCTTACGCACGTTGTGATTGAATCGATTATTGACGTTGGCAATACAATGATTGATGGGTTTATCATGCGTGACCCTGGGGGTTATGATGACATTATCGATATTATGGACGATGAAAAAGTGATTACTCCAGAAATGTCTGATCCATTGAAGCAAGTTATTGGTCTTCGTCGGATGATTGTTATGGAATTTATTGATGTGGAAACGACTAGTATTATTAAGACATTGGACAGCTCCATGGCAACGCTACTTGAGTTTCCAACGAAGGTTCGCCACTATCTTGAAAATGAGCTTGGTCCCGTGTCGGCATTTTTACCAGCCGATGACAAATGACTAACGGGAACTACAAAGCCTATTGCCTGGATTTGGATGGTACAGTCTACCGAGGAACAGAGCCGATAAAGGAAGCTGTTGCATTTATTTCAAGATTACAGGAAATTGGATTGGATCCGTACTATGTAACGAATAATTCATCTGCAACACCGCTTCAGGTTAAAGCGAAACTGGCATCATTTGGCATTAAAGCAGAAGATGAAAAAATAATGACCTCTGCAATTGCCTCGGCTAAGTATTGTAAAGAAATGTATCCGGGGGCTAAGGTTCAGATGTTTGGTGAAAAAGGCTTGGAAGAAGCGTTACACTCATTGGACATAGAGATTGTGAGTGAGAATCCCGATGTTGTCATTATGGGGATCGACCGGAGTACGAATTATGAAAAATTGTCGGAAATCTGTTTGGCGATTCGATCGGGCGCGATATTTATTGCGACAAATGGTGATAAAGCAATTCCATCAGAAAGAGGCCTTTTACCTGGAAATGGTTCCTTTGTTAAACTTGTTGAATATTCAACAGGTGTAAAGCCCATCCTTGTCGGAAAACCAGAATCCCATCTACTTGGTTATATTCAGGCGGAAAAAGGGTATAGGAAAGAAGAGATGGTCATGATAGGCGATAATTATGACACGGATATACTTGCGGGAATTCGATTTGGTATTGACACGATTCATGTAGAAGGCGGCGTGACTTCGAAGGAAGAAGTTTTATTAAAAGAGAAACAACCAACACACTTAGTTCCAACACTGTCAGATTGGAAACTATAAAAAAAACCTCCCGCTAAATTGAGCGGAAAGTCATTTTTTAGAACTATCAAGATAAACTTCGAGAGCCCTTTTAAAAGAGCGGATTGTCCTCTATGAATTGATAGATCCGTTCCGTTAGTTCTTTAGGAGTGTCGGCTTCGACGATTTCGCCATTGACCATTGCGTACAAAGATTCTGCACAAATTGTACAATAACTTAGGCAACCATACTCAAGAACATCGAGGTTTGGATCATTTTCTAGTTTTTCAAAAGATTCATGTGAACCATTTGCAAGATTGCTCATGCAAAATTCAACTATTGGATTCACTGAGATCACCTCACTACTGAAAATTTTACTCCTTTTTCGAGTATACGTCAATTTGCTCGCCTTATTGTGAAATCTGTCTCCAAATGATACAATTGAAGGTAGGAAAATATCGGAAACTATGTAACGAAGGAGCGACAAATGAGAAAACTTGTACTTTTAGGCGCAGGATACGGAAATATGCGTGTTTTGTTGCGTTTATTAACTAAAGATTTACCGTCAGATATAGAAATTACACTAGTCGACCGAACACCTTTTCATAGTGTTAAAACAGAGTTTTATGCGCTTGCTGCTGGAACTGTTTCAGATTCAATCATTCGTGTTCCACTACCTGTTCATGATCAACTTAAGTTTGTTGAGGGTGAAATTATTGAAATTAATACAAATGAAAAAAATGTGTATCTCGATAATGGACAACACATTGAATACGATGAACTAGTCGTAGGTCTTGGGTGTCGAGATAACTACCATGAAGTACCCGGCGCAGCAGAGAATACATATAGCATTCAAACAATTGGGAAGTCGCGTATAACATATGAAAAACTTTTAGGACTAGGTGGAGGGGCCACTGTTGGAATCGTAGGAGCTGGATTGAGTGGTATTGAGTTGGCCAGTGAATTACGTGAAACGAGACCCGATTTAAACATTAAATTATTCGATCGTAGTCCACGAATTTTAGGAGATTTTCCAGAGCGTTTAAGCGATTATGTACAAGGTTGGTTTGATAAACATAACGTTGAAGTCGTTGCAGGTTCAAATATTACAAAGGTTGAAGAAGATGTCCTGTATAACCATGAGGAAACAATCGCTGTTGATGCCGTTGTTTGGACTGCTGGAATTCGTCCTGTTACGGCTGTACAGAATATAGATACAGAAAAAGGGAATTCAGGTCGTCTAGTATTAAATAAACACCACCAATTGCCGACATACAATGATGTCTACGTCGTCGGTGACTGTGCTGAGCTTCCTTACGCGCCCAGTGCACAAGTAGCAGAGGCGCAAGCAGAACAAATCGTTAAAGTTTTACGCCTTGTGTGGAACGAAGAGCCGCTTCCTGAGACGATGCCAGAAATAAAGCTAAAAGGATTCCTCGGCTCATTAGGTAAAAAACAAGGTTTCGCATATCTAGCAGATAGAACGGTGACAGGTCGCATTGCACGGTTATTGAAATCGGGCGTTCTTTGGATGTACAAATGGCATAATGGATAAATGTTGAAAAACCCCGTAATCCACACAGTATTGAGTGGATTACGAGGTTTTTATTTATGATTATTAAAAGTCAATTCTCAGCTACGAAGCCGTGCTTCTCGAGTGCGTTAAAAACTGGCTTTAATTGGATATGTCCTTCTCCGATCATATCCTCATTAATCAGTACTAGTGGATAAAAGAATTCGTCATTTCGTACCTGTTCTGCAATATTACTTTTACGGTCGTCTTCGATTTCAGAATCAATGTCGATATACTCAATGTTGAAGGCCTGTCCAGGATACTTTCTACCAATGGCAGCTTCTAACCACTCGTAAGTGTCTCTTGCAGAGGGGGCGTTTGCGCAGCTCGCACAAATAAGATCTGCACCAAAAACTTCAATTAATACTGTTGAATTGTCCAATGTAAATATCTCCTTTCGAATGTAAAGATGGATTTTTTCTGCTTTCCAGTTTATAATGATTATAAGGAAAGGGGTAGAAATTAAATGACTGATAAATTGATGACAGAGCCAGTACAAGAAGTACTAAATAAATTACGCCCATTTCTTCTTCGCGATGGTGGGGATTGTGAACTCGTCGATATTGAAAATGGAATTGTAAAGCTTCGCCTTCTAGGTGCTTGCGGTACATGCCCAAGTTCTACAATCACATTAAAAGCGGGTATTGAACGCGCCCTGCTAGAAGAAGTCCCAGGTGTAGTCGAAGTCGAACAAGTATTTTAATTGTTATTTTTCAAAAGGGCCTTTACTAGGCTCTTTTTTTATTCATAGCTCATAAAAAAACTCATAGTCTCCTTTCAACTCTACTATTTAGGACTCATCTCTATTATAGCCTAAATAACTGAAGAATCGAGCGATATTGATTGCATGCAGGCTTATTTACTTGATACAATAGAATAAAATGATGGGAAGGTGAACGCAAATGACTCAATTAGTTGAACTTTCAGAAGCGGCAGCATTCCACGTGAAAAAAATGATGGAGAACAATGGGGAAGAAGGTTCGTACCTCCGTGTCGCTATTAATGGCGGTGGTTGTAGCGGACTCACGTATGGATTGGGCTTTGAAACAGAAATGACAGAAGAAGACCAGTTATTAAAACAGCATGGCATTGAAATTATTGTCGCAAACGACGATGTTGATATTTTAGAAGGCACTCAAGTTGATTATAAAGAGTCTTTGATGGGCGGCGGCTTTACGATTGAAAATCCAAACGCAATATTATCTTGTGGTTGCGGAACTTCATTCAGAACAGCTAAAAAAGTAGGAGCACCATCGGATTGCTAAAAGGCGAACCCTCCTAGGTCGATTGCGGGAGGGTCTTTTTATGTCTGCCTTGGTAAAAATATTGCGAAGTCAGTGTTTTCTAATCATTCCTACTTTAGGTATAGTGTTGAAATACCCTTCTAAAAGGGCTATTATAAGTAAGAGTAGGCTTATTAAAAATAATTACAGCCGGGAATGTGTAATCCCTCTAGGTCGAGATCGATTTCACGTGTTCCAGGTAAAATAAAATAAAATAAAAGGTGGTTCGATCTTCGTGAAAAGACCGACAGTATTAGTTTTAGGTGCAGGATACGGTGGTTTAGCAACAGTCGTTAACTTGCAGAAAACACTTGGAGCAGACGACGTTAACATCGTGCTTATTAACCAAAATGAGTATCACTACGAATCAACGTGGCTTCATGAAGCAGCTGCTGGAACAATGTCTCCTGAGCAAGTCCGTTATGACATCAAAAGTGTCATTGACCCTGTAAAAGTGGATTTTGTTAAAGCAACAGTTGAAGGAATCGATGTAGATACAAAAGTTGTAACGTCAAGCGTTGGTACGCATACATACGATTACCTAGTTATTGCACTTGGATTTGAAGGGGAAACTTTCGGTATTCCTGGACTTGACAAGTATGCATTATCGATGGCAAACGTTAAAGCTGCACGCCAAATTCGCGAGCATATGGAATATCAATTCGCAACATGGTCACTGGAAGAAGAGAAAGACGATAGCCGTCTAACGATTATCGTTGGTGGAGCAGGTTTCACTGGAATTGAATTCCTTGGAGAACTTGGTAACCGCGTTCCAGAACTATGTGAAGAATACGACGTTCCATTTGAGAAAGTTCGTGTACTGTGTGTGGAAGCGGCGCCAATGGTACTTCCTGGATTTGACGAAGGTCTTGTTAAGTACGCAGTTGGTCAACTTGAAGCCAAAGGAATTGAATTTTCAATTGGTACACCTGTCGTAGAAGCTACTGAAGAAGGCGTTAAGATTAAAAAGGGTGAAGATGAATTTGAATTCATCAAAGCGGGTACTGTCGTTTGGGCTGCTGGAATCCGTGGTAACCACCTAATCGAAGAAACGGGCATTGAAAGTAACCGTGCTCGTGTTAAAGTCGATAAAGATCTTCGTGCACCAGGTTATTCTGACGTGTTTATTGTTGGAGACTGCGCACTAATGATCAACGAAGAAATTAACCGTCCATATCCTCCAACTGCACAAATCGCTATGCAGCAAGGAGATACGTGTGCAAGCAATATTGTCGCACTAATTAGAGACGAACCAACGAGTGAATTTGTACCAGATTTGAAGGGGAGTATTTGTTCGCTTGGTGATGACGATGCAATCGGTGTCGCATTCGACAAGAAATTAACAGGTACTAAAGCTTCATTCATGAAGAAAATGGTTGATAACCGTGCTCTCTTCATGATTGGTGGAATTGGCCTTACTTTGAAAAAAGGGAAATTCAATCTACTAAAATAAACTACGTAGAAAGCACCTATCGTCACATGACGACGGGTGCTTTTTTTCCGCGTTCAACAAAACGAGTCTTGATTATTGTGTAGAAAGATTAATGAAGGGTCTTCCTGCTCAGCTTAATTGAGAACAGTAGTTAACTATTTGCGGAATTAATGAAGTTTGCACAAGAAGTATGGCATTTGTAAATTCGACAAATTATTGAACTGGTTACGTTCTGTTGAAAGCTACTTGGTAGTCGTGTAAAATTATGATTGGAAAATGGGGGTTATCATTTTGAATGATACAATTGCTTTGGCTAGTGCATCGTCGCCTCAGGGAACGATTTCACTGGTACATATTGTTTTATCAGTGCTCATATTCATCGTCATCTTTTTCGGTATCGGATTCTTGTTGAACATGTTACTTCGAATGACATGGCTTATGGCAATTATTTATCCAATCATCGTAATATTGATCATTGATGAAGTGAAAATATATGAATATTTTACTAAGCCAGCTTACGCTTTTAAGCTTTTAGGCACAAAAGTGATGGCGCTTCATACTGTGGATGTTGTCATCCTATCGAGTGGGTTAGTCGGTGCGATTATAGCAGGATTTGTTATGAAGCTGTTACGCAAACAAGGATACCAAATGTTTTAATGAAAACTAGGCGATGGCCAACGCTTAATTAGAATAATATGGTATAAAAAAATGGTGGGTGTAAGCAGAATAACTGCTTACACCCACCATTTTTAATTTAAAGTATAAATGAATAAGTGATCACTGAAATTAATATGCCCGTAACGGCCCCCGCGAATACTTCGTTGGGTTTATGACCAAGCAAAGTTTTCAACTCTTGAATCTTTTGTTGCTCATCTTTTTTCTGCCATCCTTTAGCTTCGTGAACAAACGTTTGAAAGTCTATTCTCATCTGATTAATAATGACAGCTTGCTGACCGGCTTGGTAGCGAATTCCTGTCGCATCGAACATGATAATGACAGAAAAGATTGCGGAAATCGCGAAAAGTGGTGAATGAAAACCTGCTTCGTAAGCAATCGCTGTAGTGAGTGCGGTTACGGCGGCAGAATGGGAGCTTGGCATACCACCAGTTGACGTCATGAGCTTCCAATCGATTTTGCGGGTAACAATATAATTCATTGGTATCTTAACGAATTGGGCAAATAAAATTGCGAATAAGGCCGCGAGAAGCGGAGTGTTATCAAGAATTGTCATTTGGAATACATCTCTTTTCTGAAGAAAAATAGTATTTTCAGTATATCACATAAGTACGCATTGAAAAATGAAAAGAGTGGTTTAGTGATGTTTATTTCAAACGATTGGAAATGTAGTATACAATTAAAGGTGAGTGTAAAAATTAGGGGGATTCTAATGCAAACAACTATTGTTGAACAGAATTTTAATGAAATCGAAGCAGAGGTACTAATTATAGGCGTGCCTCAACATCCAGAAAATATAAACGGCTGGGATAAGTTTGTCGCATCCTTTAGTGCGCAATTACCCGAATGGATAAAATCTGACGATGTAAAAACAGATTTTAAAAAACTTGTGAAAATGCCTGCAATGATTAAACAAGGATACAAACGTGTGCTGTTTATCGGCCTCGGTGCGAAAAACAAATTAACGGAAGATCGATTACGTGAAGTGTTTGCCGCAGCGGGGAAAGATCTTGCGGATTTGAAAACATCGTCGGTGGCAATTTGGACAGCACCGTTTACGAATGACAAGCTAGTATGTGAAGATGTCGTATATGCAGCTGCAGAAGGACTGGGCCTTGGTGCATATGAGTTCGAGGGATATAAAACAGACTCAAATGAACGCGATGTTGCACTTGAAACCGTTTTATTTTTATCATCTGCTGATGAAGAAGAACTGAAGGCAGCGTTCGAAGTTGGGAAAGTTCATGCACATGCAGTGAATGAGGCGCGAAATCTTGTCAATATGCCACCGAATATTTTGACGGCAACTGAAATGGCAAACTATGCACGCGAACTTGCGGAAAAGCATGATTTTGAAATTGAAGTATTAGGTAAAAAAGAAATGGAAGAGCTTGGTATGGGTGCGATTCTCGCGGTTAATAAAGGATCTGTTGAAGAACCCCAGCTTATTGTTTTGAAATATGCTGCAACTGATACGTGGGAAGATGTAGTCGGTCTTGTTGGTAAAGGTATTACGTATGACACCGGTGGTTATTCTATAAAGTCAAAAGATGGAATGGTTGGCATGAAAGGCGATATGGGCGGTGCAGCGGCCGTGCTTGGCGCGATGTCGGTTATTGGGGAACTACGGCCTGTGAAAAACGTCGTTGCAGTGATTGCGGCGACAGATAACATGATCTCGGGGGAAGCATTTAAGCCTGACGATGTGATTACATCATTAAGCGGAAAGACGATAGAGGTGCTGAATACGGATGCTGAAGGACGCCTTGTGCTAGCGGATGCCGTAACATATGCTAAACAAGCTGGAGCAGACTACCTAATCGACGTGGCGACACTTACAGGCGGCGTTATCGTTGCGCTTGGCATGGATAAGACTGGTGCGCTTACAAACGATGAGGCGTTCTTTGAGGAGTTTATGTATGCCGCCACAGAAACTGGCGAATTCGTCTGGAGGCTTCCATTGACGGAAAGTGATAAAAAGCGACTGCGGAAAAGTGATGTAGCCGATCTAAACAACTCGCCGGGCCGTGACGGACATATGATTTTTGGTGGTGGTTTCGTTGGTGAATTTGTTGGGGATACGCCGTGGATACATTTGGACATTGCGGGAACATCGAATGCGGATTCTGCTCATGACCTAGGTCCAAAAGGTGCGACAGGTGTTATGGTGCGGACGCTCGCAACAATCGTTGAAAGAATGGCGGATACTGAACTATAAAAACGATAGGCAAATGACGTCCCCCCTACTTTAGTTTGTGAATAAGATAAGTGGGAAGGGAGATGTCTATGTCTAGAGGTTATGAGAGTGGTAGAGGTAGAGGCGGTCATGGAGGTTATGGTGGCAGAAGAGGTTATGAACGCGGCGGTGGTTTTGGTTTAGAAGGATTCGGTGGATTCGGAGGACCGTTCCTTGGCGGTTTAGCTGGTGGATTGCTCGGAAACGCATTGTTCCCGGGATATGGATATGGCGGTGGATACGGTGGAGGATATGGTGGTTATCCGCAATATGGGGGCTACCCGTATTATCCATATTACCCACAATACGGCTATCCGCCGTACTATGGTCCGTACTAAGAAATAAAAAACGCATGGAAACCGAAAATCTCGGTCTTCATGCGTTTTTACTATGTTGAAAATACTTATACATTCCATCGGTAGTGTGTGAATACTAGCGTTTAAATATTCGTAGGTTGGTTTTCCGAAGCGAGAAATTCCTCGAAGTTTTGAATTGGTTTCCGTCTCGCGTAATAGAAGAAAGCGAATGCTATGAGAAATAGTGATGACGTGACGATGAAAACGGAAGAAATACCAATGAATCCACTCACAATCCCTCCGAATATCGGTCCGATAATATTTCCAAGGAACCGGAAACTCGTATTATATCCCATCATTTCGCCTTGTATATCGATAGGCGCTTCTCGTCTAACGAGTGCTGCCGTGATTGGGATCATACCGCCCACAGCAATACCGAATAACAAACGACAAATGATAAGTTGCCATAACTCCGTGACGAAAGCTTGTGGTATAACGAATAAGAAAGAGAGAAGAAGGAGAATGGACAACACTTTTTCATACCCAATGTCATCCCCGAGTTGCCCCCATCGCCTGGCAAAAAGTAGGTTACCAAGACCCGTGGCGCTGAAGGTGATTCCGGCTAGAAGGGCAACATCTTTTGCGGCTGTTAGTTCGGCTACGTATAAGGAGAGCAGAGGCTGAATACTAAAGTTCGCAATTTGAATCACTGTGGTTACAAGCATCACATTAAACATAAGGCGGTGACGTAAAATCCCGAGTAAAATGGATTTCCGGGAGTAAGCGATGGCACGACTACTCTTTACTCTCTCTTGTTCCTTAATACCAAAGAGAATGATAATCGCAGCAATTGTAATTGTGACCGCTGTAATGATGAATGTATATTGGAATCCAAAAGCATCGGCAAGCAGTCCACCGATTACTGGACCGAAGAGCATGCCGGAGACGCTACCCATTTGTAGGGTGCCCAGTACTTTTCCAGCTTCTTTTTTGTTGGTCTGAGCTGAAATGAATGCCAGTGACGTGGGGATAAATCCCGTAACGACACCCATAAAGAGGCGTAAGATGAAGAACGTTTCAACAGATTGTACAAAACCCATTAAAAAAATGGCTGTCGCGATGCCAAATCCATTAATTAGCAATATTGGTTTAAAGCCATATTTGTCAGCAACTCTTCCCCAAATAGGGGACATAATAAAGGCTGTGATGAACGTTGCGCCAAAAATTAGGCCTGACCATCTCTGCACATATGCCGGGGAATGATCGCCAAAGGTGTCGATATAAAGGGAAAGGAACGGCATAATCATTGTCGTAGTCCCGGCGACTAGAAAACTACAAATCCATATAATAATAAAATTGCGTTTGTTAACATCCATTTTGATAAACCTTCTTTCGGAGTCAAGCTCTTTATTGAGTATAAAACAGTTCGAGTACCGAAGGAAGCAAGGTGCTTCATTATCGAATTCAATGACCTAATATGGTAAACTGAAACATGGTGATTGCTAATGAGAAAAGTATATCTTCTTCTTTTAACAATGTTGTTACTTGTCGGCCTTGCTGCTTGCGGAAAAGGAACGGTAAAAGAAGAGAAAAGCGAGAATGAAGTAGGGACTAAAACAATCGGCTATCCACAACTATCGCCAGAAGTTGCAGATAATGAGGAGCTTGTAGTTATAAACACAACACTCGGTCCGATTGAAATTAAGCTCTTCCCAGAAATTGCTCCAAAGGCTGTTGAAAACTTCTTAACGCATGCCAAAGATGGTTATTATGACGGCGTTATTTTCCACCGTGTTATGGATGAGTTCATGATCCAAGGGGGAGATCCAGAAGGAACGGGAGCTGGCGGGGAAAGTATTTATGGTGGTTCGTTTGAAGATGAGTTTTCCGAATCTGTATTTCACTTACGTGGTGCGCTTTCAATGGCCAACGCTGGACCAAATACAAACGGCAGTCAATTTTTCATCGTTCAGAATACGAATGTAGACACCAACGGGTTGAACCATAAAATTACTCAGCCCGATGAAATTAAGAAAGCGTATGAAGAAATGGGTGGTACGCCACATCTAGATCATTCACACACTGTATTTGGACAAGTCACTAAAGGTATGGAAACAGTTGACAAAATTGCTAGAGTAGAAGAGAATCAGACACGACCGATTGAAGATATATTGATTGAATCAATTGATATTCTTACTAAAAAATAGGAGGCTACAATAATGTATCCACAATTATCGACAGAAGTTGCAGAAAATGAGGCACTTGTAGTTATGAACACAACGCTAGGCCCAATTAAAATTAAATTATTCCCAGAGGTTGCTCCTAAAACAGTTGAAAACTTCTTGACACATGCTGAAAATGGTTATTACGATGGAATCATCTTCCACCGTGTTATGAATGAATTCATGATCCAAGGTGGAGACCCGACTGGAACTGGTATGGGCGGAGAAAGCATCTACGGCGGTTCATTTGAAGATGAGTTCTCTACAAAAGTATTTAATCTACGCGGTGCGCTTTCAATGGCGAACGCTGGACCAAATACGAACGGTAGCCAGTTCTTTATCGTTCAAAAAACAAGCGTTGATGGTGGCACAATTAAGCAATTGAAAAACGCTAAGTTCCCTGAAGAAATTGTTACTGCTTATAGCGAAACAGGCGGAACACCGCATCTAGACCATATGCATACAGTATTCGGACAAGTAATTGAAGGTATGGACACTGTCGACAAAATTGCAACTACTAAAACTGGCGCTCAAGATAAGCCGGTTGAAGAAATTTCAATTGAGTCAATCGAAATTCTTAAAAAGTAATTCAGACATGCGAATATATAGAGTTAGGAAGTGTGCGTAAATGAACGTTTTATTGATGCCGTTCCTTTATTTTCCAGAAGATAAATCAGAATACATCCCAGCGGCTATTTCATTTGCAGTTTTTATGGTGTTGATGATCTTTGCGTTTAGATGGATTCGGAAAAACTCGAAGAAGCAAGAGGCAGAGACAAAAGTGCTAGAAGACCAAATTTTAAAAGAGCGCAGGCAAGCAAAGGAATTAAAATAAACAATTCCCCTCTAAATTGAGGGGAATCGTTTTTTTGAGCCTGCCATAATGAGTGATGCCGTGATATTTATAAACAAGGCGCTATTACTAAAATTCTTAATACCGCATAAAAAGGCTACTACCCATTAGATGGATAGTAGCCTTTTCGTTGTTTACTAAGAAAGTGCTGTGATAAAACGATTGACGCCATCTTTTACAAGAGAAGGTGGACAAGCAACGTTCATCCGTAAAAAGCCAACTCCGGTTTCACCATATTTTGAACCGGGCTCAAGTGCGAGTTTTCCTCTGTTCAATAGTTTGTCCATTATTTGAGATTCGGACAAACCGGTTTCACGGTAATCAATCCAAAGTAAGTAAGTACCATGAGGTTTATTAATATTTATGCCTGGCACGGCCTGCTCTAATTCCTGGATAACATAGTCCATATTAGAAGATACTGTTTCCAAAAGTTCTTTTAGCCACGGACCGCCTTCTTCGTAAGCGGCTTTTAAAGCAGCTGCTGCAAATGGACTAAGCGCCATTTGTCCGTGTGCTTGTGCATTTTGTTCAAGTTTTAACCTAATTTTTTCATCTGTCGCAATCATAACGGCTGCTTGAACGCCGGCAAGGTTGAAGGTTTTCGTTGGTGCAACACATGTAATGATGCGATGTGCTTCTTCACCCGCAATTGTAGCAAGCGCAATATGTTGGTGCTCAGTAAATACAAGATCAGCATGGATTTCATCAGACAAAATAAGCACGTCGTATTTAGTACAAAGTTCAATTATTTTAAGGAGTTCTTCTTTTGTCCAAACGATTCCGCCTGGATTATGTGGATTGCATAATATAAATATTTTCACATTTTGTTGAAGGGCTTCTTCGAATTGGGTAAAGTCGATTGAATAATTCCCTTTACTTTCAATCATCGGGCACTCAACAATTGTCCGTTCCATGTTTCCGGGGATTTGGAAAAATGGTGGATAAACCGGTGTTGTGATTAGAATCCCATCACCTTTATTTGTGAAGGTCTCAATAACTGTCGCAATCGCTGGTACTACACCGTGGTGGAATAACATCCACTCGTTTTTTGTTTGCCAAGAATGTCGACTTGCCAACCATAAACGAAGGGCATCTTTACATGATTCACATATGTATGAGTACCCAAAGACCCCGTGATCGAGCCGTTCTTTTAAGGCATCAATCACAACTTGCGGAGCTGCAAAATCCATATCGGCTATCCACATTGGTAAAACATCAGACGCGTCCTCTATTCCATAAACGTCTTCCATCGTATCCCATTTAACGGAGCGTGTTTTTCGTCTGTCAATTTCATTTGTAAAAACATTCAAGATAATCCCTCTTTCCTTTTTCACTTCCTATGCTATCATATAGTTAACCAAAAAAAAATAAGGTGAATTATAATGCAAACAATGGAAATGAATAAAAAAGCAGTTGCCATTCTCGAAAAATGGGATCCATTTAAAGAAGGTGCTAAAGCATATGGGCATGAGATTGTTGATGTCGTGGCGGAATTACAAAGTATTGACCATCCAGCGGATCTAGCAAAAAAGATTCGTGAAATTTACGAACATTCTTATCAAATGTGGATACCTTTTGAGGATTGTGTAAATGTTTCTTATAAACTATTGGCTATAAAGTACAAAGCGAAATGTATTGTATAATTGAAAATACCTATTTACGAGTTTAGTATAGTATAAAAATAAAAAACAACCTATGAATCCATAGGTTGTTTTTTTTATTATGATAAAATTTCAAATATCCAAGTAACGAAAATGATAATGATTGCCGCAGGTGCTGCATATTTAACTAGGAACTTCCAAACCGAGTGAATGAGTGGGTGGGTGTTCAGTTCATCAGTTGTTTGCTTATTCGTCAGGACAAATCCAGCGAAAATTGAAATAGCGAGCGCGCCAATTGGCATCCCAATACGACTAGTGAGGAGATCCGCAAAATCAAAGATTGTATCACCAAAAATAGTGAACTCTGAAAGTACTCCGAACGATAAGGCGCTAGGTATACCAATGATAAAGATTAAAGCTCCGAATACCCATGCAGCACGTTTACGACGGTCGTATTTGGCACGAATTCCAGTCGAGACGACGATTTCCAACATAGACATTGAAGAGGTGAGTGTTGCAAAAAGCATGAGTATGAAAAATAAAATCATGAAAAATCCGCCGAATGGTATCTGCCCGAAAATCGCCGGCAATATGATAAAAATTAACCCGGGACCTTCAGCGGGGGATAGCCCCAGCGCAAACACAGCAGGGAAAATGACAAGACCTGCCAAAATAGAGATGACAATATTCAAGATGGATACACTTAACGCTGATTGACCCAATTGTTCATCTTTCGACAGGTAGGATGCGTAAGTCATCATCGCTGTTACTCCGACACTAAGTGAGAAGAATGCTTGTCCGAGGGCAACTAGAAAAGTTCCACCCGTTAATAAGGACCAATCAGGTACAAATAAGAAACGGACACCTTCCATAGCGCCATCAAGTGTAAGAGAGCGGATTGCAAGAATAATGAAGAAGATGAACAAAAGCGGCATCATCCATCTACTTGCTCGCTCAATCCCGGCTTTTATCCCACCTTGCACAATCCATATAGTGAGTAACAGAAACACTGCTTGAGCAAGTAAAATCTCTAGCGGATTAGCGGTGATTGAAGCAAATAATGCTCCGAAATCAGCTACATCTAATTGAAAAGTAAGTGCACGGACCAAATAAGAAAGAATCCATCCTCCGACGACACTATAGAATGATAGGACGATGAACCCGAAGGCAAATCCTAACCACCCGATAATAGGCCATTTTTTACCAGGCGCTAGCCGTTTAAATGCGGTTACCGCATCCGACTGTCCCATCCGTCCGATGACGAATTCCGCAAGAAGAATGGGTAATCCAATACCGATTGTACTAATAATGAAAAGTAAAACAAAAACGCTTCCTCCGTTTGTGCCTACCATATAAGGAAATTTCCATATTGCACCGAGTCCAATCGCACTGCCAGCTGCGGCAAGGATGAAACCAAGTTTTGATGTCCACTGTTCACGTGGCGCCATAGTTAATCACTCTTTCTATTTATAAGCATCTCCCAATTGTACATGAATTAGAAAGGAATTACAGACAAATGTGAAACTGACCATTCGACTGAAGAGTTTATGTTTTCTGTTATGATTAAAAGAAAGAAGATACTACAAAGGGGGGCTATGAGTTTTGGAAGACATTAAGTTAATTCAAAACGCAAAGCAAGGTGATTTCACTGGACTCGGGGAATGGATAGACCTTCATTCCGGAGCCATCGAGCGCTTTGCATTCCAATATGGACTTACTTTAGATGTTGCGCACGATTTAACGCTGGATACGTTTAGGACGTTTCGGGAGGAACTGGAAGACTTAGATGAACATGAACCATTAATTCACGTACTTTATAAACTTTTAATAAATAAGCTTTCGCAGTATCAATTATCAATTCGAGCTCCCGATGACCTGTTTCTGTTTAAGGAAGATGAGGTACTTCATTCGGATATCATACAGCTAAATGGGGAAAATAGAGTCCCATTCATTCTCTCCTTATTTCATGGGCTAGATACAGAACAAATTGCATCGATTACGAAAAGTTCAACTGCCGACGTTGAATCGAATATTCAGCACGCAATGGAATTAATCGGAGGTGATAATCTACGTAAGAGGCTAATGCTTTTAGAGAAGTCATATGATCGACTACCCCTACAATTTCAGGCGACACAAATACTTGGGACTGTTTCACAGGCGGAAAGGCCAAAGAAGTCAAAGAAGAAATCGGTGCTATGGTCGATTGTGGCGGCGGTTATTTTGATGGTATGTATCGTTGCGATACAGAATCTATTTGTTTCTAAAAGTAAACAATCCGCACAAGGAGACGGAAATGACGCATTCTTGACCGAACTTGAGGAGAGTTATCAAGCAGAACGTGATATGCGTCAAGAGATGTTGAAGCTAGAAGACGCTAGATTTAACAGGCTAAATTTCATAAGAGTAGCGGATGAGAAAATGAATAAGTTGAAAAGTAGTAGCTCGATTGAAAATCAAAGTCAGCGTGGAGAAATGGCCGCAGAAGTGAAAAATATTATTAGCGAGCTAAAACTTCCTGATGAGATGATTGAAGAAATCAGGGGTGCGCAACTTAATGAAGATGAAAAAGCGAGTATCAAGTACCTCAGTTTATATCGTGGAAAAGTGAATGACATTATCACGGTGTATGACGGAATTATTTGGGATTACCGAGAAGCGATTGAAAACTATCTACAGGGATCAAAAACAGTAGATTCATTGATGTTGAGATTTGAAGAAACGCCAGAAGAACTACAAAATATCACTGCCACAATGCAGGACCAATCAATAAGGCTGTGCGAAAAGAAAAATCCGAGGGAAATAACTGCCTGTTATTATAATTCGGAAAATCATCAACATATGGAAAATCTTTTACATCATAATGCAGCAGGTTACGTTAGTATGTTGACTTACGATTACTACATGACTCATAAGAATCTGGAGTACAGTCCGGATTGGATTGCGAATGAATTACAAAGAGTCGAACAAACAGTAATTACTGCCGAAAAGGAAACGGATTTATATCCACTGTTAGAATCTTATTACATCAGACTTTTTTATAGTTTTGTTAAAAGTCCAGAAATCGTACAAATGTTAGATGAACAAGGGTCTGTTCCCGAAAATCATCAAAATGCATGGAGACGGTTATTCCTATATGAAGAGGCAACTCCTTTAGGTTATCTAGCTCGACCAATTTATAAAGAAATGGAAGCGTCTGGTTGGCGTAGTTCGGAAAGTTGGGAGCAGTTTAATCGTGAGAAAATAGAAGCAGCTATAAAACTTGCGAGGAACGGAGAACTTGACGAATTGGTCTATAGCACAACGCCGAAGCTTGAAAACTATGTGATTGAATTACCGGATAAGAAGTACGACAGGAAGGTAGAAGAGCTATACAATGAATTCAATAAATCACATGATAAAACGATATTTAAGGATTTATCACCGATTTATGTAGTTGGAGTTTTTGACTATGCCAACGAAATGGAAAATCCCGGAATGATGTTTAATTTGTTCTATGAGGGCGTTGTCAGGGACCGAGAGAATGGGTCAGTAGCTTCACTTGATTCCTATCTTAATAATTGGCGGAAAGGGTTTTCTCTTTTAAAAGACGCAGGAAGTATCGAGTATACGGGAGCTGATTTAACGCGTTCTGGTGATAATTACCAAGCTGAGGTAAAAATTACGCACAATAATCACTCAGAAACTTACGTCAGTACTTTGTTAGATGAAAACCAAATTTGGCAAATGGGGGAGACGTGGTTGGATGACTTACCTTCATATGAAGAAACGCCCCCTACAAATGTTGCTGGTGTATTTACACAAGAGACCCAAATCATCTATGACTATTTTGCGGAAATGAAAGATACTGCCCAAAGTCGTTGGTATAGTGCAGTCGATATTGTAAGGCTATTCTATTACGCGGCAGAGGTTGAAGATTATGAGACGCAATATGCACTTTACTACCAAGGTAAGGATTCACAGATAATCGAGAAAGAACGATTCCTAACAGATGCCGGTAAAAATTCCGGGCGTAAAATGGAAGACTTATTTGAAACGATTTCATTCAAAGCTAATGAACTAGATGACAATGGAAACTGGACCGGTGTTGCAACGTTAACTGTTGACCTTGAAAAGAATCCAGGTGAAGAACCAGTAAGAGCTATCCAAATGATGTGGACGGACAATGGATGGCGTGTCATCTATGATCCAATGGACTAAGGGTTGATAGGGCTGACCTATAATTGTTCAGCATTTTGCCCGCTATGTGTATTCGTGGTATAATTTTGATGGCTTTAGGGCAGATACGATAACATATATAGAGATAGGGAGCTGTTTCAAATGGCAAGGGAATATGAAGCGGGAGAAGAGCTCACCGGAACAGTTACGGGGATCCAACCTTATGGTGCGTTCGTCGCGCTTGACGAGGAAACACAAGGACTTGTCCATATATCAGAAATTACTTACGGTTTTGTTAAAGAGATTAACGAGTATCTTAAAATTGGTCAAAAAATTGAAGTGAAAGTACTCGAAGTTGATAAAGCGGCAGGGAAAATTAGTTTGTCAATCCGTGCACTTCAAGAAAGTCCACAGGCCGCTATGAAAGACGAAGGATCACGTCAACCCTTACAAGATCGAATAGATGAAGGGGATTCTGAAGGGTTTAATTCTCTAAAAGAAAAACTAGAGGAATGGATAAAGCAATCCGGGGAATAAATATGAAAGAGGGAAGGCAACGATGCCTATCCCTCTTTTTTTTATACAGAAAGTATTGGTTAAGAAAGGCATTAAAAGTATAGCTACGGAACTGAAGTCTCCAAGCTTACTTTATTTTACGCAATCGATACTGCAAGTTTTGTCGACTCATACCAAGTGCTTTTGCTGTTTTAGTCACATTCCCATCGTGAATCTTCATCGCATTTTCCAAGTAGTATGTTTCGGCAGCAAGAAGGTACTCGTCTAGTGGCAATAATGCCTTATCTCGCTGCATGATAAAGTCTTCGGCAACCATCGATTCGTCTGTTGAATCGTCAATCTTTAGTCGGAAGTGAAGGGGGAGCATTTCATAGGTTATGGAAGTTTCCTCCATTGCATGGGATGTGATTTCGTCGAGTAAAAGTTCTAATTCGCGCATGTTACCAGGCCATTCATAGTCCAGGAAGAGTTTCTCTACCTCTGGCGATAGTTCAATCAATTCTAAGTTGTGCCTCTCTCTCCTTTGAACTAAATAAGTGGAGATAAAGGGCATAATATCACTTCTTCTTTCTCGGAGTGGCGGGATTCGAATAGCGATGGATGAAAAGAAATAATATAAATCTTTTAGCAGCGTCCCCGATGCTATTAGCGCTACGGGATCATCTCCAATACTAGCTATAAATTGGCGGTGACCGTTCACGGGTTTAGAAAGTGTAGCTAGTAACTTTTGCTGAAGTGGAATCGCCAATAAATCAATACGGTCGCAAAATAATGTATAGGATTCATTGTCATCCAAGTCTTCAATAAGTCGCTCGATAAGAAGTGAATCAGAATTATGGCAATGTAGCGTATAATAAAAACGGTTTGTTGGAGATGAAGCATTGTGTATGCTTTGTGCAATCAGGTCTTTTCCGGTCCCTGTTTCGCCAATGAGAAGGACTGGTAATTTTGCCTTAGCTGCTTTTTTAGCAGTTGAAATAACTGTTTTCATGGCGGACGAGGCAGCGATAAGAACATTGAAATTTATAGGGCCACCACTTTGTTGAAATGGTTGATGCATGAACTTTTCCAATGCGGTTACGTCCCGTGCAAATTCAACCGCACCGATAATTTTATCATTTTCAAATACTGGGTATGTGTCGTTGACTGTTGTAATTTCAATACCATCATGATTCCAATAGGTTTGTTTGATGTTTAAAAGCTTTTTTCCACTCTGCACCACTTTGAGTAGGGTGCTTTCCTCGTGATTTAAATTGAATAATTCAAGAATAGACCTATCCTGAATATCCTCAAGTGCAAGTCCTTCGATTTGTTTCATTTTTTTATTGTATAGAATTGTGTTGCCCTTGTTATTAATCGCATGAATTCCGACAGCTGCATGTTCGATTGCAAAAGAATGAAACGGAGCCAGTAGCTCCCCTGTTTTTCGCATAAATACCACCATCCAATAGATTTTTTGAATAAATAGTGAATAACACTTGATATTAGCAAGATTATCTTGCATTATTATATAGGTAATCAATTACTAAGTGCAAATATTATTTGCATCTTACATTATTGAAGGGGGAAAAAACATGATTCCATACAAACACGAACCATTTACAGATTTTACACAAGAGGAAAATAAACAAGATTATCTTGAGGCATTGAAATTAGTCGACGGATACCTTGGTGAAGATTATCCACTTATTATTGGTGGAGAACGAATTACAACTGAAGAGAAACTAATTGTAACAAACCCATCTAACAAAGAAGAGCTAATCGGTCGCGTTTCAAAAGCGAGTCAAGAGCTTGCGGAAAAAGCGATGCAGGTTGCAGATTCAACATTTAATACTTGGAGAAAAGTTAAGCCAGAATTTCGTGCAGATATTTTATTCAAAGCGGCAGCGATTGTTCGTCGTCGTAAAGCTGAATTCTCAGCGCTACTTTCAAAAGAAGCAGGAAAACCTTGGAACGAAGCAGATGCAGACGTTGCAGAAGGTATTGATTTCTTAGAGTATTATGCACGTCAAATGCTAGACTTGAAAGAAGGTATGAAGGTTGAAAGTCGGCCAGGTGAATACAACCAGTTCCATTACATACCACTAGGAGTAGGTGTTGTTATTTCTCCGTGGAACTTTGCTTTTGCGATTATGGCTGGAACGACTGCGGCAGCACTTGTAACAGGAAATACAGTACTTCTTAAACCAGCATCTACAACTCCGGTTGTTGCATATAAATTTATCGAAGTACTTGAACAAGCAGGAATGCCAGCTGGCGTAGTAAACTTCATCCCAGGATCTGGAGCTGAAGTAGGGGATTACCTTGTTGATCACCCAAGAACGCGTTTCGTATCATTCACAGGTTCACGTGAAATCGGTTCGCGCATCTTTGAACGTGCAGCGAAAGTAAATGAAGGTCAAATTTGGCTGAAACGTGTTATCGCTGAAATGGGCGGTAAAGATACAATCGTTGTTGATAATGACGCTGATTTAGAACTTGCGGCACAATCGATTGTTAAGTCAGCATTCGGCTTTAGTGGGCAGAAATGTTCAGCATGTTCACGTGCAGTAATTCATGAAGAAGTATATGATGAAGTAGTCGCTCGTGTTGAAGTTCTTACAAAAGAATTGACGTACGGTGATACGTCGGATAACTCGAACTACACAGGTCCAGTTATTGACCAAGCTTCATTCGATAAAATCATGGGTTACATTGAAATTGGTAAAGAAGAAGGCCGACTTATTGCAGGTGGTACAGGCGATGATTCGAAAGGATACTTCGTTGCACCAACAGTAATAGTAGACCTTGATCCAAAAGCACGCATTATGCAAGAAGAAATCTTTGGGCCAGTAGTTGGCATAACGAAAGCTAAAAACTTCGATGAAGCAATTGAAATTGCTAATAACACAGATTATGGATTAACGGGTGCCGTAATTACAAACAACCGTGAACACATTGAACAAGCACGTGAAGACTTCCATGTTGGAAATCTATACTTTAACCGTGGTTGTACAGGTGCGATTGTTGGGTACCAACCATTTGGAGGATTCAACATGTCAGGTACGGACTCGAAAGCTGGCGGACCTGATTACTTGCAACTTCATATGCAGGGACAAACAACATCAGAAACACTATAATTTAAATAGAAAACGGTAGCCCACTTCTTCACCGAAGAGGCTACCTATTATTTAGGAGGAGGGATTTTTATGTCAGTATCAGAAAAGATAATCATGCAAACTGAAAAGTACGGAGCAAATAACTACCATCCACTACCAATTGTTATATCGGAAGCAGAAGGGGTTTGGGTGAAAGATCCAGAGGGTAATAGATATATGGATATGCTAGCTGCATATTCCGCTGTTAACCAGGGCCACCGTCATCCTAAAATCATCAACGCTTTAAAAGAACAAGCGGATCGAGTCACATTAACATCACGAGCATTTCATAATGCTGAGCTTGGACCCTGGTACGAGAAAGTATGTAAGTTATCAGGAAAAGATATGGCGCTTCCAATGAACACGGGTGCTGAAGCTGTCGAAACTGCTGTTAAAACAGCAAGACGTTGGGCTTATGATGTTAAAGGAGTAGCCGAAGGACAAGCAGAAATTATTGCATGTAATGGCAACTTCCATGGCCGTACAATGACGGCAGTATCATTATCATCAGACCCTGAATATCAGCGCGGATTTGGCCCAATGTTACCAGGTATTAACCTGATTCCATATGGCGATATCGATGCGCTAGAAGCTGCGATTACGCCAAACACTGCAGCATTTCTTATTGAGCCGATACAAGGCGAAGCTGGCATTATTATCCCTCCAGCAGGGTTCATGAAAGCGGCCCGCGATCTTTGTACGAAGCATAATGTCCTGTTTATTGCAGACGAAATCCAAGCTGGCCTAGGCCGTACTGGAAAGATGTTTGCATGTGAGTGGGAAGACATGGAACCAGACATGTATATTCTTGGAAAAGCACTTGGCGGTGGAGTATTCCCGATATCATGTGTTTTAGCTAACAAAGATATCCTAGGCGTATTCGAACCTGGTTCACACGGTTCAACATTTGGTGGAAACCCAATGGCATGTGCAGTATCAATTGCGTCATTAGAAGTTCTTCAAGATGAAAATCTTGCGGCTAATTCATTGGAGCTTGGCAATTACTTTATGCAAGAGTTAAAGAAAATCGAGCATCCGTCGATTAAAGAAGTTAGAGGGCGTGGATTGTTTATTGGCGTTGAACTGACAGAGGCGGCACGACCGTATTGTGAATCATTAAAAGAGTTAGGCCTTCTATGTAAAGAAACGCACGATACAGTAATTCGATTTGCTCCACCACTTGTTATTACTAAAGAAGAAATTGATTGGGCATTAGAAAAGATTAAAGAAGTATTTAATAAGTAAATTTTATAGTTTAAAGTGGCACCGATCTATGGTACACTTTAACCGAAGAAAAAATTATACCAAAGAGGCGAAATAATAATTGACTGAAAACATGAAGCTATTTACGTCCACACAGGAAGTTATCAAAGAAGCGCTAGACAAACTTGGCTACGATGACGGTATGTATGAACTTTTGAAGGATCCACTACGCATGATTGAAGTACGAATACCAATTCGTATGGATGATGGTAATGTTAAAGTATTCACGGGTTTCCGTGGGCAACATAACGATGCAGTAGGACCAACAAAAGGTGGCGTACGTTTTCACCCGGAAGTTGACTATATAGAGGTAAAAGCACTTTCAATGTGGATGACATTGAAATGCGGTATCGTTAATCTGCCGTACGGTGGTGGTAAGGGTGCGGTTATTTGTGACCCACGTGAAATGTCAATGGGGGAACTAGAACGTCTAAGTCGCGGTTATGTTCGTGCGCTTAGCCAAGTAATGGGACCTGCAAAGGATATACCTGCTCCAGACGTATTCACAAACGCTCAAATTATGGCGTGGATGATGGACGAGTATAGCCGTATTGATGAATTTAACTCCCCAGGTTTCATTACAGGGAAGCCGATTGTTCTCGGAGGTTCGCAAGGACGCGACCGTGCGACTGCAGAAGGTGTAACTATTGTTATACAAGAAGCAGCTAAAGTTCGCGGTATTGATATGAAAGGTGCTCGTATCGTTATCCAAGGATTTGGTAATGCTGGAAGTTTCTTATCGAAATTCCTTCATGATGCAGGCGCGAAAGTAATCGGAATTTCCGATGCTTACGGTGCATTACATGATCCAGATGGACTCGATATTGATTACTTACTTGACCGTCGCGATAGCTTCGGAACAGTAACAACACTTTTCGAAGATACAATTTCAAACAAAGAATTATTTGAACTTGATTGTGATATTATCGTTCCAGCAGCAATCGCAAACCAAATCACTGCAGAAAATGCACATAATATTAAAGCGAGCATTGTTGTTGAAGCGGCAAATGGTCCTACGACTGCAGAAGCAACACAAATACTTACTGAACGTGGAATTCTTCTAGTTCCAGATGTATTGGCAAGTGCGGGTGGAGTTACTGTATCTTACTTTGAGTGGGTTCAGAATAACATGGGCTACTATTGGTCTGAAGACGAAGTTCGTGAAAAGTTGACTGAAAGAATGGTAGAGGCATTTAATAATGTTTATACAACAGCAACGAATCGTAACATCGATATGCGTCTTGCGGCTTATATGGTAGGAGTCCGTGCAACAGCGGAAGCATCACGTTTCCGTGGTTGGGCATAATAATCAAAAGCATCTCCCTTTTTTTCGGGAGATGCTTTTTTTAAACTCAAAAAAATCTGTAGTTTCCAAGTTACCTTTATATATCCTTGGGTTCCGGGGATCGAATAATAACTACTTCTCGGTTTCGCCACTCTTCAAAAAGTAGTCCTAGACTGAAAAGACCTGATACGCCAATAATAATGTAAATAAAGCGGGCGAGCGGTTCTGCGGGTCCACCGGCCAGTTCGGCAACGATATCAAAGCGGAAAAATCCAGCAAGACCCCAGTTTAGTGAACCTATGATTACCAATGCAAGTGCAGTTTTTTGCACGATGCTCATATTCATACACCTCCGCTGTTATTATGTCCTACTCTATGAAAAACATACGGGGAAACAAAATATTGCTATAACGAGTCTAATTCTAGATAATGAAAGAATAAGAAGGAGGGAATTTTAAATGAATGATTTTACATTTTACAACCCGGTTAAATTAATTTTTGGTAAAGATCAATTGAATAAGCTTTCTGAAGAGCTGCCAAGTTACGGAAAGAAAGTGCTTGTCGTATATGGTGGGGGTAGTATTAAAAAGAACGGACTTTATGATGAGCTAATGTCGCTTCTTAGTGAAATTGGCATGGAGGTACATGAATTATCAGGGGTCGAACCGAATCCAAGGATATCAACAGCTCGAAAAGGTGCGAAGATTTGTAAGGACGAAGGAATCGATGTCTTACTCGCTGTAGGTGGCGGTTCAGTCATAGACTGTACAAAACTGATTGCATGTGCTGCTAAATATGAAGGAGATGCATGGGATCTTGTAAGTAAGAAAGCAAGCCCAACAGACGCATTACCTTTTGGAACGGTGCTAACGCTTGCTGCTACTGGCTCAGAAATGAATGCTGGTTCTGTTATTACGAACGAAGAGACTGAAGAAAAGTTAGGATGGGGAAGCCCGTTAAGTTTTCCCAAGTTTTCAATTCTTGATCCGACCTATACGATGTCAGTCCCATTAAATCAAACAATTTACGGCATCGTTGATATGATGTCGCATATATTTGAGCAGTACTTTAACGAGGCGAAAAATACGCCAGTACAAGATGAAATGTGTGAGGGCGTATTGCGAGCTATTATGGATAATGGTCCCAAGCTCGTCGAAGATTTGGAAAACTATGACTTGCGAGCATCGATACTAATAGCCGGAACGATAGGATTAAACGGATTTCTGCGATTGGGCTACCAGGGTGACTGGGCATCGCACCAAATTGAACATGCTGTATCCGCAGTTTATGATATTCCACACGCGGGTGGTCTTGCCATCATATTCCCGCACTGGATGCGTCAGAATGTCCATGTAAACCCGGAGAGATTTGCTCGATTAGCAGTTAAAGTGTTCCAAGTAGATCCTGAAGGAAAGTCAACTGAGGAAGTTGCCTACGAAGGAATTGAGCGATTGAGATCATTCTGGACGTCAATCGGAGCACCAGAAACACTTGCGGATTACGAAATTGATGATTCTAAGATTGCTATTATGGCTGATAAAGCAACAAGCAATGGTAAGATTGGCAATTTCAATCCGTTAGGTAAGGAAGATGTCGAAGCGATTCTACAAGCGTCGCTGTAAGTAGTTACTAAAACTAAAACGTCACGCAGGATTTAAGAATCCATGCGTGACGTTTTTTTATTTAGGTTCAGTTGTTTCGTTTGTTCCTGTCCATGTTCGAACACCATCATCTTCATCGAATGAAATAAGAACATCCCGCACACCTTTTTGTTTAAGAATTATCTCCATTAAACGATCACGAATATCATCTACGTAAGCGATTGTATGAGAGGAGTCTACTTCCGCAATAATTTCTACGTGGAGAAATTCGCCTTCCTTAACGACTTCAATGCGCTGAAGGTCTTTAATATCGGCATCACTGGTTAGGATTTGAGAGATGTGATTAAGCATTTCTTCGTCCGTTTCGCCGATTGCACCCCTAGCATTTTCAAGGAAGATTCTACCCACTACATAAAACATCATTAAACCGATTATTATTGACGCTATTCCTTCGGCAACGAGGAAATTTAAATAATGGGCGAGTATTATAGCTATAAATGCTAGGATACCACCAGCAGTGGCGACTAAGTCCTCCATAAATACAAGTTTTGTTGCTGGCTTTGCTCGATTCATATGAGTAAAGCTAGTTGTGATAGGTGCTAGTAATCCACTCTTGTCAACTCCGGCCTCATGGAGTATTTCTTTACCTGCTTTGTAAAGTACAATAAATTCTAAGATGATGGCGATTCCTAGAACTACTAGGTTAATGATTAAGCCAGTAGACTCAACGGGATTCATCACGTGGTGCCATCCTTCTTTTATAGCCTCATAAGCCATAATAGCAACGACGATGACTGCCCCTAGACAAACCAAGTTAACTACACGACCGAATCCATTTGGAAATTTAGGTGTAGGTGCTTTTCTGGAGAGTGCGGATCCAATATAGACAAAAAATTGATTGGCGGCGTCACCAATAGAGTGCAACATTTCTGCAAACATCGCCACATTCCCAGTAAGGAAAAAAGCAATGCCTTTTAGTATAGCGATTATTGTATTTACGATTGCTGCTAGTAGAGAAGGTTTGTTACCTTCTTTCAATAACTTAAGTATATCTTTCATAATCCATTTGCCTCCATTAAGTATAAATTTCTATTTCGATTGATTCTATAGAAGGAAGTGCAATTAGTTCGGTATATAATTGTGGTGTTGGTTTATTGGTGACTGTGACAAGATGAAGTTCAAGTACGTGTTTAAGTGGAGTATGAGCTGTCACTTCTTGCTTAAGACGTAGATGTTCAATCGACATGTTCTCGTTATCCAAGTAGGTAATTAACGCTTCGATTTTTGTGATGTCGAGTAATGTAGCGATTAAGAACATCTCTTTGGATCGGAGACGCTTAGGACCGAATTTTGTAAGTGCGGGGGCAAGCACTTCAATTACAAGCATAACGCTAAGGACGGCGAACGCCGCTTCTATATAAAAGCCTGCACCGACAGCAATACCGATACTCGCTGCACCCCATATCATTGCAGCTGTTGTAAGGCCGGTAATGTTGTCGTTATTTCTCCGTAAAATAGCACCGGCCCCTAAAAATCCAATTCCGCTTACTACTTGTGCGGCTAAACGAAGTGGATCCATCGTTACGTTAATATCATCGCGGGCCGGAACGAGATAAGCTGCTTCTATAGAGACGATTGTTAATAGACAACTAAAAGTAGCGATGACGGCACTTGTTTTTAATCCAATCGGTTTCTTTTTAATTTCCCTTTCTACACCAATAACTAAACTCAACGTTAATGCGATAGCAATTTTGATCAGCACCTCAGGATACATAGCTTCATTTATTATCCAATCCATCAGCATCTACTCCCTTATAGCAAGATGTTCTTTTGTGGATTAACTGATATACTCTTTATTGTATTACCCATTTGTAGTGGAAAATAACTTATTACTTGAAAGAGATGTGTTTTAAATGGCAAGGCCACCAATAAATCCGTATATACCAATAATGATTGGTGTCATATCGGTTGCACTATCAGCTATTTTTGTAAAGATGGCGACTGCAGATGCGGGAGTCATAGCATTTTACCGAATGCTTTTCTCAGTTTTACTAATGTTGCCGATTTTTTTACTTAACTATAGAAGAGAAGTATTAGTACTAAGCAAAAGGGATTGGATTTTTTCTGCCTTCGCAGGTGTCTTTTTAGCTTTCCACTTCATCTTTTGGTTTGAATCCCTAAATTATACATCGGTTGCAAGTTCAACTGTACTTGTTACGCTACAACCTATATTCGCATTTGTCGGTACCTATTTCTTTTTCAAGGAAAAGTTAGCCTTTAAAACGATATTATCTGCAGCCATAGCAATACTAGGTAGTGTTATTATTAGCTGGGGTGATTTCCAATTAAGTGGCACGGCTCTTTTTGGGGATATCTTGGCGCTTATTGGATGTGCACTGATTACTGCCTATCTTTTATTTGGACAAGATGTTCGAAAGAGGCTCTCTCTTATTACTTATACGTTCATCGTGTACTCGATTAGTACAGTTACGCTCTTTTTTTACGTTCTTATTCAAGGCGAGTCTTTTGGGCCTCATCCAGGTGCAGATTGGTTTTGGTTTGTTATGCTTGCCCTTATTCCTAACCTTTTAGGACATACATTGTTTAACTGGTCACTCAAATGGGTGAGCACAAACGTCCTATCAATCGCGATTTTATTTGAACCTGTAGGTGCTTCAATCCTTGCGTACTATGTCTTCCAGGAGACATTATCATTGACTCAAATAGCAGGAGGATTAATCGTTATATCGGGTATTTTGCTCTTCGTAATGGACGTCAGAATATTGAGAAGAATCTTCTTTTTAAAAAGTACTTGATTTGTTACTGCTCTTTAGGGTATATTAAGTCTTGTCCTTAGGGAGCAGCAAACAACAAGCAATTAACAACTGACAAAGAAAAAAAGAATTTGAAAGTTGTTGTTGACATCTTCTAAACGATTTGTTATATTAGAGGAGTTGCTGTTGCAAGCAAGAAGCAAAGCGAACAAAAGCAAATAAAACTAAATGAAGAAGAGCGTGAAACACTTCTTCCTAAATGAACCTTGAAAACTGAACAGCAAAATGTCAACGAAATAAAGCGAAGAACACTTCGGTGTTTGGAGCAAATCGTTTCTTAGTAAACCGATCTCCGTCGGAAGAACAGAAACAAACGAAAAGAAGAGTAATGTAAATTACTCTTGCTAGCAAGAAATGAGCTATTCATTTTCTTCTATTATGGAGAGTTTGATCCTGGCTCAGGACGAACGCTGGCGGCATGCCTAATACATGCAAGTCGTGCGGATGCTTCAGAGAGCTTGCTCTTTGAAGTGTTAGCGGCGGATGGGTGAGTAACACGTGGGCAACCTGCCCTACAGATGGGGATAACTCCGGGAAACCGGGGCTAATACCGAATAAACAGTTTGTCCGCATGGACAAGCTCTGAAAGACGGTTTCGGCTGTCACTGTAGGATGGGCCCG
>NZ_JAHNZW010000016.1:0-92728 GCF_026931025.1 Sporosarcina sp. G11-34 | reverse complement strand
AAGAAAATGAATAGCTCATTTCTTGCTAGCAAAGAGGAATTGAATTCCTCTCCTTTGTTTCTGTTCGTTCGACGGAAATCGACTTACTTAGAAACGTTTATACTCTGTCCACCGAAGTGTTCCGAGTTGTAAGCTATTTAAGTGGAAATCACTCAAACGCTTTGTTGACGTTTTGCTGTTCAGTTTTCAAGGTTCATTTGTTATTGTGTTTGTTGCAGTTGTAATGGCAACTCCTTTAATATAACTCTTTCTCTTCAGGAAGTCAACAACTATTTTGAAATTCTTTTTCACTTACTTCTTTTTAAAAATTGGAGCGAGTGAAGGGAATCGAACCCTCATCATCAGCTTGGAAGGCTGAGGTTTTGCCATTAAACTACACTCGCATAATATAGGGAAACTCACTTAAGAATTTCACTGAATGCTGTTTCGTTTTAATAACGCGCCCGGCAGAAGTCGAATCCACAACCTTCTGATCCGTAGTCAGACGCTCTATCCAATTGAGCTACGGGCGCCATGCTGTATATTTACACTTAGCTACGGGTGCTCTCTTCATTGATGTAGTTGGTGCGGTAAAGAGGATTTGAACCTCCACGAGTTTGCACTCACTAGGCCCTCAACCTAGCGCGTCTGCCGTTCCGCCACTACCGCTTTGTTTTAGCGACAAACCTTAGTATACAACATCTCACTAATTTGTCAAGCGCTTTTTAAAAATGTAATGGTGAGCCATGCAGGATTCGAACCTGCGACCCTCTGATTAAAAGTCAGATGCTCTACCAACTGAGCTAATGGCTCCTTCTAACATAAAGTATTGGCTGGGGTAGCTGGATTCGAACCAACGATGACGGAGTCAAAGTCCGATGCCTTACCGCTTGGCTATACCCCAATGTAATTAACTTTCCAACACTAACTCTTTTCAATACTTCGTATTGAACTTTTTTTGCAAGATCTTTTCAAAACATCGTTTCGAAAAATCTTTAATGACCCCTACGGGATTCGAACCCGTGATACCGCCGTGAAAGGGCGGTGTCTTAACCGCTTGACCAAGGGGCCTAAGTAAAGTGATTAAATCAAGTATAGAAACAATGTTTCCAAATCTCCTTAACCGACTTTACCTATTATAGACAGGATAAACTAATTCGTCAACCCTTTTTATAACTTTCTTTTTAAAAATACCTTTAACCGCTTGAAAACGCGATTCGCTTCATCTTTTTCACTGTGAAATTGGTAGTTCTTTTATTGAACCTGCACATCTACCACATCTATACTTCTTAATATCCATTCTCCGTCTTCGTTGATATTCAAGTTCGCAAGATGTGCACTTGTATATATAGAAGGAGAGTGATTTTTGTTTACTACTGGTAAGCGGCAAACAAAACCTCGGAGATGATGTTTCTTTCAGAAGCTTTCTGAAATCTGCATCGCGGTGTTTATAACCCCTTCCTTCTATATGAAGGTGATAATGGCAAAGTTCATGTTTAATGACTCCAACTAGTTCCTTCATTCCATGTACTTTTAATACTAATGGATTAATTTCAATCGAATGGTCGGCAAGCATGTACCGGCCACCCGTTGTTCGCAATCTGCTATTGTACCTTGCTATATGAAGAAAAGGTTTCCCAAATACTTCATCGGAAGTTTTTTCAATGAGTGTTTGTAGTTCGTTGTTCATCATTGCCGCTCCCCATTCGATTAATACATCACTCCATCACTTTTTCGACAAAGGTAACATCGTCAATGAAATACGACCTTTTTCTTTATCGACCCCATCTACCCATACTGTTACGATGTCCCCAGACGAAACAACGTCCAGTGGATGTTTGACATATCCTTTTTTCATTTTAGAAATGTGGACAAGACCGTCGTCCGTTACTCCTATATCTATAAATGCACCAAAGTCTACGACGTTTCGTACTGTTCCTTGCATTTCAAGTCCTTCATAAAGATCTTTAATATCAAGAACGTTCGCTTTCAATAATGGCTGCGGATAATCGTCACGCGGGTCACGATTTGGCCTTTGCAATGTTTCGATTATATCCCTAAGCGTTACTTCGCCGAGCTCAAGTTTACTAGCCAACTCTTTTATATCCAGTGCAGATAATGCTTCCGCTGTTTCCGGCTTACCCAATGCATCTTTTTTGACGTTTGCTTCGGCAAGAATTTGTTCCGCTATGCTATAACTTTCGGGGTGAATGCCTGTTGCGTCAAACGGATCTGCCGCTTCAGGTACACGCAGAAAACCAATTGCTTGTTCATATGTTTTCGCACCGAGGCGCGGAACTTTTTTCAATTGGTTTCTTTTCGTATAAAGCCCATTCTCTTCCCGTGACTTTACAATGTTTTCAGCAACTGTTTTTGATAGTCCGGCAACATATTGAAGAAGTGAAGACGATGCAGTGTTAACGTTTACACCGACTTGGTTTACTGCTGTCTCTACGACAAATGTTAATGATTCTGAAAGTCTCTTCTTAGCCACATCATGCTGGTATTGCCCAACCCCAACAGAACCCGGGTCAATTTTCACGAGTTCCGATAACGGATCTTGCAATCTGCGCGCGATGGAAACTGCACTTCGTTCTTCAACCATTAAATCTGGGAACTCTTCCCTTGCCTGCGCTGATGCCGAATAAACACTTGCTCCCGCTTCATTCACAATGACATAAGAAACGTTCGATTCTGCTTCTTTTATACATTCGGCAATGAATAACTCAGTCTCCCGGGATGCGGTACCGTTTCCAATCGCAATAATCGAAACCGGATACGCTTTCAATAAATCTAGAATTGCTTGTTTTGATTTTTCTTTTTCCGGTTTTGGTGGATGAGGAAAAATAACAGACACTTCATGAAGCTTTCCGGTTTCGTCGACAATAGCTAACTTACAACCCGAACGAAAAGCTGGGTCAACACCAAGAATTACATTGCCTTTGAGAGGAGGTTGAAGTAAAAGACTTTTCAAGTTTTCCGAAAACACATGGATTGCTTGTTCCTCGGCCTTTTCAGTTAATGCATTCCGGATTTCCCTTTCAATCGAAGGTCCGATTAAGCGTTTAAATGCATCTTCAATCGCTTCTTTTACTTGTCCAGCAGAAATAGAATGCGCTTTACGAATTAACTTTCGTTCCATCTCGCCGATAATTCGTTCTGATGGAAACGATATCCCAACTCTCAAAACACCTTCTTTTTCACCACGATTAAGTGCAAGCGTGCGGTGAGGTACGATTTTTTTCAATGGCTCATCATACTCATAGTAATTTCCGAACACTTTTTTATCATCTTTCGCGCCTTTTTTAAGAGTCGATGTAATTGAACCATTTGACCAGGCTAGTTTACGAATGTTTTCTCGAATTTCCGCATCATCCGCAAATTGTTCTGCAATGATATCGCGTGCACCAGCTAGTGCGTCTTCAATTGACCCAATTTCTAGTTCTTCATTTATGAAAGGCTTAGCAAGCTCTTCCAACGTTTTCTCGGAAAACTGAAGTAGCAATACCGCCAATGGCTCGAGCCCTTTTTCTTTTGCCATCATGGCACGTGTGCGCCGCTTTTGCATGAATGGTCTATATAAATCTTCGACGCGTTGCAATACTGTTGCGTTAACAATCGCTTTTCGTAACTCATCATCCAGTTTCCCTTGTTCTTCAATGATTCGAAGCACTTCTTCTTTTCGTTGTTCAAGCCCTTTTACATACCCATAGGAATCCTCAATCGCTTTAATTTGCACTTCGTCCAACGAACCCGTCGCTTCTTTACGATACCTTGCGATAAACGGGACTGTATTTCCTTCATTCAAAAGAGCAATTACTTTTTCTGCTTGGTGTATATTTACTTCCGCTTTTTCAGCGGTCATTTTCAAAACGTAACTTGGCAATATGACCATCCTTTCTTCATTACCTTCATTTTAGCACAGGAAAAGCGCAAGCGCCCTAGGTCAGAAGCGATAATACTTTCGGCAAATGAAAAAACCCACTTCCGTTTATAGAAGTAGGATTCCAGCTATGAACGTCGCGTCGTCACCGTGTTCAATTAACTCCAGTACATTTTCATATAACTCATACGGGCCCGAACTTTTCCTCAACGAAGCACTTGGGCTCCTAAGTTCCACACCATCGGAATGAAGAAAAAACAAATCACCTTTGTCATATCGGTATTCTTGTGTGTTTAATCTTTGTGGCCTACCCGATAAATACCCCATTACCGGAAGGGGATAGATCATCTTTTCCCTTCCATGAAGCATATAAAAACGAACATTACCAACGCAACTGTACTGTATTGTCTTCAAGTTATAATCGACTTTCACAATTGCGACCGCCGCCCCACGTTTCGATACCATATACTCATTACACCGACTTAATAATTCATCGGGAGATTCACTATGATGTTCTTTCAACACGGTCGGAATAATTAGGGCCGACTGGCGGGCTATTGGTCCATTACCGAGACCATCCGCAATTGCACATATAAAGTAATCATCTTCTGAATGGATAAAATATGTATCCCCAGACTCCCGATTCCCCTCTTTCGCCTCCTGATACACATACGCTTCTACATGCTCATTGATAATTTCCATCACGATGATACACCACCAGCCGCGGAAATGGCTTCCTGTAATTTTTTGATTGCTTTACGTTGCAATCTTGAGACATGCATCTGAGAAATACCCAATCGGTCACCAGCTTCTTTCTGGCTAAGTTGCTCAATATATGTAAATTCTATAATTTGTTTCTCACGTTCCGATAAAACTACAAGCGCGTCAGCAACAAGCATCCGCTGATCAATCGCTTCAAATCCGTCATCGGTTTTACCTACAATATCAAACAGCGTAACCGTTCCTCCTTCAGAGTCTGCGTCAAGCGTATGATCCATAGAAAGTGCTTGATAACTCTTACCCAGTTCCATTGCTTCAAGAACAACATCTTCTTCAACATCCAAGTACTCCGCAATTTCAGAAATGAGAGGTGACCTTTGTAATTCAGTTGTTAACGCTTCAACCGTAGCTCTAATTTTCGGGCCTAGTTCTTTAATGCGTCGCGGGACGTGGATAGCCCACGTCTTATCCCGCATAAATCTTTTAATTTCACCTATAATTGTCGGTACAGCAAACGCCTCAAAACTTCTTCCGAGTTCCGGATCGTATCTACGAATTGCACCTAGCAGACCTAACATGCCAACTTGAACGAGATCTTCATGATAAGGTTTGCCATTCGAATATTTACGGGCGATTGATTGCACAAGTCTTTCATAATGCAAAACAAGATTTGTCTGCGCTTCATCATCGTTTGTTGCTTGATATTGCTTGATCCATACTAATACTTGGTCGACGGTTCCCGATTCAGAGGGAGGCTGTTTCGGCATCCACTTCCACCCGCCCTCCATCAAGATACTTGGTCATCATGACTGTGACGCCCTCCTCGTGGTAGACTTTCACTTCATCCATGAGTGTTTCCATTAAATAAAGACCAAGACCACCTTCACGAAGGAATTTCACTTCTTCCTTATCATTATAAGGACCTACCTGTTTTTTTGTTTCTTCAAAGTTGAAACTTCTTCCATGATCCGCAATCATAATTTCAATTTTGTCCTCAAAAAGTGCACAACCAACAATCACTTCTCCTTTTTCACTACCTTTGTATGCATGTTGAACAGCATTTGTAATCGCTTCGCTTGAAGCAATCTTCAAATCTTCAATATCTTCATACGTAAATCCAAGACGACTTGCCAAACCAGAAATCGTTAGCCGCGCTACACCAACATATTGTGCTTTGGCGGGCACCTTTATTTCAATATAATCATACGGTTGCATCGCTAGCCCCACCTTTTTCAATTTCAATATCCATAACTTCATTAAGACCAGTAATTTCAAAGAGTCGTTTAAGTCGAGCATTGACACCTGTAATTTTCACATGACCACCATTTGCTTTGACAGCTTTGTAAAAACCAACGAAAACACCTAACCCTGTACTGTCCATATAAGTAACTTCTGACAGATTAAGTTCCGCTTGTAACCCCGGTCCTTTTTGCGCAGAGATTAAACGCTCTTTTAAAACCGGTGCCGTAAACGCATCAATTTCACCAACAATTAGAAAACGTTGAACATTATCTTCTTCCAGTAACTTAACTTGCAATTCCATTTCCACACCCCAAACTTCCCTGTTTCTATATTTAGGTAGAGATACCATATATGTACCACTTAAAAAGCATCACTAAACCTTTTTATCATCTTTTTTAAATATAACAATTGTAAAGTCATCTCTTAATTGGAAGTTCTGCATTTGTACCAACGTCTTATACACAAAGTCCGCGATTGCTTGCGCCGGTTCATATTTCGCTTCCAATAAGATCGATTTAATACATTCCTCGTCAATAAATCCATCTGCCGTTCTTGTTTCTGTCACCCCGTCCGTCATCATTACAATAAAATCACCATCTTCTAAAACAACTGAACGTTCTTCATAGACTACATTTGATTGTACGCCAAGGAGTAATCCTTTTGCATTCAATTCAGTAAACTCATTTGTTGAAGATGTGTAAAGAATTGCGGGCTCATGGCCAGCAGAGGCATATGAAAAAATAGATTCCTGCGCATTGTACCTACCGAAAAACATTGAAATAAACATTGAATCATCGATGCTTTTTTCTACAATTCGATTAATCATTTCTAGCGCCATATACGGACATGTCTTATCAATTTGCAAACTATCCATTCCGAACTTTATCATAGACATACATAGCGCGGCCGGGATTCCTTTGCCCATGACATCCGCCACCGCAACACTTGCGTAATTATCATCGCTTACAAAGTAAATATAATCGCCGTTAATCCGCTCTGCTGGAATGGATACAAATCCGATATCCAAGACAGGAAAATCAGGAATTTCCGTTTTCAACAACATTTCTTGAACCCTAGCTGCAACATTCATCTCCACTTCTAGTTCTTCTCTTTTCCGAACAAGACTTTGATGTTCTTTCAATGCAAGACCATAATGAATCATCATTTCAATTAAAAAATCAAATGAATGCCATAGTTCTTCAGGCATGTTCGGTAAAACGTCTTCTAGTGCAGTTTTATGAATGCTTATAACGTCTTCAGGTGAAATCTCTTGCTCTATAAATTCCCTACTAAATTTCTGACCGTCGTACAAGTCTTTTTCACTCTGTCCAGCAACGTACCGTTCTAAAACTTTTTCATATTGCTTTTCTACCTCGCTAGGCACTTAGCATCCCGTCCTTATCGAAGCCATTTTCTCGCGACAATGGTAGTTCCTACACCAATTTCGGTGTCTACTTTAAACTCATCCATTAGTCGTCTCACACCAGGCATTCCCGCTCCTAGCCCACCCGATGTTGTAAATCCATCTTCCATCACTTTTCGCATATCAGCAATCCCGGGTCCGTTATCTGATGCGATAATTGAAATACCAAATAAATTGTTTTCGGAAAGCCTTTCTATTTCAATCTTACCCGTCTTAGCATACAAATATATATTTCTAGCCAATTCACTGATTGCCGTCGTAATACGTGCCTGATCCACTACGCCAAAACCAATTTCCTTAGCTTCATTTCGACCAAGTTGTCGAGCAGCAACGATGTCCCACTCCGTGTAAATCTCTACCGAAGACCGATAATTCATAGCTAGGCCTCCAATTCTTTGTGAAGTTTATCCAATCCGTTTTCAAGATCGAGAGCTGTCAACACATTTTCTAAACGAATACCCAATTCAATAAGTGTAATTGCGACAGCTGGTTGGATTCCAGTAATGACAACTTTTGCCCCCATTAATCCTGACATACTAATTACGTCACCCAGCACTTTCGCGATGAATGAATCAATAAAGTCAATAGGAGTTAAATCTATGACGACCCCAATAGCAGTCGTTTCGTGCATTTTATTTAGAAGATCCTCTTGAAACTGCAGTGCAGTTTTATCATCAAGTTCCCACTGTATCGAGACAATCAGCGTATCATGTAACTTCAATATCGGGATTCGCATATCCATTACTCTTCTACCTCCACTATTTTGCGGTTTGTAAACTCAAGCGCCTCTTTCATCCCACGTCGTAAAGTACTCGTTGTTGTAAAGTCGTTTAAATTAATACCAAGGGCGACAATTGTTTGGGCAATTTCTGGCCGAATACCTACAAGCATACATTTCGCTCCAACGAGACGGACTGCATCAGCTGCTTGGATAATATGATGCGCAACCATCGTATCTACAATTGGCACACCCGTAATATCTAATAAAACGACCTCTGCACGGTGCTTCACAACGCCTTCAAGTAAGTTCTCCATAATTAACTTGGCACGTCCTGTATCTATCGTGCCAACGAGTGGCATGACCGATATTTTATCAAAAACCGGAATAAGTGATGCAGATAGTTCTTGCAAGGCAATTTTTTGGATATTAACTGTTCGTTCCCATTCTACAGAATACGCTTCTATAATCTTTGCGCGCCGGAGGGATATCCAGTCCAAAAAAACTGTTAGGTAAGATCTCATATTACTAGTATTTATTACTCCTTTTTCTTCCATCTCGGAAAAAACGACTCTAGCAAAGTTATCAATCGCGATATTGATAAATTTAATGGACCAACCGAAGCGAATGACTTTCCCCGAGAATTCACTCATAGTTACTGAATTCGGTACCGAACCTTCCTCAAGATTCAAAGTCATCAAATCCGTAAAATCTTTACTCGTCTCTTCAATAAGGTTCGAAGGCATAGTATGAAAAAAACGTTCCCCTTTATTTTCCTTCATAAGGTTCTGCCATTTTAAAATAACTTCATCAATATTTGCTTGAACACACTCAACAATTTCTCTATTCATAGTTATACCAAGAAACCTCCTTCTATATCCAACTTACCTTTATATCCCTATTGTATCGAAAAACAAGCAAGAATACACACTTTTTATCAAACAATTGAAAAAACACCATGGGATTCGTACCCATGGTGTCCTTTTTATATGTATGCTCAGAATTTGACGAGGCCGAAACTCACTTCAAGAGCTCCATCAACCTGTTCCATCAAAAATTCGTCTAAATGTGTGATTTTATCTGTTAGCCTTGACTTGTCGATGGTGCGGACTTGTTCGAGCAGGATTACTGAATCCCGCTCGAAATGATATCGCTCCGCATCAATTTCAACATGTGTCGGCAATTTTGCCTTTTGGATTTGTGCAGTAATTGCTGCAATGATAACTGTTGGACTAAACCGATTGCCTATATCATTTTGAATGACAAGTACCGGTCTTGTACCTCCCTGCTCAGAACCTACAACAGGCGACAAATCTGCAAAAAAGACGTCTCCACGTTTTATTGCCAAATTTTCATCCTCCGCTTACGAGACGGTCCACCGTATGCTGGGCTTCAAACTCCAAGTGTAAGCATTCCGTGGCGATTTTCAGGTTAATATGCGACATTTCAATGTAGCCCTTCATCATCGCTTCCCTGATTGTATCCGGTTCGTAATCGGTTACGTACCGTTTTGTCGAAATATAGACGAAATCGCCGCGTTCCTGCTCTTGATGGACGACCGTATGTTCATTTTCATTCAGCATTCGTTTTGGTATTTTAACAATTACTTCTTTAAAATTCTTATTAGCACGCACCCTCGAGCACCTCCAAAAAAACCGCTTCCTAGTATTACTAGGTCTTTATCTTACCATTGAATCACCGCAATGAGAAGACATAGATAGGTTTTTATCGACAAGGTTCTGCAAGAATGCAAGTTTTTTTGTCGAACGGCTGTAGACTATAGCTTTCCTTCAACTCATTTTGGATAGACTCTTGGAACTCGCTTCGATATCGAGACCGCTATTTCATAAGGGATTGTACCAAGTCGCTTCGCCCATTCTTCCATTTTTATTTCTTCAGTGCCTTGACGACCAATAAAAACAACCTTTTCTCCGATTGGCATTTCCCTTGGAAGCCTTACCATGCACTGATCCATACAAATCGTTCCGACAATAGGAACCCGTTCCCCCCCAATGAGTACATCCTGTCCGCGTAAGCCGCGTCTTAAACCATCCGCATAACCAATCGGAATGGTACCAATCCACTCATTTTGTGTTGTTTCATAAGTAGCTCCGTAACTAATGCTATTGCCCGTCTCCGTCATTTTTACGAAAGCCAGTTCACTTTCAATCGACATCGACCTTTCAAGAGGGAACGGTAATCTTTCACCGACGTAATCAGAAGGCGCAATTCCATAAAGTCCGATGCCAAAGCGGACAGCATCAAGTCCGTACTCTGGATATAGAAGTGTCGCTGCCGAATTCGATGCATGGACAAATCTAGGCTTAGTAGCCAAGGAATTCACAAAGTCCATGAACTTTTTAAATTGTATTTTTGTCCTGTTGGAATCTTCTTCATCGGCACATGCGAAGTGTGTGAATATCCCTTCAAATAGAACCTGCTTCGAACTCTCCATGGCGGAGACAAGCAATTGAAGTGCCTTTGCATCCCTAAGTCCAATTCTACCCATTCCGCTATCAATTTTTACATGGATTTTTAGCGGTTGCGTAAAACTTTTGCTTTCACTTAAAGCTTCCTTGAGCCAACTTTCGTTAGACACCGCAATGGCAACCCCTAATTCGGCCGCCTTCGTTACGAATGATACCGGGGATGGACCCATGACAAGGATATCACCTGTAATCCCCGCCATTCGGAGACGAACTGCTTCATCTGGCGTTGCAACTGAAACCATTTCCGCGCCAGCTTCAAGCGCCGCGGCTGCAATTTGCACTTCACCATGACCATAGCCATCTGCTTTCACGACTGCAATTAGTGCCGTTTTAGCCCCCAAAAATGTTTTAACATTCCTTACATTGTCCTTAATCGCTTCAAGATGAACGACGGCTTTAGTCGGACGATAGATAATAGAAGTCTCCATTATTTCCCCTCTTTTACATGTAGTACTTCTATTATCAATCTTACGTCCCTACCGCGTCAACTGAATTTATTTCATCTCTTCCGCAGACATCGAGGATGCCACTTCGACTAACTCCTCTTTAGACAATGTGTCAGAAGCGATAAAAAACGAAATTCCATCACTTTCCCAACGAATTGATTTGTCCGTCACGGCTGCCACCGCAAATCCAAGATCAAAAGGATCTCCTTCTATAGATACCGGCATTTCATTATCAGGCCGTTTTGCTGATTCTTGAACGATAATGAATGCTTTTTTTCCTTCTCCACCAAAAGTCATGAACGAACGCATGCCATTATCGGTTTTCACACTTTCCTCATCAAGAAGAGTGCCATCCGCCCAACTGACGGTCGGATAATACGTTGTGAACCCAGTTTTGTCGGCGGCCTTATCATCCGTTTTAGCAGGTTCTTTTTCCGTATCTACATCATTCATTTCAACTGCATAGTCCGACGCTTTCCGATCCGTGCCAAGTGTAATTTTCTTGAATGTGATTTGAATCTTTTCTTCTTTGTTTTCATCAAGAATTGAAACGTGACTTGGTAAAAGTGTTTTTTTGTCGATATGAATTTGTTGCGTCGGAAGTACTTTTTTATGATTGTTTCTTGTAGCTGTTTCAAACACGTACATGTTCTCTTCTTCTGTCATCGTCGCATTTTTATCGACTTTAATATCCTCGGACAATGCACCTATTAAATACGCCTGGCTATTTTGCGATGGCCAGTCACTTTGAAACTTGTACGTCTTGCCAAGTGAAGGAGTGACTACAAATACGCCTTCTTCGTTCCTAACAATCATCTGTGAATCTTCTTTCCCATTTTGTGTTACATTCACACGATAAAAATCAGGCTTTGAATGCCAAACCGTAACATCATACAACCGCGGCTCCGATCCGGTCTTAATTTCCATTGTCGCTTGCAACTCATACCCCTTCGTATCATTCCACTTTCCACTTAACTTCTTCATTACATCTTCTTTCGATGGTGATCCACATGCTGCGAGAGTAATCATGACTAAAACAAGCAAGAGAGTAATTATCCGGCTACGCAAACAGTTCATCCTTTCTCATTTCAATCGGGTAAGACATCTTATGAGGAAGGATTAGCGTTTATGCGAATCCATTTTAGGAAACTCATTTATTCAACTAAGATTACTTGTGCAGCCGCAACCGTTTGGGTATGTGTAATGGAAATAAATCCAGAAACCGGACATCCCTTAAAGTACAGTTCCGGCTTGCCGAAGCCATCTGGCAAGATTTCTATATCTACAAAATTACAAGTCGTTCCAATCCCCGTCCCTTTTGCCTTAGCAAAAGCTTCTTTTCCGGCAAAGCGCCCTGATAGAAATTCGACCCTACGATGACCACTTAACGAATCGTATAGTTTGGCTTCACCTTCAGTTAAGATGCGCGCACGAAACTTTTCCGATCGACCGTCTAGTTTCGCAATCCGATCTAGTTCAATAATATCCAAACCAATTCCTACAATCATTAATGCGCCCCCTTTCCACTATTGTGAAATACTATGTATAATGAACTCAAAGAACGAGGTGAAAAAAATGTTTATCCGTAGAGAAAGCTTTTCCCAATACATACGTCTATATCCAGTCGTCGCTATACTTCTAGCTTTGAACATCGCCATTTACTTAATCACTATGCTTCCGTTCATTGGCGATAAAATCTATTTTGCCGGAATGGGTGTTAACGCTTATATCGCTGCTGGAGAATGGTGGCGTCTCTTCACCCCGATGTTTTTACATCTCGGAATTATGCATATTTTATTTAATATGTTTTGTCTGTTCGTTTTCGGCCCTGAACTTGAAAAAATTGCGGGGAAGACTCGTTTCCTAACCATTTACTTACTATCTGGTATCTTCGGAAACGTAGCTGCCTACTTCCTTCAGGACCTTAACTATTCACACGTTGGTGCAAGTGGAGCGATTTTCGGAATATTTGGCGCGTTCGGGGCTCTTGTTTATTACACAAAAAAGGTTTTACCCGAGTTACGCCAAATCATTCTGCCAATTATCGCAATCAGTGTCGTTATGACTTTCCTTCAATCCAACATTAACGTGATTGCACATATCGTCGGCCTTATTGTCGGGTTTCTTATTGGGCTGAGTTACTTCCACCCTAAACGAATTATTAGTTGGAGGAAGAAAAGGAGGTAACAAGTCAGATTCCCCTTGACTCTTCCTTTACCGAAGGTTCATACCACGTTAAGATTTGTTCGGCTTCCGACTCTTCCATATGGCGAACTTGAGCGTTGAACATTGTTGCCCCTGATTTTATGCGGGCCGACAATGTGGCAACGCTTTTTCGTTTGTGGAAATAGTTTTGCTTCATTTCCATTGATTGAATCCTCTTCTTCATCAAATAGGCCGTTTGCAAACTAAATCCCCTAAATCGCAGCGTCAATTGGTTGCCCGAAATTGCATACGCCCCCGAACGATGCTGCCACAAACCAAAAAGAACAAATATAGGAATGATAAGAAGCGATAAAAGCCCGTACGGAAAGAAAAAGTAAGTCAATGCACCAATTGCTGGTAACATCCAAAGAAAATCGATTCGATAAAAATAACGTTTCCCGCGAGCCGGCAATTTACATGTTGGTTCTTCAAGCAGTAGTTCTGGAAACAGTTCTTGAAGTGGACCGTAAATATCCGCCTTCTTCACAAGTGGAAATAAGTGAATTTTCGCACCTTCTCCTAAACCACCACCCGCATTGTCTATCGCAACGGTCGCATAGCCAAATAACTGTCTAAACGGGTTTTCGATTATACGGACACTTTGCACTCGGTTCAGTGGAACAGTTGCCCTTTTCTTTTCAATAAGCCCTTTCGTTATGACCAAATCTTGCTTATCGAGCGTAACGGAAAAGTTATAATACGATAGAAACGTCATCGCAACAGATAATGCCCAAACGACTAGAAACCCAAGAGTTACCGCGATAACAACGATAAACACACCATACTTTACAAATCCCGCCAATTCCCTATACATCTTTTCAAACGGGATAAATTCACTAAACTGCAAAAGAAAAATCAACGCCCCCGATAAAATTAGACCAATTCCTCCCGATGTTGTCGCCAAAATAAGTAAATCCTTCTTCGACATCGTAAAGATTGGTTTTGACAGCGGCTCAACTTCTTCTTGAATGACTTCCATTAGTTCCCCTTCATCAATCGACACAGCTGTTTTCCTTCTTTTCGAAGCCGCCATTTCAGCTTCAATCCGGCTTGCCGCTTCTTTCGTAATTGCGGTCAGTTCAGCCTCAGACTTAAGAGCAGAAGTATTTCCAGCCGTCTCCACCTTCACTTTCACAAGTTTAAGCGGGCGGTGCAAAATCCCTTCTGTATAATCAAGACTTTGTATCCGGTCAAACGGAATATATCGTTTCTTTTTTACGAATAAACCATATTCAATTCGAAGTTCATCGTCTTCAAACCAATAGACAAACCGTTTCCACTTAATAATGCCCGTTGTGAAAAACATAATGATAACAACACCGAAAATAATAAATGTTAAATAATCCAAATACCACTTCCCAGAGCTCATATCTTTAAAACCGTTAGCAAAAAACAAAATAATAAGCGGGAGGATCATTTCCTTCAACGTTTTTAACACTTCAATAATTGCGGTTACCCAATGTAACTTATAGCGTGTATTAGACATCATCTTCCGCCACCCTTGCTAACGCTGAAATTCGACTTCTTAACTCATCTGCCTCTTCTGTAATTAAAGCGGGGATTGTATGATTTGTCGCCGCAGTCGAGATTGTAATTCCAGCCAAATCGTATTTACGCAAAATCGGCCCTTGCGAGGTATCAACGTGTTGGACACGCACCATCGGTATTAATGTTCTTTTAACGATAAATAAACCGTGTTGCAATTCAATTTCCGATTCTCGTACTTCATAGCGCCAACGCATCCATCTTACTTTCGGAAATAAATACACGAATAAGTACGCATATAGCAGAACAACCGCAACTGCAATTGCATAAATCCACCATGGTCCTTCAAATATATACGCCAATACCCCTGCGCCAATTGCGAGCAGTAACACTATGATACTTTGCATAACGCCATATAATCTCCAAACCTTTAAACCTTTTTTAGAAATCTGGTTAACCGGTTGCATTCTCATTTAAACACCTCTTCCCTTCTACTATTCTATACGAAACAAAGCAGTAAATGTTTCAACTTTATATTTAATCATTTTTACACTTACTTACAAAAAACATTTTTCTGCATAATAAAAAAGCCAGGAATGCGCATTATACGCTTCCTGGCTTTCATTTGTTTATTAAGAATCAGTTCTTGTGCGTGAGCGACTTGCGCCCCTGCTGCCGCCACTTTCACGACCACGACGTGCTCCAGATCCTGCACGTTCAGAACTACGACCGCCACGACCGCCAGCGGATGGACGTCCACCGCCGCTACGATTGCCTTTATAGCCGCCGCGACCGCCGCCGCCAGATCCTCCTCGAGATGGAAGTGGGCGTTCTTCTGAAATTGTAACAGGTGTATCGTTTGGCTCACGTGTCATTGTTCTAAGTGCAGCTGCAACAACATCCGTTGCGTCAAATTTCTTCAACATCTCAGATGCCAATTGAGTGTAATCATTTAATTCGTTTTTCTCTATGATTTCCGTAAGTTGCTCGACAGCAAGACGTTGCTGACCGATTAGCGCCTCATCCGAAGATGGCGGTACAAGTGGAGTCATAGCTTTTTTCGTAGTGTTTTCTACAATGCGAAGGTAACCCATTTCACGCGGCGTTACAAATGTAACTGCAACTCCACTTTTCCCTGCGCGTCCTGTACGACCGATACGGTGAACATAGCTTTCAGGATCTTGTGGAACGTCAAAGTTATAAACGTGTGTAACACCAGAAATATCGAGTCCACGTGCTGCCACATCCGTCGCAACAAGAATATCGATTTTACCTTCTTTAAATTGACGAAGAACAGACATACGTTTTGCTTGTGTTAAATCACCGTGGATTCCTTCAGCAAGATATCCGCGGATTGAAAGTGCGTGTGACACTTCGTCTACGCGACGTTTCGTACGACCGAAAACAATTGCTTGGTCCGGTTGTTGAACGTTTAAGATACGAGATAGAACATCAAACTTTTCACGCTCTTGCGCTTTTACAAAAAACTGATCAATGTTTTCAACAGTCATTGCTTTTGATTTGATTTTAACGATTTCTGGGTTTTTCATGAATGTTTCTGCAATTTTGCGGATTGGTCCCGGCATTGTAGCAGAGAACAGAAGTGTCTGACGGCTGTCAGGAACACTTGACATAATTGTATTAATGTCTTCGATGAAGCCCATGTTCAGCATTTCGTCCGCTTCGTCAAGTACAAGCGTTTCTACGCCGTCAAGTTTCAACGTTTTACGTTTAATGTGGTCAAGAATACGTCCTGGTGTTCCGACAACAATTTGTGGGTTATTGCGCAATGCACGGATCTGACGTCCGATTTCTTGTCCGCCATATACTGCTAATACGCGTACACGTTTGTCGTTACCAATACGGTAGATTTCCTCAGATACTTGAATTGCCAACTCACGAGTTGGTGCAATAATAAGTGCCTGTACCGCCGGATTGCTCGTATTCACTTTTTCAATGATTGGTATTCCGAATGCAGTCGTTTTACCCGTTCCTGTTTGTGCTTGTCCGATAATGTCGCGGCCTTCCATTCCAAACTTAACCGTACCTTCTTGGATTGGTGTCGCTTCTTCAAACCCCATGCGTGCTAATGAACGCTGTGTTGATTCACTGATATTTAGTTCTGAAAATTTAGTCAAAATTATAATCTCCTTTTTCCTCATTTGACAATTGGTTACATTTGCAAATGAAAGCGCGGCAAAATCGAGCCAGTAAAGGGAACGTTTCCGATATTTTGCATTCTCTGTATTATTTCAGAGGTTATGGGTGAAAGGGAAAGCCCGGTTTTTGCCGAGCGGTTCGGTCAACCGGACAATCGTCCGTTTTTAATGATCAAACCGTTTTATTCAAAAAAAAGTACTCTTCCTTAGTTGAAGAGTCCCGTCAATGTATCCAATGCTCACAACAGTGTACCATGCCATAATACATCCTGCAATCATTTCGCTCAAGTCGACAGCGTTAACTTATCATTCTTTAACAGACATAAATTCAAGCACCTCTGTAAACCATTCGTTACAGTCATCACTATAACAAATATGATGCTTTCCAAATTCGGATTTTATGAGCTTTTTCTCTGTTGCACCTAATGAGTTGAATAGATGCTTAGCTGCGGAAAATGGTACAATTCCATCCCTTTCGCCTTGAACGATGCAAACCGGTGTATTAATTAAACCATAATATGGCTCTACCATCTTTACGATGCGTAAAAATTCAAATGTCGCGCGCAGTGGCGTGTGCGTCAGCTTGTAATTATATATGTGATAAAACGTGTTCCGTGGATACTTTTTTGAAATCGATTCCTTCAACATGATGCCCACATCGTCAAGAAGAATACGCGGACTTATGTATTTCGCAGCTGCACTTAATAGAATAAGTTTGTCAATTGGATAACGAAGCGCTAAGTACATAGCGATAAGTCCACCCATCGAAAAGCCGACCACAATGACGCGATCGACTTTTCTTTGTAGTTTCCTCATTGCAAGTTCCGCTTCCATCATCCAAGTTTCAGCTGAAACATTTGCCAGATTGAGCGTAATGCCATGTCCAGGTAACGTAGGTACTTCCAAAATCCAATCCGTTTGACTTCGCACAAACTTTACAAGAGGTTGGACTTCAAAAGGTGCACCCGTAAATCCATGGATGAATAATACACCTGTTTTCATTACCGAGTTTCCTTACTAATTAAACCTTCAAGCACATTCTCCAGCGCTATACTTCGGGAACCTTTTAATAAAATGACCGAGTTATTATTTGTCGATGTTTGTAACATGTCGATAATCGGAGTGTAATTATCCTCCGACCAAACAAGTATCTCACTATAGCCACGTTTTTGTAACTCATCGTATAGCCACTTCATGCATTTTCCGTAAAGCAATACACCTTTTAAATCCATCGGCATAATCTGATTGGCAAGTTCCTCGTGATAAGCTTGCTCGCCGTCACCTAGTTCAAGCATATCCCCGAGCACGAGCCACTTTTCACTTCGCAACTTCGTTTCACGAATAAAATCGAGCGCCGCTGCCATTGACGTCGGAGCCGCATTATACGCATCGTTAATGAAGAGCTCACCTTTTGCTCCTTGAACTGGTTGCATGCGCATATCAGTAAGCGAAGCCTTCTTTAATGCCACTTGAATGTCTTTCACACTTAAACCAGATTCATAGGCAATCAAAATGGCCGCCAATGTATTTTTTACTTGATGTGAACCATACACCGGAATCATAAACTCCGCATCTATCAATCCAACAGTTTTAAAACGACTGCCATTTCCAATAAATTCAATCGTTCCATGGGATAATGTATTGTCTGCTCCAACGCCAAACGGAATGGATTGGACATGTTCAACTTGGTTTAAAAGCTTCCTAAGAAGGACTTCATCACCGTCGTAAAATAGTTGACCATTCGTTGCAAGTCCATCGATTATTTCCAACTTCGCTTGAGCAATGCCTTCTCGTGAACCAAGGTCTTGCATATGCGCTTCACCGATATTTGTAATGACTACATAATCCGGTTTCGCCAATTTCGATAAAAAGGAAATTTCACCGAAGCTACTCATGCCCATTTCAAGTACCGCAAATTCTGTCTTCTCGTTTAACGACAAGATTGTAAGTGGCAATCCAAGCTCGTTATTGAAATTGCCTTCCGTTTTACGGACGTTAAAATACGGCGAAAGTACGCTCGCAACGAGATCTTTCGTCGACGTTTTTCCGTTCGATCCGGTAATTCCAATCACCTTACATGTCAGCATACCGCGGTAAGTACGTGCCATTTCTTGAAGTGCGATTGCAGGATCCGCTACAAAAATAAGCGGGATGTCCTTTGGTGGATTCGGTTCGTCTTTCATCCAAAGGGATGCGACTGCGCCTTTCTCGATTGCACCTTCTACGTATTTGTGGCCGTTTACTTGTTCACCCCTGAATGGAATAAATAAATCGCCCACTTTAATAGTTCGTGAATCAATCGATACACCGCTCACTACAACGCCTTCCATATGTTGTCCTTCAGCCTGTAACCAGCCAGCGATTTCCGTCAACTGTTTCTTCACTTCAAATCACACTCAATCCATTTTATATTGTATTTTTTGTTTTTCAGCGTGGCGTTCGATTGCCAGTTCAATTAAGTTCGTGATCAATTCAGGATACGTAACGCCTGTATTTTGCCACAGAAGTGGGAACATGCTCGTCGGTGTAAATCCGGGCATTGTATTCACTTCATTAATCAGTACTTGATCATCTGCAGTAACAAAAAAGTCTGACCGTACTAAGCCCGCGCAATCGAGCACTTTATACGCCAAAATAGACATCTCTTCCATAGATGCTTGAACTTTTTCGGATACTTTTGCCGGAATAACAAGTTCTGTATTGTCGTCTTTATATTTCGCTTCATAATCATAAAAATCGGCTACGGGCTTTATTTCCCCCGGAACTGAACAAGCGGGGTCATCATTACCCATGACACCCATTTCAACCTCACGAGCTACTACTCCTTGTTCAACAATAATTCTTCGGTCAAACTTAAGCGCAAGTTCAATTGCCGTGACTAATGTTGCACGGTCTGTCGCTTTACTAATGCCGACGCTCGATCCTAAATTCGCTGGTTTTATAAACACCGGGTAACTTAGTTCTTGTTCAATTTGTTCAATGAGTTGCTCACTTTGCGCCTTCCAATTGCTTCGTACGAAATGAACATAAGGAACTTGATTTAACCCAACTTGTTCGAAAAGTTGTTTCATAACAATTTTGTCCATCCCCGCTGAAGATGCAAGTACACCGTTTCCGACATAAGGCAGATTCATGACATCGAGGAGTCCTTGAACCGTTCCGTCTTCCCCATTTGTACCATGTAAAAGTGGGAAGATGACGTCTGGCGTTCCCGATCCTCCATTAAGAAAATCATGAATGCTATCTGGTTTACTACTGCCATCGCCTACTAGTCGCAGTTCTTCAATCGTGCTGACTGGTTGTTCGAGCGGCTGTCCTTTACGCCATTCCCCGTCATATGTAATATAGACCGGGATCACCTCAAAACGTTTAAAGTCTACCGACTGGATGACCGCACGTGCAGTTGACAAAGATACTTCGTGCTCTGCGGATTTCCCACCGTAAACGATACCTAATCTTTTTTTCATTTGTTTCCCCTCCACGGTTCATTTTGATTTTGACTTTGTCTCCTAGTTTACCACGGGCAGACCAAATACATGAACGATTAACCGAAAAAAATCCAACATCCCATACATTCTAGCAACTTCTTCATAGGCAAGGACGTCCCTTTTACGGTATACTATATAAAACTTTACTTGAAATCAAAGGTGATTAAAAAATTATGAAACTACCGAACAGGCCCGCCGACCGTTTCGACTGGACGCTCGCCTTTATCTTATTGCTTTTCGGCATTATTAGCTTGTTTGCAATCTCTTCAGCTCAAACATCGGGACAATACGGGACAAACTTTGTCCCTTCTCAAATCCAATGGTACGTTGTCGGGGCGGTCATCATTGCGATGGCCATGTATTTCGAACCGGAACAATATAAAAAAGTATCTTGGTACTTATATGGATTAGGTGTTTTTCTACTAGTTTTTCTATTCTTGGCTCCAGGGGATGGTAAAATCGCCGTAGAGAGACTGGGCGCCAAAAGGTGGCTAAACTTTCCGGTCATTGGACAATTGCAGCCTTCTGAGTTTATCAAAACATTTTTCATTCTTGGATTGGCACGCTTAGTAAGTAAGCACCAGGAAAAGTTTACTGACAAAACGTTAAAGACGGACTTAATTCTTCTTGGAAAAGTCGCTCTTGTTGCGGTTGTTCCTGTCGGTTTCATATTTCTACAACCCGACCTTGGAACCGCACTTGTCTTCATTTCCATTACAGCAGCAGTCGTAATTGTGTCCGGAATTTCTTGGAGAATTCTCCTTCCCCTTATCGCTAGCGGCGCGGTACTAGTAGGCGGCTTATTTTGGATGGCACTTTACGCACAAGACCTCATGGATAAATTGGGCTTTGAACCACATCAATTCAAAAGAATTTACTCGTGGCTTGATCCGTATTCATATCCGTTAGGAGAAGCATACAACCTCATTGCTTCATTAAATGCAATTGGCTCCGGAGGTATGTCTGGAAAGGGCTACCTTGGTCGTGAAGCTTATATTCCAGAGAGCCATACCGACTTCATCTTCAGTGTTATCGGTGAAGAGTACGGCTTTATCGGCGCTAGTATCGTGATCAGTTTGTTTTTCGTTCTCATATACCATTTAACGAAAGTTGCACTCGAATTAAAAGATCCGTTTAGCGTCTATGTTTGTACAGGTGTCATTGCGATGATTACGTTCCACGTATTTGAAAACATCGGTATGACGATTCAACTGCTTCCAATTACAGGTATTACACTTCCCTTTATTAGTTACGGGGGAAGTTCATTGATGAGTAATATGCTTGCGATTGGACTCATATTCAGCATGAAGTTCCATCAACGGACTTATATGTTTGGAGAAGATGACGAATAAAATAAAAAAGCGCCTATCGAAAATAAAAATTTCGATGGGCGCTTTTTTTATTGGGATTGAATTTGTGGGTCTTGTGCGGGCGGTGCTAGGGATTTCAGCATTTCTAGACGGGATTTCGTCAACGTTGCCGCGACACCTAACTTCGCCAAGTTGGAGATGATTTTTTTCAAATCAATTTCTTGAGCCATCTTTTCCACCTCGACCTTTCCATAATGTATAGACGTATTTGTATTTGTAAAGTTCCTTATGTCAAACAAAGTGTACCATTTACTCTTATTTCTATTATACCACTCCTAACCCGTTTTAAATCTTTCAATTTTGTTACATTTTTTACTTAATGATATTTTTTTGTAATCACGTTGTGTTCAACACTGTTTTCCATTGTCCAAATATAGAACGGAGGGTAGAATAGAATTAGCGTCTTTAAGAAAGTTGGTTGTGGAATGAAAAAAGCAATTTTACTTCTAATGTCTGTGCAATTCTTTGTATATCTCGGTTTCGGTATTATTATCCCCATTTTGCCTGAGGTCATTATTGAGCAAGGGTTTTCCAAAATACATGTCGGGGGTCTTCTAACGATCTATGCACTTGCTTCCTTCTTTACCGCGCCTTTATGGGGTGCCCTATCCGATCGAACAGGACGTAAAAAACTGATTATTGTCGGTCTTTTCGGTTTTAGTCTGAGCTTTTTCCTGTTCGCATTATTTATGGACAGTCTTCCACTTCTATACGCATCACGCGTAGTTGGTGGATTTTTCTCCGGAGCACTTTATACTGCGGTAACTGGATTTGTAGCGGATATGACCGACGAAGAAAATCGCAACAAGTATATGGGTCTTCTCGGAATGTCTATCGGCCTTGGATTTATTTTCGGACCGGCAATTGGTGGGGTCTTAGGCCATTCATCACTTCAGCTACCGTTCATCGCATCCGGAGTTTTGACACTATTGCTTCTTGTCTATGCGGGGGTTGTTTTGAAAGAACCTGAAAAACGGGGCGATGCGAATAAGCGTACGATTTTACCAAAAGGCGGAACAATGCTCTGGAAATACCGAATTCGTTATTTGTTTTTATTTTCATTTATGGTGACGTTTCTTCTTGCGGGGCTTGAAGCAACGTTTCAACTTTTCCAAATTGATAAGATTTCAATTACACCATTACAACTCGGTTATCTATTCATCGCCAGTGGTTTTGTCGATGCGGCTATCCAAGGCGGAGTTGTTCGTCGCGTGAAAAATGGAACGGAAACGAAATGGATTATTGGTGCACAAATCGTTGCCGCGATTGGTCTTTTACTAATTCCATTCACTTCCAGCCTTATTTTTGCAGGTGTTGCTTTAAGTGTCTTTACTGGGGGGAATGCACTTGCGCGAACCGTACTTGTTTCACTTACAACAAAAGAGTCCGGTGGAAAATACGGAACCGCTGCCGGGATGACCTACTCGATGGATAATATGGGACGAATTATCGGACCTTTACTATTCACATGGGTCTTTACACAAGAAGCAGGCAATATGTATTTCCTATCTAGTGTCCTTGCAATTCTTTCCATCGGTCTTATTTTAGCCTTTGTAAATTCCAAAAAGTCATTACGTAACTTGGCGGAATAAGTTAATCTAAACTATAGGAAAAGCAGCTAAATTTATGGGCCAATGTTTTAGTCCATAAAGTTAGCTGCTCTTTTCATTTTTTATAAAATAATCAAATGCTTAATACAGTTTCCATTGTTTCTGGAACTTTTTCTATCGATTCTATTAGTTTTAATTTCGCTCGAAAAATCCGTGTCTTAACAACATCAACTTTGACGTCCAACAACTTTGCAATTGCAACTTTATTTCCCTTCATTTTCAGATTTTATTAAACTTTGCATTGCCGATCTTCTGAGAATAACAGGGAAATAAAAACACCTTGGAAAGCACGAGTGCTTTCCAAGGTGTTTTTACATTTTTACGCCTCAACTGTTTGATCTCCAAGTGGTGCATTGTACATATCTGTATCTAATTCACCAGTTACACGTGCTGTTGTAAGGCCCGCGGTCATCGAACCACTTACATTCAATGCAGTTCGACCCATGTCGATAAGTGGCTCAACTGAGATCAAAAGTCCAGCTAATACAATCGGTAAGTTCAATGCAGATAGAACAAGTATTGCAGCAAACGTCGCACCACCGCCGACTCCCGCCACTCCAAACGAACTGATTGCAACAATAGCGATCAATGTAATAAGGAATGTTGGTTCAAGTGGATTTTGTCCAACCGACGGTGCAATCATCACAGCAAGCATGGCCGGATAGATCCCTGCACAGCCATTCTGGCCTATCGACAGACCAAATGAGCCTGCAAAGTTTGCAATGCCATCAGGCACTCCTAAACGGCGCGTTTGTGTATCAATATTAAGGGGCAATGCGCCTGCACTTGACCTCGAAGAGAATGCGAATAACAATACTTCTGCCGCTTTTTTTACATATGTGATTGGGTTTAGTCCTGATAATGTAATAATAAGTAAGTGGATACCAAACATAACTAAAATCGCCGCATATGAAGCGAGCACAAATTTACCAAGACTATATATTGCAGCAAAATCGGATGTGGCAACAGTGCGTGCAATAATAGCCAAAATTCCGTAAGGTGTTAAACGAAGCACAATTTTAACAACACCCATAATTAAAGAATAAACTGCATCAATTCCTTTTTTCACTACGGCTGCATTTTTCTCGTCTTTTCTCGTAAGTGTTAAATACGCAAACCCAAGAAAGGCAGCAAAGATAACGACTCCAATTGTTGATGTTGGGCGCGCACCCGTGAAATCTAGAAACGGATTTCCCGGTAACAAGTCTATTAACTGATCCGGTAGCGCTTTGTCTACAACATCCAGAGATCGTTCTTCCATTGAAGCCCCGCGTGCTGTTTCCGCTTCACCTTGTACAATTTCCGTAGCATCCAGACCGAAAATAAGTGTAGCTGAAATCCCAATAATCGCTGCGATTGCCGTTGTTCCTATTAACGTTCCTAATATCAATCCCGCCATCTTACCAAAGTTTTTTCCAATTGTTACTTTCGTAAATGCCCCCAGTATGGAAATAAAAACAAGCGGCATAACAATCATTTGAAGTAACTTGACGTACCCCGTCCCAATTAAATTGAACCAAGGCATCGATTCTTGTAGTACAGGTGAATCTGCCCCGTAGGCAAAGTGCAAAATAAGTCCGTACGCAATCCCAAGACCTAGTCCAGTAAAAACAAGTTTTGAAAACGAAACCTTTTTGCGATGCATACTATATAGTATACCGACAAGTATGAGTAACCCCACGACGTTCAGTATAAGTAATGTTGTATTCAATGTTATTCCTCCAATTTTTCGAATGAGTGCTAAATACACTCTATACCTTTAATACCTATTGGTCAAGTAGGCTATTAATGTTTGATTCATCTCATTAACTTCTTTTTCTTTCGACATCCGCTATACTATATAGAAAGGAGGATGCTTATGACTCAACTAGTTAGTATTACTTTGACAGCCATTTTCATTTTGAACATCTTTCTTGCAATCGCACTTATTTTCTTAGAAAGAAGAGATCCTACCTCAACTTGGGCCTGGCTTATCGTCTTATTTTTCGTTCCATTCTTCGGCTTCTTCATCTATCTCTTATTCGGCAGGCAACTTCGCGAAAAACACCTCTTCCGTTGGGAGGGTCAAGACAAAGTAGGGATTAATCAATTGATTGATTATCAAACTCAAGCAATTGAAGATGGTACTCTTGACTTCCGATTGGATGATACAGCCCATTACAAAGATATGATTTACCTTCATTTAAGAAACAATCACGCTGTTCTTACACAAGATAACGACGTGCAAATTTTCAATGATGGAACCGCTAAATTTGATGCACTTATACACGATCTTGAATGCGCAAAAGATCATATTCATTTTCAGTATTACATTTTGCGACTCGACTCCTTAGGCAAAAGGATACTAGACGTGCTCATTCAAAAGGCAAAGCAAGGTGTAAACGTACGCGTACTTTTCGATGATATCGGATCACGAGGGCTTCACAAAAGGCATTTACGGGAGCTAATTGATAACGGTGGCCATGTTGAAGCATTTTTCCCAGCTGTTCTACCACTTATTAACCCACGCATGAACTTTCGAAACCATAGGAAAATTGTTGTTGTCGATGGACGAATCGGCTATGTCGGCGGCTTTAACGTTGGCGATGAATACTTGGGGCTAAACAAAAGATTTGGCTATTGGCGCGATACACATCTCCGTATTGAAGGAAGTGCGGTACATCCACTACAAACACGATTCATAATGGACTGGAACCAGGCATCTGAAAAAGATGGCATCAAATACGCCGAAAGATATTTCCCAGCTATCCCACGAAAAGGTTCGGTCGGCATGCAAATTGTTACGAGTGGACCTGACGAAGAGTGGGAACAGATTAAAGACGGCTATTTAAAGATGATTTTCTTGGCGAAAAAGTATATTTATATTCAAACACCTTACTTCATTCCAGACGTTAGTTTTCTTGATGCACTGAAAATTGCATGCCTTTCAGGAGTCGATGTGCGAATCATGATTCCAAATAAACCTGATCACATGTTTGTTTACTGGGCAACATATTCAAATGTAGGAAAATTATTAAAAGCCGGTGCCAAAGTTTATATTTACGAAAACGGCTTTTTGCATACAAAACAAATTGTCGTCGATGACGAACTTTCCACTGTAGGTACAGCAAACATTGACGTGCGCAGCTTCAAATTAAATTTTGAGATTAATGCATTCATTTATGACCGCAAAACGTCACATGCATTGGCTGAGCTCTTTGAACAAGATATGCAATTATCGACGGAATTGACATACGAAATGTATACGGAACGTACACGGATAATTAAGATCAAAGAATCCATTTCCCGTTTACTATCACCAATTTTATAAGAAAAAGGGGGCATCTCAATATATTGAGATGCCCCCTTTAATATGATACAGATTGTTATACCTATGCAAATTTCACCTAAGAGATCTTCAAGTACTCTTCCAGTGTTATACCTTGTTTATATATTTCCTCCGCGATTTCGACACCAACATACCGAAAATGCCAAGATTCATACATGTAGCCCGTAATCTCTTCTTTACCTTCTGGGTAGCGCATGATAAATCCAAATCGATGTGCATTCGCCGCAAGCCATTTGCCGGCTTCTGATTCGCCAAATTCCCGCGTTAGCCAAATTTGGTTTTGTCCCGCTTCCCCAATATCGAATGCAAGCCCGGTCTGGTGTTCTGAATAGCCGGGACGCGCACTGTATTCGTCCGCCTTTTCACGTCCATCATCATTGACATATCGTTGATATAGATTTGTTTGGTACTCAAAAGAACGATACGTACTGAATGCCGTTAACTCATATCCCGATAATAGAGACTCCGCCGCCATTTTATTAAAATGTTCACGCGCTTCTTTGCTTTCTCCAGGCGCAAATGACGATGGTAATGGATACCTCTTATTCGCCAAAAGAATATCGTCGATATACGTTGGTTCTAAGGGAAGTTCTTGACCTTCAATATATCCGCCACCATCGACTTTAAGAACTTCTTCGGGTTCTTCCAGTAAATCAGCCGGTTCTGTTTCTTTTTCGTTATCCACCACTTCAGTCGGACCTGCTTGAGGCTTTACCGGTTCCTTCAAATCCAATTGCACAAGTTTCTTTTTGGTCACTTCATAACTTTTTTCAACATCCCAATTATTCATACCGACCCATGTAACAAGAGCAGTCATAATAAGTCCCGAAATAATAAGGGATATTGTAAGTCCTATGCCTCTTTTCTTCTTTTTCATTTAACAGCCTTCCTTTTCACAAACTATATAAGTTGAATTTATCATCCGTATTACTATGTAAAAAGACACTCTCTAAACAATAAAGTTTTTTGAGAGTGCCCGTCTTATTTCGACAAAATAAGAATTAGTGATACAACAAACCCTATTCCAAAAAAGAGCGACATCCACAACATCCATTTAGATTCACGTTCCATTCCTTGTTCATGGAATGTTCTTGAGCGGGCCCCGTTCGTTAGTGCAAATAATGCCATCATGGACAATACGGAATAACTTAGGTTTAGTTTAACGATGTAATATAAAGATGCAATTACTGCAGCTACAATCCCAATGCCAAATATCCATTTTGCCTTCAATCAAATGACCTCCGAAAAAGCCGAAGAGTACTCTTCGGCTTCATTTCATTAGGACTTTTTTTCTGACTTTGTTTTGTCTTCATCATTTTCTTTCACCGCTTCGTTACTAACTTCAGTAACCGGTACCGATTCTTTGAAATATAGCTTCCGCCCTATATATGTCTGGATGATAAGGAGAATACCTCCGACCGCCCAGTAAAGCGGCAATGCAGCCATTGCTTGGAATGATATGAACATAATCATAATTGGTGACAGATAGATGAACATTTTCATCTGACTCTTTTGCTGTTCAGGCATCGTCCAAAGAGACACACGAGCTTGAACAAAGTAAACCGCACCCGCAACTACCATCATAATCATGTCTGGGTTCCCAAGGTTAAACCAAAGAAACGTATATTCTTTTACTTCTGGCGAATGAAGAATTGCAAAATATAAACCCATAATAATTGGCATTTGAATAATAAGCGGTAGACACCCCATATTCAAAGGGCTAACTCCGTGCTTCTTATAAAGGCCCATCATTTCTTGCTGAAGTTTCATTTGCTCGTCTTTATCGTTTTGTTCCTTCGCTTCTTTTATACGCTTCTGAACGTCTTCCATCTCGGGACGGAGTGCATCCATCTTAATTTTCATCGCCTGTTGCGACTTGTAATTTTTCAGCATGAATGGCATTAGAACTAGCCTGATCAATACCGTAATAATTATAATTGCAAGACCGTAACTTCCGTTAAGGTGTTCACTAAAGAACTTCAGTAACCACTCCATCGGAAAGACGAAAAAGTCGTAAAATTTTCCTTCTTTGTTCTGGACGCCGGCACAACCACTTAGGAAAATTGCCATTGTCATTACGATTGATACTAAACCAATTTTCTTCTTCAATAGATTCACCTTCACTATTTCAAACTACTGAAAAGTATACATCAAACGGAAGGTTTATTACAATCATTGTCCATCCACAAGTTTATTTCCCTTGCTCTAGAAATATAAAATGAAAGTATTCACCAGCTAAATTACTGCGGAATCGCCTGGGGGTTTCCCCAGTATACTTTTTGAATATGCGGGTGAAATAGCTTTGATTGCAAAAGTTGAACTGATTAGATACTTCAGAAATGCTTTTTTCCGAAAACCTTAAATAATATTGTGATTCTTCTACTTTTCTTATATTAATATATTCGATAAGCGTAACTTCTGTATGCTCGCGAAAAGTTCTCGATAAGTGACTCGTACTCACTCCGAATTTTTTGGCGATTCCCTCCACCGTCAAAGGTGCCTTAACTTCGTCATTAATGTAATGAATAACATTAGTGACCGTGCCATGACTAAGTATTGGGCGTGTTTTCTCCGAAAGTACGTATATGTAAAATTCGATGAGTTCATCTGCCAGTTCAAACAAGTTTCCCTCATTCAATGTTCGCTCGATAAGGGCGATACATGAATTATTAAATGCAAATGTATTACTTGGCGTTAAAACATTGGTTTTATAAGAACGTGCTACTAACCCAGAAAGTGTTATAAAGTAATATTTCACAGTTAGCATATCGCCATCGTACTTCAATATGTTTTCAATCATTGACCTTAATAACAGTTGTGCTTCTTTCTTTTCTAATGTTAATAAATGATTCAACAGCATTTCTTCATTTGAAAAGAATTCGTTTCCGTAATTGTCGTTACCTTCTTGCTTCATTTCATTTAGCAGTTCTTTTTCCGATACAGAATTTACTTTAGATTCATTCATCTCTACTCACCTTTTTTTATGGTCATCGGGCAAGCAACTTCCCGTATTGCCATCTTTATATTGTTGTCTATACCACAAAACAACGATTGTGAAACTTTTTCACAAAAAAACGTAAATACTTGGTTAGACACGAGAAAAAAAGACAATCCGCTCAATTATGAACGAATTATCTTTTTTGAATCTTATTCTGTGGCATTTTCTTTTGTAAGCTTTTTATTATAGAGCCCGTCGGTTTCAGATGTCACTTTAACATTATCTTCAACGACCTCATTATAATATTGAACGCTCGTTTGAGCACCTTCACTTACCATCTTACTATCTTGTGTATCGTATGGATCGGGATGACCGGTCTTCATTTCCGTTGAACGATTCATTTGTTGGGTCTTTATGAATGAGTCAACTTTTATTTTCATGTTATTAAATGCTACTTGGGCTTTATCGCGATTTTCTTTTTTACTAAAATAAGCATATGCACCAGCTGCAATTGTTGTTAGCAATAAACCATTTGACTTTTTACGTGCCATTAAAATCGTACCTCCTGTTTTTTCTATACTTCACCTTAACTATACCCGTTCTTGACTGTTTAGAAACGTTCATTTTTCACATTGAGTCAATAGCATGTCCACATGCGGGATCTCATCCTCTAGATAGATATCGGAAATTATTTCGAATCCATGTTTTTTGTAAAACTTAGCGAGATGCGATTGGGCTTGCAAGTGAATCTTATTGGGATTCCAATTTTCTATAACAGTTTGTACTGAATGCTCCATAAGTGTGTGCGCCAAGCCCATGCCTCTTTTATCGGGCCTTATGACAACTCGACCAATTGAAGGTTCTTCGTATTTTACGCCAGCTGGTAGAAGACGTGCGTATGCTAATAATTCGACGTCGCTCGTGCAGCATACGTGAAGCGATTCATAGTCATGTCCATCTATTTCAGGAAACGGGCAATTCTGTTCGACAACAAATATGTCCGCCCTTAACTTCAATATTTCATAAACTTCGGAACCGCTTAATTCAGTAAAACTTTTGTATGACCAATTCATAAATTTTGCTTTCCTCCTTTTACTCAATCGAACTAGCTTTGTAGTAGTTTTCAACGCTTCTTTTTGTTATGATAATAAAAAGAAATGTTGAGGTGACAGGGTTATGATTCGACCGATGACGTCAAATGACACACGGCATGTGCAGCACATCGCACGGAAAACATGGAGCGCTACGTATGACGGGATAATTCCCGTAAATATTCAATCTGCGTTTATTGATCGATCCTATTCGGATGCAATGATGCAAATGCGTATGGAAAAGACGATTGTTCTCATTGCCGAATGTGAAGGTACGCCTGTCGGTTTTGCCAATTTCACTAAAATAGATAACGATGGGGATTCCGAATTGACGGCAATGTATATTTTACCAGACCATCAACATATAGGGTACGGACGAAAGCTTTTCGACTATATTTTGTCGATGCTTTCAGATGCACAACAGTTATTTGTGTATGTCGATGTACAAAATCAGGCGGGACGCGCATTCTATGAGAAACAAGGATTCGAGTTGCTGGATGTCTTTGGAGAATTATTCGATGGTCATCCCGTCGAAACCGCACAATATGTCTATACCATTCAAAGTCCAGTTGGATCTTATTAAGTTATAAAAACCGCTTCCCCAAACCATTTACTGGTCCAGGAAGCGGTTTTTTATTATAACGGCCTCATTGCTCCGTCATATGGCTCTTCTGTAAAACTAGGGTCTTGCCCTAATGGTGGTTTCCTTACAAAACTAAGTACCGCAGCAATATAAAGAAGTATAGACGTTAGTGAAAGGATTCCCGCAAATAAGCCCCCAACAATAAACATTGCGCCCGCTAGTTTAGGGTTTTTATTGTTCCAAATAGCTACAATACCAACAATCGTTACGATTAAACTAATAATGAGTCCAACAATAATAAGCCAGCTAAATCCTACAAACGAATCCATAACCATAAAAAGAATCTCAACGTCTTGTTGAGCAAACGCTGGATCACTTAAAAAATCTGCTTCCAACTCTGCACGCATCACGGGGTCCGAAATAAACCCTTTAAAAAATGCTAATCCAATTAAACTCCCTACAATTGACAATGCTGTAAACACCGCACTAATAATCGATAATACTTTCTCCGCTGTACGACTCACAAACTGCACCTCTTTCTTTTATCCTACATAAAGTATACGTATCAAATGATAATAAGTTTCGCATTTTTAACGATATATATTGAAACTAAAAATTCTAGCCTGAAAAGTTCCAATGATGACCGCTTTACCGAGCCGTTGATTTCCGCGGGCGGTCCGTGAGCCTCCTCGCTTTGCTGCGGGGTGTCACATTCTTTAGTTCAACCTATATATATCCAAAAACAAAAAGCAATCCGCTGTTTAACGGATTGCTTTTTATCATACTTTCAAGTCGTCGTATTCATCGTAGCGTTCGAATGCAGTGACGACATACGAACAGACTGGTTCCATTTTCAGATCATTTTCCCTTGCATATACCGCTGCACGGTCAAGTAATTTCTTCGCTGTCCCTTGACCGCGTAAGTCAGGTGATACAAATGTGTGGTCCATTACCATGACGTTACCAAGAATGGTCCACGTAATTTCGGCCATCATTTTACCATCTTGTTCATTTTGGAATGCAAATGCATCCCCACCAAGTTCTACAAATTTGAATTCCATCTGAATTACCCCTTTTCAGAATTTCAATTTTTAATATTGATTGGCCGTAATGACGCCTCGATTTCTTTTCTTCGAGGTTCTAAAAACGGTGGAAGTGCGAGCGTCTCCCCTAATTTCTCCGTCGATTCGTCAGTCGCAAATCCTGGTTCGTCAGTAGCCAGTTCATATAGTATACCACTTGGTTCCCTAAAATAAATGGATTTGAAATAATATCGATCCACTTTTCCGCTCGTTAAGAAACCTTTTTGGCGTAACAGCTCTTCCCACTTATCGTATTCTTCAATTGTCGCTACACGAAATGCTACATGATGGACACTTCCTCGCCCTGGTTTTTCTACCGGCAAGTCGATTCGAGTTTCTACATGTATTTCTGCTCCAGCCCCGCCTTCTCCAGTTGAAAAGACTCGGATTTCCGGAATTCCTTCAACTAGCGATGAATAGGACCCTATTTCAGTAAAATTGAGGATTTCAGTTAGCACGTTTACTGTCGGCCCTGCGTCACGAACAGTGAGCGTGACCGGTCCAAGACCAACAATTGCAAATGCTTCCGAAATGTCATCTGTTTCCCATGGAATACCATACGGCACGCCTTTTCCATCGTCTACGACGAGCATTAGGCGAGAGCCTTCAGCGTCATGAAATGTTAGCGTACGACGACCAAAACGTTCAATTACTTCATCATGTTCAACACCCATTTTTTCAAAGCGTTGCTTCCAAAATACTAACGCTTCTTCTGACATAATCCGAAATGCAGTATTACTAATGCTTGAAACCCCCGGATATGTTTTTCCCGCATTCGGGATATCGAAGTACGTCATATCTGTTCCCGGCGTTCCTACCGCATCCGCATAAAATAGATGATACGAAGAAGTTGAGTCTTGATTGACCGTTTTTTTAACAAGCCTCATTCCTAAAATCCGCGTGAAAAAGTCATGATTTTGTTCGGCATCTCCAGTAATTGCTGATACGTGGTGAATTCCTCCTAATTGCATATAAACTCCTCCTCTAAAGTATCTCGAACCCAAGGTATTTTTACTTTATCACCTATTTTACCGCTCCGCAATAATTACGATTTAAAAAATAGACCTTTTTGAAAGGTCTATTTTTTGTATTTTAGGATTTAAACCATGATGAAACTGAATCGACAAGATTTGAGAAAAACTCTTTTACTTTATCCCAAAAACCAGGATCAATGTCACCAAACTTTTCTTTTATTTTATCGCCCATTTCGGACAACTGTGTGGATATTTTACTGAAATCGATGTCCAAGCTTCGAATTCTATCCATTAACTCAATGAGTAATTGGCGATCGGCTTCGCTCAATTGAATATTAAGCTTAGCCAATTGTTCACTGACAATTTTCTCAACATCTTCTTTTGTTGCTGGATTTTGTTCGGAAATTTGTTTTTTCAGTTCTGTTAATAGTTCGGAAACTTTATCGCTATCAATACTTTCCGAGAACTTTGTAGCAAGATTTAGTTCATCATTTGCGACATCTGTACGGTCTTTATTTAGAGTTTCACCCGTTTTTTCGTATGCTTTATAAATCCCAACGAGAGCCGAATGACCCGTTACTGGCTTTGGAGCCGCCACATCGATAATGGCATCTTCAACTCCGGCTGTCAACGCGGCATTCGCATACATGTCGGCTGTCACTTGTGTAATGTTTGTTGGTGTAGCAATTTTTACAACAAGACCTTTTCCTGCGTCCTGTCTTGTAATTTTAGCTGACGAATACATTCTTGCCTTACTGTCTGCGTCTTCAATGTATTTTACAAGGTCATTGCCATCGACAGTGATTTCTTCAACTTCCGCCTCATTTGCAACTTCAAGGCTATTTTTAACGCTTTCTTTTTCGGCGTCCGATAAATTTGCGCCGTATACAACGACCGGAACACCGAGTCGCTCATCAATTCCTTTAGCTGCTAACGTTATACTTGGCCCTATGAGTCCAAGAGAAAGAACTGCAATTCCTATTACTGCTACTAGTCGTTTCAAAACGAATACCTCCTTTGTATATCAATAAAGTACGTTTCAAAACTGAAAAGGTTGCCTATTAGTCTTCCGATGCAGTTGTCCATCCATCACTTTGCGTTACTTTTCCTTCTCTCATAAGTGTTCCCAAAGCGCGTTTGAACGCCGCCTTACTCATGCCAAACATTTCTTTGATTTCCTCGGGTGATGATTTATCCCAAAAAGGCATTTTACCGCCAATATCGGTTAAGTATGTAAAAATCTTGTCAGCGTCATCCCCAAGACGTTCCTCTTTTCGCGGTAACATCGAACCGTTTACCGTGCCATCATCGCGGATGCCTATAATCCGTACATCGACTTCTTGACCAAGACGCGGCTCTCTTTCCTGCTCCGTATTATGGATGAAAATCCGATAATTCTCAGGAACGCTCAGCATGAACGAACCGACCGGGAGCAATCGATACGCCCTCGCTTTTAAGTTCATGTTCATAACCGATTCAGGAGCTTCCGTAATGATATCCATCACCCGTTCTTCAGTTCCTAATCTACCAAAGATCTGGCCGCCCAAATCTGTACGAAGCGTCATATAAAGTTGGTCACCAACCACAGGCCAAAGTGCACGGACTTTCGGCATGTCCGCCCCGTTTACTAGCACTTCAAACGACGAACCAATGTCAACGTAGACACCTTCTTTATCGTCAATGCGAATGACTTTCGCCCAACCGTATGTACCAAACGTCATATTCGGCATTCTCATCGTAGCGGCTAGCTCGCCTCTTCTGTTTGCGTAAAGGAAAACCTTTACCGTATCCCCATCTTGTATCTCTTCCGCATCCGAAACGTTCATCATGATGTCGTCATCATCACCTTCAAGCACCCACCTTGAACCTTCTTGACCTAATACTTCTAACTCCGCTGTATAACCTGATTTCAATTCTTCCATCTTCATCATCCTTTTCCTAATTACTTACTTTCGATTTCCTTAATTCGTAACTTCTGCACAAATTCCTCGTCTTTTTCCATCGTTTCAACAAGATCCGTTATCCGATCAATTGCGTTCCAACTTAGATGATGCTCAATTCCTTCGACATCACCGTAAATATTTTCCTCGTCCACTCCGATAATTCGCAGAAATTGTTCGAGAAGCTCATGTCGTCTTAAAAGCTTTCTTCCAAACTTCAAACCCTTTTCCGTCAATTCAAGCCCTTTATATCTTTCATAATACACATACCCTTCACGATCTAGCCTTTGCGCCATTTTCGTGACTGATGAAGGAAGTACTTCAAGTGTTTCCGCAACATCGGAGACACGTGCGATTCCTTTGGATTCAATGTGTAAATAGATTTGTTCTAAATAATCTTCCATACCCGGCGTAGCCATATTTACCGCCTCCTCTTCGTATTCCCCGATTGGCCCCGTTTACTCTCATTTCCCAAGTTATGTTTATTTTACTGCCTGTGGGGTAAATTAAGAACACAAGAAAACGGGGTGAATAAAATGGGACGAATTCTCTGGTTTATCATTGTCGCCCTAATTGTATTTTGGTTATTAGGGCTCATATTTAAAATTGGTGGGGGACTTATCCACATCATACTAGTTGTCGCTGGTATTATTTTCATTTTCCAACTCATAGCAGGTAAAAGATCGCTATAGCAAAGGGAATATGGGCAGTACATTGCTCATATCCCTTTACTCACCTTCTATCTTCGCATATATACAGGTGTTTCGTAAAACCTTACCATCCATTGATAACGAGTCATTCTTTAATGTCCCTTCCAGGATGAAGCCCGCGCGCTCGGCCACTGTACGACTTTTCTTATTTTGTTCGTCGCATCTAATTTCAACTCTTCGTGCGCCGAGCTCCTCAAAAGCAAAGCGCTCTATCCTACGAACCGCTTCAGTCATATATCCTAGCCCTTCAAACTCCGTCGCAAGCCAGTAGCCGATTTCAAATTTAGGGATTGACCAATCGATTCTATGAAGACCTGACGAGCCAATAAATTCACCTGTATCTTTTTTAAACAAATGCAACCGTAAATCTTTACGTGTGATAAAATTCGCAATCGCTTCGCGTAAATTTTCTTCTGTACTTTCTAATTCCGGCTCCGATTGTGCGAAAGGCAACCATTCGCGAAGAGCAGGTAATGAGTGACGAATGGCATTCCAAATATCCAATGAATCTTCAATTTGGGGTGCGCGAATGACAAGTCGTTCTGATTCAAACGAATCTAGAAAAACCGGTATGCGAGGTTCTTCTTTCCCCTTTTCTACATCTTCCCAAATAACGGGCGTCGTCGTTCCACCCATGAAATCTTCCCTTGTAATTCCATACGTCACCGCATCATAATAAGAGTTTTCTTTCGGTGAAAACCAAGCTTTACGTAAATGAGCCTCTTTTACAAAACCAGCGCGTTGAAACGTTTTCCGCATGGCGACGTTATCTTGTCTTGTATGGCCCTCAAGACGGATTTTTTGCTCCGGCAAGTCAAAGACATATTTCGCAATAAGACGAAGTGCTTTCGGGCCATAACCGTACCCCCGCGAGACATCTGCAATCTTCAAATCGAAAAGTGGAATTTCATCTTGCAAGTCATAAATTTTAACGATTCCTACTTTTACACCCAATTCGTTTTCTACCCAGAACGTCTTTACCTCGTCTGATTCATAGCCGCCCTCTTCAATTGCCTTTTCAATGATCGTACGCCCTGGATGAGATTCACCATCAAAAGGCCAAGTATTCGTAGTCATAAAGTGAATGAGCTGTTCTTGCTCTTCCATTGTCCATTCTTGTAGTAGCACTGAAATCCTCCTTTATTAAATGCGCCTTGCTGAAGTTGAATTTACTTATGAACACGTAGTAATCGCAACGAATTCAATACGACAAGTAACGTCGCACCCATATCCGCGAAGATGGCAATCCACAGAGTAAGCCAACCAGGGATGATGAGAAGTAGCGCAATCACTTTTAGTCCTAATGCAAACATAATATTTTCTTTAATAATTCGCAACGTTTTTCGGCTTAACTTAATTGTATACGGCAATTTTTCGAGGTCGTCTGCCATAAGTGCGATGTCGGCTGTTTCAAGTGCGGCGTCTGTTCCTGCTCCACCCATCGCAATTCCAACTTGTGCTGCGGCAAGTGCAGGTGCATCGTTTACACCGTCACCGACCATTGCAACTCTACCATATTTACTTCCAAGTTCTTTAATGGCAATTAATTTGTCTTCGGGCATTAACCCACCGCGTACATCTGTCATACCAAGGTCCGCAGCGATTGCTTGTGCCGTTTCCGGATGATCTCCAGTTAACATGACCGTATGATGTATCCCAATACTTTTCAGTTCTTTTAGAATGCTACGGCTTTCTTCACGCACTGGATCCGCCACCGCGATTAAGCCACTATAATCCGTACCAAGAACAACAGCCATCACTGATTTCCCGGACCGTTGAAGCTCTGTTGCCCGCTGCAACACACCCTCTGGCAATGAAGATAGTTCTGCTGCCCAATTGACACTTCCTATATAAGTCGTCATGCCTCCAACTTCCGCATACGCCCCTTTTCCAGTCACTGACTGAAAGTTTGTAACTTCCACTTTTCTGGCGTCATTTCTATATGCATACGTAGTGATCGCCTTTGCAAGTGGATGTTGGGATAAAGATTCCACCGCCGCAATCGATTCCAAAAGTTGTTTTTTGTCCACATTCCCTACTGGGATGAAATCCGTTACTTCAGGATACCCTTTTGTTAGTGTACCTGTTTTATCGAAAGCAATGGCACGCAAATGCCCCGTTTCCTCAAGATGCACGCCGCCTTTAATAAGAACACCTTGACGCGCAGCATTTCCTATCGCGGTAACTATTGCAACAGGGGTAGAAACAACGAGCGCGCACGGACAACCGACGACAAGGACCGCTAGCCCTTGGTAAATCCACGTATTCCAATCGGCACCCAAAAGTGGCGGCACAATGGCAACAAACACTGCCAGAATCATAATTGCCGGCGTATAGTATTTCGCAAACTTGTCGACAAATTTCTGTGATGGGGCTTTCTCTGCTTGTGCTTCTTCTACAAGGTGAATAATTTTCGCTATTGTTGTATCGCCGACAAGCTTCGTGACAGTCACTTCAAGAAGCCCTTCCTCATTCAACGTACCTGCAAATACTTCATCCCCAGTATTTTTTAATACCGGGACAGATTCTCCAGTAATTGCCGCCTGATTAATGGTAGACATTCCGGTTAAAACAACACCGTCCATCGCAATTTTTTGTCCAGGCTTTACGATAAGGACATCACCTTTTACAATATCCTCAGTCGCAAGTTCTAAAAATTCTTTACCGCGCTTTACAATCGCCGAAGGAGGGGCAATATCCATTAGTGAGCGAATCGACTGGCGTGCTTTATTCATCGAATAGGCTTCAAGCGCTTCACTGACTGCAAACAAAAAGACAATGACCGCTCCTTCTCGCCACTCGCCGATAATGACTGCTCCAATAATTGCAATCGTCATTAACGTTTTCATATCAAATTCAAAGCGTACAAGATTTTTAAATCCTGTTTTGAATATACCTGCCCCACCGATAGCAATTGAAACTACGAAAAAAACAATCGCAGCGGGATAGTTTTCTGAATAAGTAAATGACAAAATTGCACCAGGAATTAAGAAAAGAAGCGATAAGATCGTAACAATGTTTTCTTTTCGTTTGTGAAATGGAATGATTTCAACTTCACGACGTTCCGCTGCTGGAAAGACTTTTATTCCATCAAATGCACCCGCCGCTTCAAGATCCTTCACAGTTACATTGCCCATAAGCGACAGTTTAGAAGCACCAAAATTCACTTGTGCGTCTTGTACAGCAGGAAGGCCCTGGACATTCTTTTCAAATTTCATGGCACAACTTGCACATGTCAGATTTTCTAACCGATATTCCGTTTTTTCAATCGTTGCCACGAGAATCACCTTCTTCTGCATGTTCATGCGCCACTTTCACCAGTTGGTGGACATGATCATCTGCAAGGGAATAGTAAATCATCTTTCCTTTACGACGTGATTTCGCAAGGGAATGATCGCGTAAATAACGCAAGTGATGGGAAGCAGTAGCAGTCGAAGATCCAATCACCGCTGCGACATCACAGACACACATTTCTTTTTCTAATGTAAGGGAATAAGCAATATTCAATCGAGTTTCATCAGCAAGTGCTTTAAAAATCTGTACCATTCCACCTAAATCGGGCAAGTTTTTTTGAACGCGTTTCACGACTTCTTCATGGACAACAGTTAGTTCACAAACCTCTTTCACCGTCATAATTACACCTCATTCAAATGATTGTTTGATTATACTTTTAGTATATGCGGATACCTTTGAATTTGCAAGACTAATCAAACGACTATTTGAATGAGCTTTTCGTCCTACTAATAAATGTTGAAATAAATCTTGTAAAAAGGATTTTAAGGAGAAGATATAGAAGATTTTAGATACGCTTAAATAACTATTTTCTCTTACACAAGAAAGAGAAAGGGAAAGGGATGTTGAAATGTATAAGAAAATACTTGTGGCCGTCGACGGTTCCGATAATTCGATGAGAGCTGCGGAACATGCGGCACATATCGCAACACTAGGCGTATATTCCAATGTAAATATTTTATATATACTCGATTACGAACGGACACAGACCGACATCATTCAAAAAATAAGTCGTGACAGTTTGCATGCTGACCGAAAAGAACAAATCGCTTTAGTTGAAGCCTTGTTCGAAAAAAAGAATGTCTTATTCGAACTTGTCTTGAAACAAGGCGATCCCGGTCCGACAATCGTCAAGTTTGCCAATGAACATGCATTTGACCTTGTCGTTGTAGGTAGCCGAGGACTGAACTCATTTCAAGAAATGATACTCGGCAGCGTCAGCCATAAAGTAGCCAAACGGGTTTCATCACCTGTTTTAATTGTTAAATAAGAATAATATTGGGGGTAATCGAATGGAACGCGGGAAATGGAATACAATAACAGATGTACCTGGTGTGAAAATTGGACATGTCACACTCGAAGAACAACTCTCAGACGAAGAAGTTGTGCGTACCGGCGTGACCGCAATTTTGCCGCATAGCGGGAATCTTTTCGAAGAAAAAGTAACTGCCGCGAACTTTGTCTTGAATGGCTTCGGTAAAACAGTAGGACTTATCCAAATCGATGAACTTGGTTTGATTGAATCACCAATCATGTTAACGAACACATTCAGCGTGGCAGCTACCTTAGAAGGAACGTTGTCTTATATGCTCGACGAAAACCCTTCAATTGGCCATTCAACAAGTTCACTCAATGTTATTGTTGGGGAATGCAATGACAGTCACCTGAATTCAATGCGTCTTATGAAAGTAAAGCCGCAACATGCCATTAACGCCATTCAAAAGGCAGAAACTGGGCCATTCGAGCAAGGTGCCGTCGGTGCTGGTAAAGGAATGATTTGTTACGGAATGAAAGGCGGAATTGGCTCCTCTTCAAGAGTCGTCCGAAACGGATACACAAGATATACGGTTGGCGTTCTGACGTTAACAAATTTCGGAAAAGTTGAAGAATGCAATATCAATGAATGGCTTTTGAAAAACGGATACAAGGAATCCATTGCAACACCAATGTCAAAAGCGGATGCTGAAAAGCCCGATGGTTCCGTCATAATCGTTGTTGCTACAGACGCGCCTGTCAATGAACGACAGTTGAAGCGCTTCGCCAAGCGGGCAGCAATCGGACTCGGTCGAACAGGTACACATATTCATAATGGAAGTGGCGACATTGTTATCGCATTCTCAAACGGCGTGTTAACCCCACATACGAACGACGATGCTATGAATACATACAATCTATTGCGCGATGATCATCCTGTGATGAATGAACTTTTCCAAGCTGTTATCGAAGCAACAGAAGAAGCGGTTTATCAGTCATTGATTCACGCTGAAACAACAACTGGACGACTCGGACGTGTTGTCGAAAAGTGGCCTTTATAAAATCATAGTTTATATTAAGCAAAAAGGAAGCGCCAAATGCGCTTCCTTTTTTATTTCCCTTCCGCTTTCAACTTCAAAACATATCCGTCTTTAACTTCTCCGTCTAGCACAGTTTCATGAAAGTTCCCTTTCACCCAATCATCCACTTGGTTGTGAAACCATTTTGATTTCATATGTCCACTTTGGCCAGGTCCAAGAATATGGTACGCTTTGGACAAATCGGAGAGATCTGCAACGAAGCGCCACGGCGCACCGTGATTAACGGTTCCATCGTCTTTAAAAGCCGCTGCTTGCACCGTTACATTCGAGCCGCCAATTGCTTGCTTCTTCGGATTCAAGAAGTACTCAAATATAGGTGAAGCGCCCGAAAGTGCATGTGGGAATGCCAACTGGTGGTAATCTCCCCATTTCCAGTTGGCTGATTTACTTCCAAACTGGTCTTTTATATCGCTTACCGATTGTTCAAACGAATCGAACACCCACTTATTGACACCGCCGTATTCATCCAACCATGCTCCCGGATTTCCCGCATAGCCATCTCTCATCATCTGATCCGTGATTTGACCTTTCCCCGGGAACATTTTATACACATCTTCTGGCATGTCTTTACTTAGCATGACAATCGGCAATTGCTTAATCCATTTATGAAATACAAGGGGAGCTGCCGCATCGGCATCGTCGATTTGATTCCACTCACGAAGCATTTTGACAAGGTCGCCGTATTCGCCTACTTTGTCCTCCGCCTTAACCGAACCAATCATCTGGTCAAGAAATTCTCGTGCGTATACGTTTTTCTGATCCATTTGCAATGCCATCATATCTTCTGGCGTGAAATCATCTCCGGCACTTAGCACTTCCGCAATTCGTTCATACCTGTATGGTTGCGCCCAAAGCTTCGTAATATGATACGGATACGAATCGTCAATGACTTCATTATTTGCTGTCGCAATAAATCCTTCGTCCGGATTCACAACGCGTGGCAATTCACCATAGGGAATGTAGCCTTCCCACCCATATTCAGAAGAATCACCCGGTACAGGTAATTGCCCATCTCCTTTTTTCCGAATCGGAATACGACCATTCGCTTTATAAGCAATCGTGCCGTCCTTCCCCGCAAACACAAAATTTTGCGCGGGTGCATGAAAATCTTCTAGTGCTGTTTCAAAACTTTCCCAGTCTGCTGATTTATTCATTTTTATAATGGCTTCAAGTTCTTGCGTCGGCTCAAGAGCTGTCCAATGCATCGAAAAAAGTGCACCGGGATCTTCTTCATCGTAAAGAATTTCCGACATAATCGGTCCGTGTCTTGTGACGACCACTTCAAAAGGCACATCTTCTCCGCCTTTCACTGAAATCGTTTCGTCCCGTACTTCTGCCTGTTCCCATTCACCGTCATAACGAAATTGTGTTGGGTCATCAGGATTCGATATTTCAATGTACAAATCCTGAACATCGGGCCCAACATTCGTCACGCCCCATGCAATATTTTCATTATGCCCAAGAATAATGCCTGGAACTCCTGCAAATATAACTCCGCTGACGTTTTGCTCGGGCGACTGTAAATGCATCTGATACCAAATCGAAGGCGTGTCGAGTCCAAGATGCGGGTCATCGGCAAGAATCGGTTGCCCACTCTTAGTTTTTTCTCCGGATACAACCCAGTTATTGCTTCCATTAAATTCAGGAGGTAGTAAATCCGGGTTAAACTGCCCCGCCACTTTCACGGGATTTGCGATGTTCGCTTCGATAATTGACGGAGCATTTTCTGGATACTCAATGAATAACTCTTTTGCTTTACCTTCCCCCAAATTGGTTAGCGCCCAGTGACGAACCGCCAACGCATCCCAGTTTCCGCCTAAGTCATACGCCATATACTTTCCAATCGTTAGCGAATCAATCTCCGTCCACGGTTCGGGCGTATAGCCTAAAACTTTAAATTCATAAGAGAACTTTTCACTTTCTTCTGCTTCCTTTATAAACGCGTTCACACCTTCTGCAAACCATCTAAGAACGTTTTTCCCATCTTCCCCATACCCATCATAGGAAGCTTCCGCGGCGACACGTAAACTGAATGTCCGGTAATGTTTATCTGTCCCTATTGCCGATTCACCTACAACTTCGGATAATCTTCCACTTGCCTGTCTCCGTGCCATGTCCATTTGAAACAAGCGATCTTGTGCTTGAACATAGCCTTGCGCTCGATACAAATCGGCATCTGTTTCAGCGGCTATATGAGGAACACCAAATGAATCGCGTACGACTGTCACATCATCGGTTAGAAAAACTGCAGCTACTTCCCCCTCTATGACCGGCTTAGACTTCCCTATGTAAACGTTTAGAAAAATAAATGTAGCGACTAGTAAAGCAGCGATAATCCCTACTATCCACGACAATACTTTCAACCATTTCCTCATACAATTCCCCCCATATCTTATTAATTGTTATTCTACTATTCTTAATAGAACCCTTCTTTCTACCATAATGCCCATAAAAAAAGAACGGGTACGCTCAACTAGCGACACACCGTTCTTCAATCTTTTTTATTTAAATAGCTTTCCAATTCGTCATCGGCTGATATCTCTGCAAGCTCCACTTTCGACCGATACGCAGCACGAACGAGCAGATGACCTGAAACTGGCGCGGTCAGAAATACGAAAACGATTCCAAGCAGGAGACGAACACTTACAAAATGCTCGCTAAACAAAAAGTAAATAAAAGCACCCGACAATGTTAGTAAAACAGCGAGCGTCGAACTTTTCGTTGCCGCATGTGACCTCGTATACACATCCGGTAAACGGATAAGTCCAAAAACGCTTACTACGCTCATCAATCCACCTGTTAAAATAAGCAACGCACCAATAAATTCACCAATCTCATTTACGTTCAACTATAACACCCCTTGCGATGAATTTTGAATACGCAATCGTGCCAATGAACGATAAAATCCCCAAAATAAGAATGACTTCCAAAAATGCTTTTGTGTTCAGTATGATTGAAATAACTGCGATAAAGGCAATTAAGTTCACGCCGATCACATCGAGTGCAAGTACGCGGTCCGGCATCGATGGCCCAAGAATGATTCGAAGTAAAGCAATTCCAATTGCAATTGCAAATAAAACAAGTGAAATTTTAAGCATCCATTCAATCATCAACGAGTCACCTCCATAATTGCCTTTTCAAAGTTTCTTAATTGGCTTAAAATCGCGTCCCGCTCATTTTCAATGTCCATCGCATGTACAAATAGAAGATTCTCTTCGGAAACAACTTCCATGACTACAGACCCAGGTGTTAACGTTAAAAGAAGTGAAATCATAGTCACTTCCAAATCGCTTCTGAGCTTCGTTTCGTATTTAAAAATACCAGGTCTAATTTTTAATTTCGGACTTAAAATTTGTCTTAACACGAGAATGCTCGACTGCGTCAATTCCGATATGAAAATGAAAAGCAGCTTAAGGACTGCCAACATTCGTCGCAAATAAAACTGGGTCCCAAAGAATCGGTGCATGATAAAAATAATTCCAACACCTACAAGATAACCGGCAAAGAAAGTCGAAAATCTCAGCTCATCTTCGTCAATTAAAAGCATCCAAAGAAATGCGATAAATATATTTAATAAGATTTGCGATGGCATTCAAATTCACCCTTTCTTTTTTCGTATTTATATGTGTTGAACTACAGATTCTGACCTGAAAAAGTCCGATGATGATCGCTTTGCCGAGCCGTTGATTTCCGTTGCAAGCGGACGCTTTCCGCTACAATCAAATAGGTGTCATATTCAAGCGCCGAGGGGGAGAGAGGAGGATTCTTTAGTTCAACATATATAAATCCATTGAAAACATCACATCTTACTGATTTTTATTCAATACTGCGTCTATATACACTTCGGGGTTCATAAGCGTATTTGCGGCATCATTTACGTAAACAGCTATCGATTCTGCACCTAAACCAAGGGTGATTGTTGCTATACCAAGCAATACACACGGTATGAGCATACCTTTTTTTAACGGAGTGTCTTCGTCTTCACTAATAATCGTTTCTCCCCAAAAAGTGTTCATGAAAATTCGTAACAATGAATAGAGAACAAACACACTTGAAATAAATGCAATCGCTAGTAAAACAAACGCTTCTGCTTCAATCGCACCTTGGCCTACAAGCAACTTCCCTATGAAACCACTAAGTGGCGGGATCCCGGCAAGTGCCATCGTCGTAATGAAAAACAGCCAACCGAGAAGTGGATAGTTACGGATTAAACCACTCATCTCTTCGATTCGCGCGGTCTTCGTTAAATAAATCATCGTTCCCGCCAGCAAGAACAACAACGCTTTAATAATCATATCGTGAATCAGATAATAGACAGACCCTTGAATCGCAACTTCCGTTGAAACGGCAAGCCCAACGAGTATAAACCCGACGGAAATGACGACGTTATACGATACAATCTGTCGAATATCCTTATAAGCAATTGCACCAATACTGCCGCCTATCATCGTCAGTGCGGCCATAACACCAATTACGGTATGCGTAATGGATGGTTCATGGTAAAAGATAAGGGTAAACACGCGGAACATTGCATATATACCAACCTTTGTAAGAAGCGCTCCGAATAGCGCTGCAACGGCAGTTGGCGGAGCACTATAAGATCCTGGTAGCCAGAAATATAGAAGAAGTCCCGACTTAAGACTGAAAACAACGAGAAAGATCATTGCAATCGTCGTAAGAAGTGGTCCCTGCCCTACTTCTGCAATACGTACCGACAGATGAGCCATATTAAGCGTACCTACGGTGCCATACAAATACGCGATAGCAAGTAGGAAAAACCACGAGGATAGCACGTTAATGACAACGTATTTAATTGATTCCACGAGTTGTATTTTCCTGCCTCCAAGCGTAATTAGAACATAAGATGAGAGAAGCATCACTTCAAAACAGACGAATAAGTTAAATAAGTCACCCGTCAAAAAGGAGCCGTTCACACCTGCAATCAAAAATAAGACGAACGAGTAAAAGAACATATTTTCATGCCCTTTTCCAATGGAGAAAAATGCATATAGAAGAACGATTGCGGTCACAATCGCTGTCGTTAGCACCAACAACATTGAGAAAGAGTCTGCAACGAACAAAATCCCATAAGGTGGCAACCAGCCACCAAAATCGATTCGTAAAATACCGTTCGTCTGAATTACATTCAAAATATAAATACTAATCATCGCAGTCGCAATCATCGCCACGATACTAAGAATCCGTTGAATGATTACTTGCCCCCGTAGGAAAATGAGCACAATACCCGTAAGCAATGGAATGATCATTGGCATTACAATAATATTATTCATTTTTAAAACCTCGCAATACATCGAGATCATCTGATCCAGTTTCTTTATATGTACGATAAGCAAGTACTAATAAAAAGGCCGTTACAGCAAAACTAATTACAATTGCCGTTAAAATGAGAGCCTGCGGAAGGGCGTCTGTATAAGATTCTGCCTCTTCCCCGAGTAACGGAACTGCACCTTTTTTTAGTCCGCCCATCGTCATAAGAAGTAAATGCACGGCATGTGAAAGGACAGCCAATCCTAAAATAATACGAATGAGACTTCGAGACAGTAGCAAATAGACAGCAACGGTCACAAGAATTCCAACAAGGATTGTTATTAACGTTTCCATAAGCTACACATCCTCACTAATACTTAAAATAATCGTCACGACAACACCAACAACAGTTAGTGCCACACCAGCTTCAAATAAAACAACCGTTGCCAATTCTGTCTGGCCAAACACTGGCAAGTTAAAATAACTAAACGTCTGCGTAAGAAACTCAGCACCGAAAAAGACCGATCCAAGCCCTGACAAAACAACCAATAGCACGCCAACCGCAGCGACAATTTTAAAGTCAAAAGGAATTCCTTTATGAACCGTTTCAATATCAAACACTAAGTAAAGCAACACGAAAGCAGAAGAGAGAACGAGTCCACCGATAAAACCGCCGCCTGGATTGTTATGACCCGATATAAACAATTCCACTCCGAACGTTAAAATGATAAAAACAACAATCTTCGTTACTGTTTGTAAAATGACATCATCAATCTTCAAAGTCGTTCTCCTCCTTTCCCGCCTTCAGTTTAATCAATGTATAGACACCGATTCCAGCGATGAAAAGGACGACAACTTCGAGCATTGTATCAAACGCTCGGAAATCACCCAATATCGTATTGACGATATTTTTTCCGCCCGCAAGTTCATATGCATTTTCAAAATAAAGCGAAACCGATTCGAACATTTTATCGCCTTGAACGGCTAATGCAATAACTGTAACGGCAGTCCCTACTAAAATAGCAACGATCCCATTAACCACTTTAGATTGCGTGGTCGATTTCTCTTTTTTCCATTCCGGTAAAAAATAAAAGCATAGTAAAAATAAAGCAGTTGTCACTGTTTCAACAATAATTTGCGTAAGCGCCAAATCGGGCGCGCGGAAAACAATAAAGAAAATAGCAATTGAATACCCAAGAACGCCGTTCAACAAAATTGCGGTCAAACGAGACTTTGCAAAAAGAATCGCTCCGGCAGCTACCATCATAACGATAACGATAATAAACTCACTAATAGTAACCGGTCCATCATCCGTCAGATCAAATGAATAGCCACCCGTTAACAGTAGAATTCCACCTACACCCGAAAGGAAAAATAAGAAAATATAAACGAGGTAATCTCTTAAGAATCCCGTCATATAAAAGTTTGTGAATGATGTTGAAACACTTTCCATTCGACTTAGCGTGCCATTATAGAGCGCGTCCAAAGACCAACGCATCGGGACAATCGTATAGACACTCCTCCAAAAACGAAGGAAGATGTACAATAATGCACCAATCACAACGACACCAATTGTCATATACAAAGCCATATTCGGTCCATGCCACGCTTTAATATGCGGCGTTAGCTCATCCGCGTTAGGAAACATTGGGTAGACCGCCGACATCGCGGGTCGTATTAAATAATTCCCTATCAAATTTGGGAAGAAGAAAATTGCGACGACTAGAACTGCAAGTATAGAAGGTGCAATTAGTAAACCGACTGGAGCTTCATGCGCTTTTCGGTCAAGCCGATCTGGCTGATGTTCCCCGAAAAACGTTTGAAAAACAATAATCATTGAATAGACAAACGTCAATATGCTCGCAACCCAAGCAATCACAGGGAATAGCGTAGTCCATGTCCCTATCTGAAACAACTCCAGATTCCGAACATTCAAGACCGATTCAAAAAACATTTCCTTACTCAAAAATCCATTGAATGGCGGCAAACCAGCCATAGAAAAACTTCCAATAAGCGCAATTGTAAACGTCACCGGCATTAAAGCCATGAGTCCACCAAGCCTGCGAATATCACGCGTCCCTACGTTATGGTCAATAATCCCAACGACCATGAAAAGCGCGCCTTTAAATGTTGAATGATTCACAAGATGGAATAATGCAGCAAACGTCGCCTGCGTATAAATAACCGAATCCTCACTATAACCTGAGTTAAGCGCGGCTGATCCGAGTCCAAACAAACTCATAATAAGCCCTAGTTGGCTAATCGTTGAATAGGCAAGCAATGCTTTCAAATCCGTTTGTCGGACCGCATTGAACGAACCCCAAAACAACGTAAAGATTCCAACACAACTTACTACGTAAAACCAAGTCGCCTCACCGCCAAAGATGGGCGTAAAACGAGCGACTAAGTAAATGCCCGCCTTTACCATCGTTGCGGAGTGTAAATAGGCACTCACCGGCGTCGGGGCTTCCATCGCATCTGGAAGCCAGATGTGAAACGGGAACTGTGCTGACTTTGTAAATGCACCTAGTAACACAAGAATCATTGCTGCCAAGAACAATGGTTCATCCGTATACCGGCCGATCAAACCAAGAATTTCCCGGATACTAAACGACCCCGTCATTACGTAAAGCATTAAGAACCCAGCTAACATCGCTACTCCACCAGACACGGTAATGAGTAATGACTTTTGTGCACCGTATCTTGATTGTTTTCGGTGATACCAAAAGGCGATTAAAAGAAATGATGAAATACTCGTTAATTCCCAGAACACATATAGAACCATTAAATTATCCGAGAAAATAACACCGAGCATCGACCCCATGAACATTAGTAAATAAACATAAAAATGGCCTAGCGATTCTCTTTCGGATAAATAATGAATGGAATAAAGAATGACAAGCGTTCCAACTCCAGTAATCAGCAAGCCAAAAATCATGCTAAGCCCGTCCAGGTACGTCGTGAAATCAATCCCTGCAGACGGTATCCATTTAATTGTTTGTATGTATGTTTCTCCGGCGGCAACCGCAGGGATGTAACGAGCAAGCATGATGAAAAGAGTAAGGGGAATAAATAAAACAAACCAACCGATATTTACACTTGGAATCTTTTTATAAATAAGAGGAATAAGTGCGGCGGCTATAAATGGAATGAATATAGCTATTGCTATTGTATACAAATGAAACCTCCAATCCGTGACTCATTGAACCACTATTAATATAGCGTATCCTTGACTAGCATCGCGGCAAGGGCGATAATAAGTTGTTATAAAGAACGTATTTTACAAAATGAATTATCGAATGTGATTATGCAAGGAGTCCTTTCGTGGTATTACAGTAAAAATTATACACTAAAAGCAACTTATGCGCATATTATATAGCCTTCTTATATACTTTCAACTTGTCACACTAAGGTTATTCATATATAATAAATTAGTTTTCAAACAGACAAAAAAGTTACAATATACTACTATTAATCAAGAGGTGAAGAACCGGCATGGGCAAAGTAAAAGGTCGTATGGACGAGAGTATTCTCGTTTGTGTCTACTATGGTCCAAATGGTGAACGTCTCATTAGACGTGGACATAAGATGGCAACAATCATGGACTGTCCAATGTATATATTAACCGTCGATCCGCTTCCATATGATCAATTCGACGCACAAAAAACCGAATACGTCGAACGGTGGAAAGAACTTGCTGAAGAACTTGAAGTTGAAGACTTCTTTATCCGAGACAATGAAAAACGTCCTTCGGCAAAAGTCATTGCGGAAGTTGCGCACAAAAATAACATTACCCAAATTATTATTGGTCAAACTGCGCAAAGCAGGTGGGAAGAAATTACGAAAGGTTCTTTCATGAACGTATTACTCCGTGAAATTACATTCGTCGATTTCCACGTTGTGTCTGTCGACCGCGCAATTAAAGATGATATTGAAGGTATTTTTGAAAAAGGCGTACGTGCCTATTTAGTTAAAGACGGCGACGGTTTCCGCATTAAATTCACATTATCAAAAGAAGCCCAATACGAAGGCATTTTCTTCAAAGAAATCGGGACGGACTTCAACAATGGTATTTTCAAGTTTATGAACAACCACAAAATGTGCCAAGTGCATATTACCGAAGACGAAGTAGCAGATCCTTCAACAATTGTTTGCAAGTTTAAATAACAAAAAAGGTGAGTGGCTCGGTAAAACGAGCCACTCACCTTTTTTTGCTATTCCAGTCGGAAAAAGGCTAGATTTAATTTATTCTTTCCTCACCAACAATTTTCACTTCCAGTTCGAGGTCCACATCAAACTTCCTTTTCACTTCCGCCTTCACCATTTCTATCGTGCGAATATAATCAGAGGCAGTCCCCTCATTCTTATTCACAATGAAACCGGCGTGCTTCGTTGATACTTCAGCACCACCAAATCCTTTACCTTGCAGGCCACAATCTTGAATTAGCTTCCCCGCAAAATAGCCCGGTGGTCGTTTAAAGACACTTCCCGCTGATGGATATTCAAGTGGTTGCTTGGATTCACGTTGAAACGTAAGATCCGCCACTTTCGCATCAATCGCTTCTTGATCGCCTTTTACAAGTTTAAAATCTGCCGATAAAACATAATAGCCTTCTTTTGTAATAATGCTTTTCCTATACCCTAGTTCCAATTCATCTTTGGAAAGAACAAGAAGCTCACCCGACTTTGTAAGAACTGTCGTTTGAACAATAATATCTTGTATTTCCCCTCCGTACGCCCCCGCATTCATAGCCATCGCACCACCTACAGAACCAGGAATCCCACAAGCAAATTCCAAACCCGTTAGAATTTCGGACGCCGCCCGTTTCGAAACATCGATTATAAGTGCGCCACTTTGGGCATGAACGGAAGTACCGTCTACTCTTATTTCATTTAACTTGCACAAATGCAAGACGATTCCCCGGACGCCGCCATCTCTGACGACCATATTCGATCCATTCCCCAGTAGAAGCAGCGGAATTTCATTCTCATATGCATAACGTACGGCCATTTTCGTTTCTTCTATTGTTGCCGGAATAACGAGTAAATCCGCAGATCCTCCAAGCTTTGTCATCGTATATTTACAGAGCGGTTCATCTATTTTTAATATACCTTTTTTAATTTCCTTTTGAAGTTCAGTAAACCATTGATGCTTCGACATCAACATCAGTCCTTTCGATAAATAACCTTTTCACCATTATAAGTATGCTTGGAATCTGCGCTTTTGACAAGGTTTTATAAAAAAAAAATGATTCCCAACTATTCTAACTACCTAGTTACTTTTAAAACCCACAAACTTTATACCTTGTCTTCGAGATAATTTTACTTTATAGTTTAATTTAGATTGAAGAACCATTAAAAACTTAGGAGGAATTTTTACTATGACAACTTGGAATATTGATGCTTCACATACGAATGTTGGATTTGCGGTAAAACATATGATGATTTCAAAAGTTAGAGGTCGTTTCACCGGTGTAGAAGGAACTATTGTAGGGAATCCTGAAGAGTTAGAAAACGCTAACATTAACTTCAAAATTGACGCATCAACAATTCATACAAATAACAACGATCGCGACAATCATCTTCGTTCTGCTGATTTTTTCGAGGTTGAAACGTATCCAGAAATTACATTTGTTTCAACGGATATTGTAAAAACAGATGATGGCGAATATAACCTGACAGGCGACATGACCGTTAGAGATGTCACTAAAAAAGTTACATTTAAAACAACATTTGAAGGTAAAAATACACTTCCACAAGGTGTAGAAGTTGTTGCATTTGAAGCGAAAACGAAAATATCCCGAAAAGAGTTCGGTCTTACTTGGAATCCCGCACTCGAAACGGGCGGCGTTCTTGTAGGCGATGAAATCACAATTGCATTAGAAGTCCAAGCAAACCCTGCTTAAGGTTAAATCATGAAAAAATATAAACGGGGCATAGGATCATTATGATCCTATGCCCCGTTTATTATCTATATTTTTAAGTTCCTTCTTCTTCCACAACTTTTCGAAGTGCATCCGCGAACGTTTCCGCTGGTTGGGCACCCGAGATAGCATACTTGCGGTTAATAACGAAAAATGGAACACCTTGTACGCCTACTTCTCTCGCTTCCGCAATATCCGCTTTCACATCTGCTGCAAATTCATCTGAAGTGAGCATCGCTTTTGCACGCTCATCTGAAAGTCCCGCTGTTTTTGCAATACGCGTAAGAACTTCTTCTGTTCCAATCGCCTCACCTTCAATGAAGTAAGAATGCAACAGGCTTTCGGTCACTTCTTCTCCTAAGTTTTCTTTTTCGGCAAGTTTTGCAAGACGATGTGCATCGAATGTGTTCGCTGGCTTCATATTCTCGTAGTTGTAGTTGAGTCCAACTGTTTTCGCTTGCTCGACGACATTATTCGTCATGTTTTTCGCTTCGTCCAGACTCATATTATATTTTGTCGCCAGAACTTCTTGCATTGATTGATTGGATACTTTCGGTGAATTCGGATCCAATTCATAGGCCTTATAAATAATTTCCACCTTATCCCCAAGTCCCGTTTCCTCCAAAGCCTCTTCTAACCTGCGTTTTCCAATATAACAAAACGGGCAAACATAATCTGACCATATTTCAATTTTCATTAGTTTCCCACCTCTCTAAACTCTATACTAAATCCAGACAAACAAGGCAACAATGTTTATGCTTACTCTGATAAAACTACCCGATTGATTACCATGATTCCTTTTTTCTAGTATACTGTAGAAAAGGAGTTCCCTATGACTTTACAAGAAATACGGCGAGTGCGATGGACCGAAGAAAATCGGTATCCGTTCAATCCAGACCTCATTCAAAATTTCCAATCACTTACACTAAATGCACCCATAACAATTATTGCAGGCGATAATGGTAGCGGAAAAACAACGCTTCTTGAAGGAATTGCCGCTGCGGCTGAAAGTACTTTAATTAGCGGAGAGCATATGTATATGGATCAGTCTTTTTCATCTGCATTTGAACTTGCCGATGAACTTAAACTGATTTGGTCCATTAAAACCGGTAACGGCTTCTTTTTCAGAGCATCTGATTTCATTACATACACCCGAAGCCTCGCGAATATGCGCGAAGAAGCAAAAATAACTATGGAAGAAATTAAGAAACGCAATCCAAACAGTCGTGAAGTATTACCCTACGAAAGAACGTACTATGAACTAAGACACTTATACGGAGAAGGTCTCGACAAGCGCTCGCACGGAGAAAGCTTTCTTGACTTGTTTAAAGCTAGGTTTCAACCAAATGGCTTCTATATATTAGACGAGCCGGAAGCCCCTCTATCGCCAAATAGACAGCTCACATTGCTTGCTATGCTCCATGACATGGCGAAACAAGGTGCACGCTTTCTCATATCGACTCATTCACCTATTCTTATGGCATACCCAAATGCGGATTTATATGAGATCCAAGACGGTGAACTCACGTCAGTTTCATTTGATGAAATGGAACATGTTCGCTTAACAAAGGATTTCCTAGATAAACCCGAACGCTATTTAAGGCATTTATTTGATTGATCTGTGTATGTCGAACTTATGATTTTAACGTAATCTCCAGCAAAGGCGTCTTCCTGGTTAGCCAGAGCACCAAGGGGAAGATTCTTTATTTCAAAGCATATATATAGGTTGAACTAAAGGGTGTAACACTTAGTTGATTGTAGTGGAAAGCGTACGCTCGCAACGGAAATCAACGGCTCGATAAAGCGATCATTATTGGACTTTTTCAAGGTAGAATCTTTAATTCAACATATATATTTGTAGATCTATATTAAACCTAAAAGAGACGATGCGTTCAATTATGAACGCATCGTCTCTTTCTTTTTTATAATGCTTATTTCAACGCTTCTGTTAGCACAGGTACGATTTGTTTCTTCCTTGAAACAATTCCTTTAAGCATTCCAACATTATTTAATAATGTGACGCTGAATGCAGAGCTTGCACGTTCAGCTTCTTTTCCAAGTGCAAGAACCGTCGAATCATTGTTTAAAATGTCGGTGACAACAAACAAGAACAATCCAAGTTCTTTTTCCGCAATCACATCTTCGATGAGGCGTTCCAGTTCAACTTGGCGATCCATAACATCATTCACGTCAACCGCATTCACTTGTGCAATTTCAATTTTCAAGTCATCTATCGTAAATTCTTTCGCATCAAGTGAAATTAAATCCTCAAGTGTTTTACCGCTTAAATCAGCGCCGGCTTTCAACATATCAAGTCCGTATACTAGCGGATCGACGCCTGAAATGACAGCCATTTCTTCAGCCGCTACACGGTCCTCTTCTGTAAATGTCGGAGATTTGAATAGAAGTGAATCTGAAATAATCGCAGAAAGCATAAGACCTGCAATATTTTTTGGAATTTCGACACCATGCTCTTTATACAATTTATTTAAAATGGTCGCCGTACAACCAACTGGTTCTGCTCTGTAATAAAGTGGATCGCTCGTTTCAAAATTTGCGATTCTATGGTGGTCAATCACTTCAATTACTTGTACATCATCCAAATCGTCGACACTTTGTTGTTTCTCATTGTGGTCGACTAAAATCACTTGTCCTACTTCAGGTGCAGCCTTCTCAATTAAACGCGGTGCTTCAAACCCGAAATACTCCAACGCATACGCTGTTTCACTCGCTACCGTTCCTAACCGAACCGCTTCAGCATCCATTCCTAATTGATTTTTAAGATACGCATAACTAATTGCCGAAGCAATCGTATCAGTATCGGGATTCTTATGTCCAAAAACGAGTACTTTACCCATGAATTATTCCCCCTGCTTTTCTTATATTCATAGTCCATAATATCATAAAGTCTTACCCAATAAAATGGTGGCAAGACCTTCGTTGTTCTCAACAAAATCCGCTAATGTATAGCTATCCAAAACTTTAAAATAGGCATCCATCGCTTCGTGCAATACACCTTTCAATCTACATACCGGTGTAATAACGCAACGATTAATCTCACAATTAAAACATTCTACAAGGTGAAAATCATCTTCTGTCTTCCGAATCGTTTCCCCTATATTTATATCTTTTGGTTCCATGTCTAGTCGAATTCCACCACCGCGTCCACGAACTGTTTCGATTAACCCCATCTTCCCAAGTTCGTGCGTTACCTTTGTCAGATGATTTTTTGAAATGCCATACGCATCCGAAATCTCCTGAACAGTTGATAACTCGGCATTTCCTTTAATTCCAAGATACAAAAGAACACGCAAGGAAAAATCCGTGTACATCGTTAAACGCATAATTTCACCGCTCTTTCTCATACTATTATAACGTTTGTGGCGGTCGGGTGAAAGAAATGTGGCTAATTTTCTAACACTTCCTAAACATGTATTATATATATAGCTTTAAATTGATTTATCGTTTATGCTTAAGTTAACAAATAAGAAAGGTCGTGCTATACATGCTATCACAAGAAACTATTAACATTATCAAATCAACTGTACCAGTTTTGGAGGAACATGGAAAGACGATCACAACTGTATTTTATAAAAATATGTTCGAGGCTAACCCTGAACTTCTTAATATCTTCAACCACGCAAACCAATCACAAGGTCGTCAACAAAATGCATTAGCAAGTATGGTTTACGCTGCTGCTGCCAACATCGATAATCTTGCGGCAGTATTACCAGCCGTCGTACAAGTTGCACATAAACACAAATCACTCAATATTATGCCCGAGCATTACCCAATTGTCGGTTATCATTTATTAGGGGCTATTAAAGAAGTATTAGGCGAAGCGGCAACTCCAGAAATCATCGGTGCATGGGGAGAAGCTTACGAAGTGATCGCAAGCGTCTTTATCGGTATCGAAAAAGAGATGTACGACAAAGCAGTTCAAACAGACGGTGGATGGAAGACATTCAAAGAATTTACAATTGCCGACAAAGTAGTTGAAAGCGATGTTATAACGTCGTTTTATTTAAAACCTGTCGACGGCCAACCATTGCCTTCATACAAACCAGGTCAATACATTACAGTACGCACTGCAATTGCCGGTGAAGAATATATCGTCAATCGTCAATACAGTTTGTCACAAGCACCAACTGAAGATGTATACCGCATTTCTGTTAAACGTGAAGACGAGTTCCAACCATATGGTAAAATGTCCGTTAACCTTCACCGCGAAATGCATGTAGGTGACACAGTCGAAGTAAGTATTCCAGCAGGTGATTTCCACCTTGATGTAGAAAGCACGAAACCCGTAACACTTATTAGTGGCGGCGTCGGTATTACGCCAATGATGAGCATGTATGAAACAATCGCGAAAACAACACCAGAACGCCCAGTAGCGTTTCTACATTCGGCTCGTACGCGGCAACACCAAGCATTCGATGCAAGGTTACGCACTTTAAATGAATCGATGCCTAATTCAACTTATGAAGTTCTTTATTCTGACGAAGGCGATGGTTTCATCAACCGTGAATTCCTTGCTAAAAACGTCATCGAAGGTAGCGATATCTACGTCTGTGGACCAACGCCTTTCATGCGCGCTGTGATTAAAAATCTATACGCAATGGGCATCGCAGAAGAAAATATTAACTTCGAATTCTTTGGTCCTGCTGAAGAACTTGAACTTGTCGAAGCTTAAGTAAAAACAACAAAAGCCGTCACTCCACTTGGAGGACGGCTCTTTTCTTTTCGATTTTCGCTATATACTCAATCGATAATTGGTTGAACTTCTCCGGTTGGTCAATATTACAAACGTGGCCGGAGTTCTTTATCGTTATAAATTCAAATTCCTTATTGCGACGAACAACTTCTCGAATTGGTGGGGTGAATAAGTAATCCTCTTCCCCCATTAAAAATAGCGTCGGAATAGCTGTTGTCGAAATTTGAAGTCGCGTTAAATATGGATTGATCAGTTTCGTTAGAGAAAACCATTTAATGAATTCTTTTTGACTCATTAGCTTAGCTTGGTTGACAAATGCGAGTCTCGATTCCTCATGCGCTTTACGGGGCATAAGAATATATGCAAATATTTTATAGAGCAACATATAAGGCACAAACTTTTTTGTTGTACGTGCAACTAACATTAAAAACTTTGTTCGAATATCAAATCGGATAATTGCCCCACCAAGAATAAGAGATTTTACGCGTTCAGGATAGTTATCTGCCATCGTCTGGGCAACAATTGTACCAAGCGACATTCCAATTACATGTGTCTCTGCGATACTAAGCTTGTCCAGTACGTCGACGACTTCACTTGCTACATCCGAAAATGTATCATCTTTTTCCCAAAGTCCTCGGGCAGACTTTCCATGACCACGTAAATCGACTAACAATATATTATGTTCTTTCCTAAATTCACGAATTTGTTTAAACCAAGTTGAAGAGCTCCCACCGGCACCATGGACAAACGTTACCCACGGGGAAGTTGGACTTATTTCATATTTTTTATAATGAAGCAAGCGATTCACCCTTCCTCTTTTACTATTACCATTAAACCACTTTTCATAGGTTCATTTCAACTTCAAGGTATAGTAAATGAGTTTTCTCCCTAGGTTTCGACAATAATTCGACCAATTTTAAAAGGTAGAATAAAAAACTTATTTTAACCTAGTTTTTTCTTAGGTAGTCTAAATGACGCGACAATTAATGCGACAACTAGGAACAAACCAAGGTTTCCGATTAGTGGATAGAAAAAAGCAACAAGTTTTGTAAAGCCTACAAAGCTCAAGCAGAATGCAACAATACCCGAAACGATAACAAAGATATTGAAACTCTTTGTGTTAAGTTCCATAAAGCGAGCCGCGAATGCGTAAAACATACTGACTGCCGTGTTGAAAATCATTCCAAACAAAACAAATGAGAAAAGAACTGCCAGTACAGGCGAAATATCGTTAACAAGTTTAAGCATCGGCATATCGAAACTTGCAACTACGTCGATTTTCGAAAAGATTGCCAAGTGGCTAAGCAGGATCAACACTCCTAAACCAAGACCACCAATGAGTCCACCAAGAGCCGCAACTTTCTCATCTTTTTCATCGCCACCCATAACGAGTGCCATTGCTGCACCGACCGCGATGTTAAATGAAACATAATTCACCGCTGAGAAGAACCAGTTCGGTAAGACAGAAGGTGATTCTTTCGCAACTGGATCTAGTACCGTAAATGTTGTATCCATCGTTACCAAAGAATAAACCGCAACAAGAATAACAGTGATAATGAGGAACGGTGTGATACTTCCGATAACCGCAATAACTTTTTGTACGTTCAACATAACTGTTATTAGAACGAGAACAAGCATAATCGTACTTCCGATAATCGGAGCTAATCCAAACTGCTGGTCAACAATCGATCCCGCACCAGCAATCATAACGACCCCTACACCAAATAGCGTGAAAATAATTATGTAATCGACTATGACACCAAGATATCTTCCACTGATTTTATAAATAACATCTTTATGCGAAGTTGTTCGCATACGACTTCCAAGTCGAGTAAGCGTCATGCCGAGATATGCAAATAGCGCTGTTGCAACGATAGCCGCCGCCGTTCCTAAGTGTCCGTGACTCGTGAAGTACTGCAATATTTCCTGTCCTGAGGCAAATCCTGCACCAACAATAATACCTATGAAAGCGCTTGCCATTTTTAATACTTTTTTCATTGTGACCTCCAAATTTTTGTCGCCGTCAAAAACGGCGGTTAATCTACAAAATAATCAGACAAATTGGACTGTGATTCGTTATCCTCACTTAATCTACCATGACCCGTGAAACTTATCAACAACAAAATAAAAAGCGGTAGCCCCAGTTGGTAATCTATACAAGTTGAAATAAAAGTTCCTATTTTAAATGCCAAGCGATTTTAGTCTAGTACTTTATTTCAATTTATAAAGGCAATAAAAAAGGTCGGTTTCCCGACCTTAACGATACTTTGAAACGAATTCATTGTCTTTCTTAAAAAAACGCCACGGGTAATCCACCGCTTCTCCTGAATTTCCAATTCCGACACGTGGACCCGCTTCATAATCGATAACTTTAGGGCCTTTTGCAATAAAGAGCGGTTTTTCCCACCAGTGATGACCGTAATACTTCATCGTAATATCAAGCGCTTTCGTTAATTTCCCAGGGCCATTCGTCCAATCCTTCATCTTCAAATGGCTTCCCCTATTTTCTTTCATTTGTTCCAAACCTTCTACAGGTTCGGCCGCGCGAATCAAAACCACATGGGGAGTCCCAATAGGTCCACCCACAACATTCATAAGTGTGTGCGTATGCATTTGGTATGTGTAAACAAGTCCAGGTTCTCCAAACATGACATCGGTTCGCTTCGTTCTGCGGTTGCCAAAACTATGCGCTGCGCGGTCACCTGGGCCTTGATAGGCTTCGGTTTCAACAATACGAGCGACCAAAAGTCCCTTAGGCTGTTCATGAACAATATATTGGCCAAGCAAGTTTTTGGCGAGCTCAAGAACAGGCGCATTAAAAAATGATTGATCTACAGGTTGATACATATCGATAAACCTCCATTTCAATTTCATTCTTCCCTTCATTTTGATGAAATCATACAGTATATTCGAGAAAAGTTAAAGAATTGGATGGGATGTATATGGGGAAACTGCAGACAGAAATTCGGGAATTCACTAAATCGATTTGCTGAAACGATGTTAAAAATGGACTCCCGCGCACTCGCGTAGGAATCCATTTTTTCTATTGTCCTTTGTATTTCTCACTACTAAGATAACCCTTGCCCTTGCGCAAACTCCCGATACAATTCATGTATTTCAAATAGCTCGCCGTGTTTGCCAATCCCAGTAATTCGGCCGGATTCGAGCATGATAATTTGATCTGCATGAATAACAGTTGCTAAACGATGCGCAATAATAAGTGTCGTACGTCCTTCCATTAGTCGCACGAGAGCTTCTTGAACATGTGTCTCTGAACCGCTATCCAAATTCGATGTCGCTTCGTCGAGTAGTAGAATTTTCGGATCATAAAGAAGTGCCCTTGCAATCGCGATTCGTTGACGTTGACCACCTGATAATTTCATACCACGTTCTCCGACAAGTGTTTCAAACTGATCTGACATCTCCTCAATAAAACTAAGCGCATTCGCCGCCTCCGCAGCTCTTCTTACTTCATCCAACGACGGTCTAACTTCTAATCCATATGCGATATTATCAAGAATCGTACCGCTTAACAATGGACTTTCCTGAGAAACATAACCAATTTTTGCACGCCAATCGGAAAGTCCAATCGCATCAATCGGCGTACTCCCTATTGAGATTTCCCCACTCGTTGGATGATAAAATCTTTCCAGTAAAGAAAACACTGTCGTTTTCCCTCCGCCACTCGGACCGACGAATGCTGTAACTGTTCCGGGACGCGCTTCAAATGTAATCCCACGAAGAACTTCTTTACCAGATTCATAAGAAAAACAGATTTCCTTAAACTGGATTTTCCCTTCTGGAACTGTCTCTTGCCCTTTTGAAGGTTCGCTATCCATCCCAAGAATATATTGAATTCGTTCTGTAGCACCAACCGCTTTTTGGAAAGAAGTAAAGAAGCTTGCCATTTGAGCAAATGGAACAATAATTTGGAACATATAAAAGATAATCGCGACAAGTGCACCCGCCGACAACGCACCTCGCGAAACTTGCGAACCTCCATAACCGAGTATTACAACGAGAATACTCATCATAATCAATGTCATAACGGGCGAAATAACCGCTTGGATTTTCGCTTCCTTTAAGCCAAAGCTAAATAGCGAACGGATCGCCTTTTTACCTTGTTCCTCTTCAACCGGCTCGGCGCCGTACGCCTTTACAAGACGAATATCACCAAGTACACGGCCAAGATGACCCGAAAACTTCGCCATTTCTGCCTGTGTCGCCTTCGCTACTTTGTGCATAATTCGACCGAGCGGGATAATAATTGCTGCACTTACCGGAACACTCACAAGCATAATAAGCGTCATTTTCCAGTCGATGAAAAACAGGATGACAATAGATCCGATGATGGAAATAAGCCCAGATACAAAGGTAACGAGATGATTTGTAACGAGGTCTTTAAGCGTCGTCGTGTCTTGCGTAATCCGGCTCATCGTCTCACCGGTTTCATTCGCATCGTAATATGGAACTGGTAGCCTAAGGACCTTGTTCCACAGCTTCCCACGTAAATCGGCGACAATCGTTTCTCCAATATACGTCAATAAGTAATGTGACACTCCGCCCGTAATTGCCTGGACGATGAAAATGACAAATAATAGCGCCGCCGTTTTCCAATTGAATAATGCATTTTCTAACGTGTCAACAAGGTCTTTCGTAATGAGTGGAACAATAAGTCCAGCAGCCGTCTCTGCAAGTGAAAGAATAAGCGCAAAAACAGTAACGCCAATCGGCCATTTTAACTTTTTCAATAATACAAAGAAGCTTTTCGTAGATCCGTTCGTTTTCTTTTCATTTTCCATATATTTCACCTTTTCATTTGGATATCGGTGCGTTTGGGTCAATTATCGGCGAATCGTTACCTATTACCTACAATACCTCCCGCAAAATACGGCCAATCTCTAACCAATCCGCATCCAGTGACGGACGATGTGATGGTCGGTAAAAGATCGATGCGGGATGGAATGTGGGAACGATTGTATAAGTTTCATGCGTCCACTTAAATGTTGTTTCTTCAAGTTCTTCTAAATATTGAACTTGTCTTTTCAATAATTGCCCATGGAGTTTTGTCACTTTTGCTTCTTTCCCTAGCAAGCGCTGCAACCCAACATTACCAAGTGTAACAATTAATCTCGGTTCAACATTCGCAAGTTCGTAATCGAGTATAGGGGCATGCGCCAAAATCTCTTTCTGAGTAGGGGGGCGGTTGTATTTTCGTTCCGTCGTTGTCCCGTCCCGATTATTTTTTGTACCCCACCGATACGGTCTACTTCGAACAGCACTCGTAATATAAACATCTTCACGAGTCAAACCAATCGTTGCCAAAGATTTCATTAACTCTGTCCCAGCCCTACCGATAAACGGGATGCCATCGACAAGTTCAAATTCACCAGGCGCCTCTCCGATAAGCATTAGTTCAGGTTTTTTTGGTCCACCTCCGTAAAGAAATCCTTCCACGGGAGAACCTTCAATCCGTTCCATGCCAAGCTTCGCAATCGATTCCGGTATACGAAACATCCGTGCACCCCTTTCATTTGTTCTCATTCTAACAATAAAAGTCCACTCACCAAAGGAAACGTCTTTTGAATGAATTTACTTAGTACTTTCCCAAATCTCCTTATATATAAGGAGTTGGAACGACATTGTCTATTCCTCCACAATCAAATATGGCCTTAAGGTATTTTCCACAATTCGAACAAAACTTTTGCCCGCTCCCCAGTCAATTGGCAAGATGCCTTCCGAACCTCCTGATGCAACCGCATGCACTTTTGTTACATCTTCAAAATTATCGATTGTTACTGTAAGTGATGCACGACTGGCACGCATATAAAACTTTTCTAAAATGAAGACAAAAACTTCATAATCACCTATTTCCCTTGCATAACTATCAACAATCTTGCCCGTCACACTACCCTTAATGATTGACTTCTTAATCAGATCCATCGCTTCTGTTGGCGGAAGTGTCACTCGAAATTCACGTATGGCCATATTCCCCATCCTCTCTGCTCCTTACCCTCTGTACGATTCCGGATCATAAGAAGTTTCATTCATTCCAAATAAAAAGACCCGTCCTTCTGAAAGGCGGGTCGATACTTCATTCTAACTCCAACTGTTTTGTTTCTGTCCCTAAGACTAAAACGGCAATAACACCAATCACAATTGCCACACAGAATATTCCAAATATCAATCCGAAACCGTATCCCGCTGTAAGCAGTGTTCCGACAAGAAGCGGCCCAAAAATACCGCCAACTCGCCCAATTGAAGCCGCCATACCAGATCCAGTCGCGCGGATCGATGTCGGATATTGTTCCGGAGAATACGCATAAAGCGCACCCCAAGCCCCCAAGTTGAAAAAGGACAACAAGGCACCTGATACAAGTAATAGTGAAAGCGTTTCTGCATTACCAAAGACAAGGGCACTTGCAGCCGTTCCGAGAAGATACGTAGCAAGAACAAACTTCCTACCTGCCCTTTCAATTAGCCAAGCGGCAGTGAAATATCCTGGTAACTGGGCAAGCGTCATAATGAGCACGTAGCCAAAGCTTTTAATCATACTAAACCCTTTCATGACCATGACACTCGGCAACCAAAGGAACATACCATAATATGAAAATACTACTGTAAACCAAACAATCCATAACATAAGTGTTCTTCGCGCATACTTTTTTGACCAAAGCATTTTCAACTTCTCTCCGGCCGATTGTTTTGGCATGCCTTCCGCCTCAAACTTTGGCGAATCGGGTAAATTGCGTCGAAGATAAATTGCATAAAATGCTGGAAGCGCTGTAATGATAAGTGCAATTCGCCATCCAAATGCCGGGATAACAAAGTAGGCGATTAGTGCGGCGAGCAACCAACCCGCGGCCCAAAAGCTTTCCAGTAAAACAACAACTCGTCCGCGTTCTTTCGCCCCGACACTTTCGGAAACAAGTGTTGAAGCAACCGGCAATTCCCCGCCAAGCCCCGCACCGACAAAAAATCGTAAAATAAGAAATGCCGTTAACGTCATTGTTAGTGCCGATAAACCACTTGCCACGGAAAATAAGACGAGCGTCATCATAAACACATTCTTTCGACCGATTCGATCCGCTAACAAGCCAAACCCGAATGCACCTACGGCCATCCCAATCGAATTGACGCTTCCGATCCATCCCATTTCAGCGGATGTTAAATTCCATTCAATTGCAATAGCTGCAATTACAAAGGACAAAATACCGACATCCATTGCATCGAACATCCAACCCGTTCCGGCAAGTGCCAATAATTTATTGCGAGATATTCCCTTTTTTTTCTTATCCAATCTACTTCTACCCCTCACTGTATAGTCTGGTGTAAAGACACAACTAACTATACGCTACTTGACGATACGGCACAACGCTTTTTTATGTGACGAGTACTAAACTTACCGCCATGACAGCCATTCCAGCCATCATTCCGTAAATTGATAAATGGGCTTCGTCATACTGTTGGGCAGCCGGCAATAATTCATCGAGTGAAATGAAAACCATAATTCCTGCCACACCTGCAAAAGTAATACCAAACATAACGCCATTCAAATATGGCATAAGAATTAGATACGCGACGATTGCACCAACTGGTTCAGCCAAACCAGATAGAAAAGATAACTTGAACGCTTGCTTTCGATTTCCCGTTGCATAGTATATCGGAATGGCAACGGCGATTCCTTCTGGGATATTGTGAATCGCTACGGCAATCGCGATAGCAATTCCAAGCGTTGGATCTTGTAAAGCAGAAGTAAATGTTGCAATTCCTTCAGGAAAATTATGAATCGCAATGGCTAAAGCCGTGAACATACCCATTTTCTTCAGCTTTGCGTATTCATCGTTTGTTGGTCCTTTATCCACATCTTCTACACTTTTCACGTCATGTGGATTGCCAATAGCCGGAATGAAATGATCAATAACCGCAATCAAAAGCATACCGCTGAAAAAGCCTACAATTGTCATCCAGTATCCATTTGTAGTACCAAGTTCAATGACTAATGCATCCTTCGCCTTCACAAATATCTCAACAAGGGAAACATAAATCATGACACCCGCCGAGAATCCTAGCGCTATTGATAAAAACTTTGTATTTGTCCTCTTTGTAAAAAATGCAAGTAGACTTCCTACTCCTGTTGCAAGACCTGCAAACAACGTAAGGGCAAGCGCAAATAATACGTTACCATCCATTCACACATCTTCTTTCTAATTCTTAGTTAGTGCTATTGTATATGCTAAGTGTTTCCCCAAGACAACATTATTATTACTACTTTCCGACAAAAAAAGAATCGACCAATTAACAAGGTCGATTCTTCTTTTTAATTAAAGTGCTGCTTCTATTTCTTTGATCATTTCTTTAATAGAAAGGAGTCCGCCACCAGATAGGTACCAGTAGTTAGGGTCTAAGTAATGGATTTTATCATTTTGATATGCATTCGTTTTCTTAACAATATCATTTTCAAGTGAATCTTTCGCACTTGCATCTCCACCGATTGCAGCATCGCGGTCTACAACGAAGAGCACATCAGGGTTTGTTTCAAGTATATATTCAAACGAAATGTTTTGACCGTGCGTAGAAACTTCAATTTTTTCATCTGCCGCTTTAAAGCCAAACACATCATGGATAATTCCGAAACGTGAACTTGGTCCATACGCGCTCACTTTTCCTTCGTTTCCAAGAATGATTAATGCTTTTTCATCAGAGCTATCTGTTTTCTCTTTAACTGCAGCAATTTTCGTTTCGATATCAGCAAGTTCTGCTTTCATTTCATCTTCTTTATTAAAGAGTTCTGCAACCATTTCCATATTCGCTTTGAATGATTCCATATAATTCGATGTATCTACACCAACATAGATAGTTGGTGCAATCTCACTTAATTCCTCGTACATATCAGCCTGACGTCCAGAAATAAAGATAACATCCGGTTGCATTGCGTGAATTGCTTCAAAATCTGGCTCTTTTAGGCCACCGACATTTTCATATTTAGCATCTTCATATTTAGACAAATAAGAAGGAACGTTCTTTTGTGGAACACCGGCTACTTCAACACCAAGCTCATCAAGTGTGTCCAGAATACCGAAATCGAATACAACGACTTTCCCTGGGTTTTTCTCCAATACGATAGGCTCTTTATCAAGTTCGTGAGTAATCTCGACTGTTGTATTTTCTTCTTCAACTTCAACTTCTTTTGGTTCATCTTTATTACCATCTGCTGAAGTATCTGGAGCTTTTTCCTCTTTCGCTCCACATGCAGCTAGTACGAGCATCAATGCAAACATCATCAATAGCGTTGTAATTTTCTTCATCATAATCATCCTTTTTTTTAAGAGTTGAAATACACACATATACGACAATTACTTAATTGCTTAATAGGAATTTCCATATCATAGATCTCCCTCAATGAATCCGAATTAATAATGTCATTCGTCGGTCCGTCTTTTACAACGCGACCGTTTTTTAAAGCGACGATACGATCTGAATATACTGAAGCAAAGTTAATGTCATGAAGAACAATGACGACAGTTTTACCAAGTTCGTCGACAAGTCTTCTAAGTATTTTCATAATTTGAACGGAATGCTTCATGTCCAAGTTATTAAGCGGTTCATCCAGAAGAATATAATCAGTGTCTTGTGCAATAACCATTGCGATAAACGCACGCTGACGTTGTCCACCCGACAGTTCTTCAAGGTATTCATCTTGCATATCCATCAGTTCCATATAATCCATCGCCTGATCAATCACACGTATGTCTTCGGCCCCTAGTCTTCCCTTTGAATGCGGATAACGACCGAAGGAAACGAGTTCACGTATCGTGAGCCGAACATTCATATGATTCGACTGTTTCAAAATCGACACCCGTTTGGAAAAATCATTGGACTTCATTTTCTTGACATTATCATTGTCGACAAGGACTTCACCTGTATCTGCATCAAGCAGACGGCTAACCATTGAAAGTAGCGTCGATTTACCAGCGCCATTCGGCCCGATGAAAGATGTAATCTTTCCACGATGGATATTCACATTCACTTTTTCAACGACCGCTTTTTTACCATAGAACTTCGATATCTCACGGACTTGGATCATGTGGATCGACTCTCCTTTAATAGTAAGTAGATAAAGTAAATACCGCCAACAAAGTTGATAATGACACTAAGTGTTGTTGAGAACGTAAAGATCCGTTCCACAACCCACTGTCCTCCGACAAGCGCGATGATACTCATAACAGACGCCCCTAATATGAGGACAGAGTGTTTATATGTTTTGAAGAACTGGTAGGATAAATTGGCAACTATGAGACCGAAAAACGTAATCGGACCAACAAGTGCGGTCGATACCGCAATTAAGACAGAAGATAGGATTAAAGTCTTCTTAACGACTTTATCGTAAGACACGCCCAGGTTGATTGCCGTGTCTCTGCCAAGAGAAAGAACATCCAAATCATTCATCGACCTCCAGCCGATCACGAGCGTGAACCCGACAATTCCAAGTGCCCACCAAACAAGATCGCCACTCACGTTGTTAAAGCTTGCAAACATCTTGTCTTGAACGAGCATAAATTCGTTTGGATCAATAAGTACTTGTAGAAATGTTGAAATACTTCCAAAAAACGTTCCAATGATAATCCCGACAAGCAACAGGAAATAAATCGGTCGTTTTCCTGACTTGAAAAGGAATTGGTACAGTAGTAAAGCGAACACGATCATTGCAGTAATGGATAGAATGAAATTCACATGTTTATTGACAATCATTACATGACTTGAACCGAGGAAGAATATGACGACTGTCTGCAACAGCAGATAAAGTGAATCTAGCCCCATAATACTCGGTGTAAGAATCCGGTTGTGCGTAATCGTTTGGAAGATGACTGTCGAATAGGCAATCGCGATACCTGTAATTACCATAGCGAGTACTTTTATTCCACGACGCGGTAAAGCGTAGTCATAACTTCCATTCAAGCCTTGAAAAAGGTATAGACCACAGAACATAGCAGCAAAGAGAGTAAGTATTAATATTTTTGTCCCGTTACGCATAGGCCTTGCTCCTAAACAATAAATAAAGAAAGATTGCACTACCAATGACGCCCACCATTAAACTAATTGAAATCTCGTATGGATAGATTAGAACCCTACCTAATATGTCGCAAATCAGCAGAAAAACGGCTCCAAGTAAAGCGGTATGCGGCAATGTTTTTTCTAAGTGATCTCCCTTAAAGATAGAGACAATATTCGGAATGATAAGCCCTAAAAATGGGATCATTCCAACCGTTAACACAACGGTTGTTGTAATTAGCGCAACAAGGATAAGCCCGATATTGACAATTCTTCTATAGGCAAGCCCTAAGTTTTTCGAGAAGTCTTCTCCCAACCCCGCAACCGTGAATCTATTCGCGAATAGATAGGAGATGATAAGTACCGGGATACTAATATAAAGAAGTTCGTACCGTCCCTTCATAATCATCGAAAAGTCCCCCTGCAACCACGACGACATATTTTGGATGATGTCAGCTCTGTAAGCAAAAAATGTCGTTACAGAAGACAAAATACTTCCGAACATGAGGCCAACAAGTGGGATGAATATTGCGTCTTTGAACTTAATACGATCAAGTATTTGCATAAACAAAAACGTGCCGGCAAGCGCAAATGCAAATGCAACAATCATCTTTTCCATCATCGATGCGTTCGTGAACAGAAGCATAGAGACAAGAATCCCAAGCTTTGTTGCATCGAGCGTCCCTGCTGTTGTCGGGGAAACGAATTTATTCCGGCTCAGCTGTTGCATAATAAGACCCGCAATACTCATTCCTGCTCCTGCAAGGAGAATGGCGACAAGTCGTGGGATTCGGCTGATTAAGAAAAGTTCAGTTTCTTGCGATTTAAAATCTAGCAGATCCATCGGTGAAATATTGCTCACCCCTACAAAAAGCGATAGGAATGAAAGACTGATGAGTGCGATGATTAAGTAACGTTTCTTCATGGGTGTATCCCCGATATCATTTATTTAAGTCTAATTGAGAATTAAGTAATGAAAATGATTATCAATTAGGCTCAATGTTCATTATAGCATGCGGCATTGTCGTGTCAATAGATAACTGAAAATCATTCTCAGTTGAATGAATTGCAGATAATCCTCTGACTTTCAAGTGCCATATTATTGTTTCCGATTGATGGAATTTACTAGATAGAAAGGATCTAGACTACTAATTTTCGAAGAGGATGACTCGAACAAATTGCATTTCAAAAACGATTCTATTGAACTAATCTACATCCCTTCTTAATTCTATTACTTAGAAACGATATGTCGTTTTCCGCTCTTTAAATTGCTATACTATCCATTACAACGAGAATGGAGAATGTATTTTATGCTTAAAAAGTTTTTTTCTTATTATAAACCTCATAAACGACTTTTCATCATTGACTTTTCAAGTGCGATTTTTGTCGCTTTGCTCGAACTCGCCTTTCCACTTGCCGTTCAATGGTTTATCGATAAACTATTGCCGGGCGGCGATTGGGGAAAAATCGTCACTATAAGCATTCTGCTACTAGTTATCTACATATTCAGTACTTTTTTACAGTATATCGTCAGCTATCTTGGACATAAGCTTGGCATTAATATTGAAACGGATATGCGTCAGCAGTTGTTCAATCATGTGCAACGACAATCATTTCGATTTTTTGACAACACAAAAACGGGTCACATCATGAGCCGGATTACGAATGACTTATTCGATATTGGAGAACTTGCACACCATGGTCCCGAAGATTTGTTCATCGCAATTATGACACTTGTCGGAGCATTTATTCTTATGTACAACATCAATCCAGAACTTGCACTTATTGCAATCGTTATGGTTCCTTTACTTATTATCTTAGTTACATTCTGTAACGTAAAAATGAATGCCGCTTGGACAAATATGTACGGAAAAATTGCCGATGTGAACGCGCGCGTAGAAGACAGCGTTTCTGGTGTCCGCGTTGTTCAATCATTTACAAATGAAGACTTTGAAATCGGACGTTTCAAAACAGATAATGGGAATTTCCGACTTGCCAAACTCGTTGCATACAAAGTGATGGCTTGGACCCATTCGAGTATGTATATGATGACTCGACTTATGACACTTATCGTACTCGTCGTTGGTGCATGGTTTTCATTCAACGGAAAGCTGTCGTACGGGGAGCTGGTCAGTTTCATTTTATTCGTCAACTTACTGATCAAACCCGTCGATAAAATTAGTGCACTTCTTGAATTGTATCCGAAGGGAATGGCCGGATTCAGGAGATTCCAGGAACTTATTGAAGTGGATCCTGATATTGAGGATCGACCGGGCGCGGTTGCCGTCGATCATTTAAGTGGGAACATTACGTTCGACGATGTCCACTTTACATATGATGCCCACCAAGCCGTGCTCGAAGGCATCGATTTGAAGATTCAGGCAGGAGAAACAGTCGCATTTGTTGGCCCGTCTGGTGCTGGAAAAACGACAATTTGTTCACTCATACCTCGTTTTTACGATGTGAATGAAGGGGCTATTTCAATCGATGGAATGGACATCCGGGATATGACGAAAAAGTCTTTACGGGAACAAATTGGTATCGTTCAACAAGACGTCTTCCTTTTCACGGGTACAATTCGTGAAAACATCGCCTATGGAAAAAGGGATGCGACGAATGAAGAGATTTACGAAGCCGCGCGAAAAGCACATTTGGAAGATATGATTGACGCACTTCCAGTTGGCTACGACACACAAATAGGTGAACGTGGCTTAAAACTTTCAGGCGGACAAAAACAGCGTCTCGCCATTGCTCGCATGTTCCTAAAAAATCCACCCATTCTTATTCTAGATGAAGCGACTTCCGCACTCGATACGGAAACGGAACGTATTATTCAGCAATCTCTTGCGGAATTAGCGGAAAACCGAACGACACTTGTTATTGCGCATCGTCTCGCTACTATTCGTGACGCAGACCGGATTTTAGTTATAACGGAGGATGGCATTGCGGAAGATGGAAAGTATGAAGAACTTGTCAAAAAAGACAGCCATTTTGCTCGGCTGCATAATATTCAGTTTCAAGAACTCTAATTGAAAAAGGTGCATTGCGTGACCGATTCGGGTCAAACGCAATGCACCTTTTCTTGTCTAAACTACAGTGAGTGTTCTTAGTAGCTCGTGATAAATTCTTCGAAACGTTCCCGGTCGTGCGCAAGCATCTCTACGGTCATATAGGTTCCTTCTTCTTCATATGCCGTTTCTTTCACATTCGCTTTATCATTCAAATAAGAGACGACGTCGCCGCGATCAAATGGAACGAGCAATTTGCATGTGATATATTTATCAAAAACATAACTTTTTATTAATTCGACAAGTTCGTCTAACCCATCTCCATCTTTTGCGGATAGCCAAATATTATTATCGCTTACTTTTGGATACTTCATATCGGCAAGATCCGCTTTGTTGAAGACGTTAATTGTCGGGATATTTTCAACACCTACATCGCTCAATGTTTGATTGGTCACATCCATCATAAACCTGTATTCAGGGTGAGACACATCTACTACTTGCAAAAGTAAATCTGCATTTCTTGCCTCTTCAAGTGTCGATCGAAATGCTTTCACAAGATGTGTTGGCAGTTTTCCAACAAAACCAACTGTATCTGTCAGAAGAAACTCTTTATTATCCGGCAATCTTACCCGCCGAACTGATGTATCTATTGTAGCAAAAAGCATATCTTTCTCAAAAACTTGTTTCGTCACTTCGGCATTCATTTTCTTAAGAATCCCGTTCATAAGTGTCGACTTGCCCGCGTTCGTATAGCCAACGAGTGAAACGACAGGGGTCCCGCTTCTCTTCCTTTGCTTCCGCTGTGTTTCACGTTGATATTGTACACCTTCAAGATCCCTTTTCAGTTTAGCTATCTGGTCCTCGATAATTCTTCGGTCTAGCTCAAGCTTTGTTTCCCCAGCCCCTTTGTTCTGTAAACCTCCGCCCGTTCCGCCGGCTTGTCTACCTAATGAAGCACGAAGTCCAATTAATCGTGGCAACATATATTGAAGCTGTGCAAGATCCACCTGCATCCGTGCCTCGCTCGTTCGTGCACGGCGTTCAAATATATCAAGAATAAGCATCGTTCGGTCAATCACTTTGCACTCAAGTCCATTTTCTAAATTCCGAATTTGTGAAGGAGACAATTCATCATTAAAAATAACTACGTTCGCATCCGCTTCTTCATAGAAATTACGTATTTCCTCAATTTTTCCTGTTCCTACATAATGAGATGGATTTCGTCGCTCTAGATTTTGTGTAACCGTACCGACAACTTCAACGTCAATTGCTTCCGCTAAATTTTTCAGTTCTTCCATTGAATATTCAAAGTGCTCATCTGTTTGTATATGTACACCGACAATTACGGCACGTTCAACTAATATATCCATGTATTATCCCCTTCCAATTGCCCCATAAGTCCCTCCATCTTAACATGCACAATATTCCATCACAAATTAAGCAGCTATTCCTATAGCTTATCCAATCAAATGACAATATATGTCGTACTTGTTGTATGATAAACAAAGCAGGACATCTTTCTTATAATTACCCCCCGATTTCCCGGGAAATACTTATATTCGACAAGGAGAATTTGTTTAATGACCCATGAAAAATGGTTGCAGCAGACAATAACTATGGCAGTTGAAAATGTGAGGAATGGTGGCGGCCCTTTTGCAGCTATCATTGTTAAAAACGACAAAATTATCGGTAAAGGAACCAATCTTGTTCACCTTCATAATGACCCATCGGCCCATGCGGAATTGCTTGCAATTCGGGAAGCTTGTTCTACACTCGCATCCGTCGACCTTTCCGATTGCGTGCTATATGCAAGTGGCGAACCGTGTCCAATGTGTTTAGGTGCCGCATACTGGGCAACTGTTGGCAATATCTATTATGCATGCAGTAAGACGGACGCATTGCTCGAAGCTGATTTCACAAATCCATTAACCCACTTCTTTAATGATCAGGATGAAGTCCCCGAAAATCGCTCGGTGCCCTTTATTCAGATGAAAACACAAGACAACTTGGCACCTTTCCATGAATGGAATAAGATTCAAAATACAAATTAAGCATAATTTCACAAAAAACAAGCGTATTCCCCCTGTATGAAAAGGAATACGCTTTTTTCATTACCCTATTTTCTTTAGTGACATTTCCTGCAATTTAAACTTCATAATTTTCCCCGAAGCGGTCATTGGAAATTCATTCACAAATTCGATATACCTTGGAATCTTATGGAATGATATTTTCCCTTTACAATATTCACGTACAGATGCCTCAGTGAGATCTGCGCCTTCTTTCAGGATAATCCATGCCACAAGTTCTTCACCGTATTTTTCGTCAGGAACACCGACAATTTGTACATCAGCAATTCCCGGAAGTGTGTAAAGGAATTCTTCCACTTCCCTTGGATAAATATTCTCGCCGCCTCGAATGACCATATCCCGGATTCGGCCCGTAATGTCGATATATCCTTCCTCATCCATTATCGCAACATCACCTGTATGGAGCCATCCTTCGTGGTCAATCGCTTCTCGTGTTGCTTCATCGTTATTATAATAACCTTTCATCACATGATATCCACGCGTACAAAGTTCACCTGGTACACCGATGGGTAACTCTTCTCCAGTAGCAGGATCTATCACTTTCACTTCAACATTCGGATGTGGTTTTCCAACAGTCGACACCCGCTTCTCAATAGGATCATTCGTTTTCGTCTGTGTTATGACTGGAGATGACTCCGTTTGGCCGTAGCAAATCGTTATTTCACTCATCCCCATATCTTCAATGACTTGCTTCATGATCTCTATTGGACATGTTGTTCCTGCCATAATACCTGTCCGTAGCGATGACGTATCATAATTTTTAAAGTTCGGATGATTCAATTGCGCGATGAACATCGTCGGGACGCCAAGAAGTCCCGTGCACTTCTCATTCTGAACTGCTTTCAGGACTTCCTCCGGATCGAATTGCTCAATGACTACCATCGTAGAACCGTGTGTAACCGCTGCCAATGTTCCTAGAACACAACCGAAACAATGGAAAAACGGAACAGGTATACATACACGATCTTCATCTGTTAACTTCATATAGTCCCCAATCTGCTTACCGTTGTTGACAACGTTATTATGCGTCAACATAACTCCTTTCGGAAATCCAGTTGTCCCCGATGTATATTGAATGTTAATGACATCGTCCGGATCTAGTGAAGCGAATCGCTCTTCAAGCACTTCATCGGACACACCTTCAGCATGTGCCATAAATTCGGACCACGTATACATTCCTTTTTCTTCACGCTCTGTCATCAAAATAACGCGCTTGAAATACGGAAGTTTTTCACTTGTAATCATACCGTCCTCACTGTCCACAAGTTCTGGGCAAATAGCACGTATAATATCGATATAACTTGTTCCTTTAAAGCTCTCATCCAAAATAAGCGTTGTTGAATCGGACTGTCGAAGTAAATACTCTAATTCCGCCGCTTGGTAATTTGTGTTTACCGTTACGAGGACTGCGCCCATCTTCCCTGTTGCATACTGACTTAACAGCCACTCACGTTTGTTGCTAGACCAAATGGCAACATTGTCACCTTTTTCAATACCCATGCCAATAAATGCTTTCGCAAGTAAATCCGTCTCCGCATCAAATTCTTTATATGTTTTACGAATGCCATGTTCAGGATATACATAAGCTTCCTCATTCGGATACTTCGATGCTTGATCCCTAACGATTTCCCCAACTGTCTTGTTTAATAATGTCATATCTATTCCCCCTCGTAACTTTACCTATACATACATTATGTTATCACAAAATTTAAAACAATTGTATTATTTATTGTGTACAATAGATTTCGGAAGAATAAACATTATTCAATCCAAGGAAGTTACACGTCCACGCTCATCTTTATAAACGACGTGATGCCTTTCGAATTTCGTCGGTGAATCCAGTCCCGCTGCCGCTGCAATTCGGAAAAGCCCTTCACGCATCGTTAAAATGTAATTCGTTACACGGAATTTCTTCTCTTCTACAACAAGCCCTTGTTGCAACTTTGGATCTGTCGTCGCAACGCCGGCTGGACACGTATTTGTATGGCAACGTTCTGCCATAATACAGCCAACCGAAATCATAAAACCACGTGCAATTTGAACAAGATCTGCACCCATCGCAAGAACAATTGCGGCGCGGTCTGGTGTTGTAATTTTCCCCGAAGCAATAATTTTTATCCGATCGCGTACGTCAAACTTCTTTAACGCATCATCCAATAGAATCAATGCCGAACGAAGGGGCAAACCTACGCTGTCCGCAAGATCTTGGTAAGTTGCTCCAGAACCACCTTCACCACCATCTACCGAGATGAAGTCAGGACCCATTCCTGTTTCATGCATGAACGATGCAAGCTCTTCCGCATCTTGTTGTCCACCTATAACCACTTTAATACCAACCGGTTTGCCTGAATGTTGACGAATTTTCTCAATAAATTCAAATAGGGTAGGAAAGTCTTCAAATTGATGAAAACGGTTTGGGCTATTTATTGATGTCCATGGCATAACGTTTCTAATGGCTGCAATTTCTTCTGTTACTTTCGCACCCTCAACATGCCCACCGCGCATTTTCGCCCCTTGTGCCAACTTAATTTCAAATGCTTTCACTTCTGACATCTCAGCCTTTTCACGAAGTAAATCCCAGCTAAACTCCCCCTCTGAAGTTCGAAAACCAAACAGTCCTGAGCCAATCTGAGCAATAATATCTGCCCCCCCGGCTAAATGGTGGTTTGAGAGCCCTCCCTCACCGGTATTCATCCACGCTCCTTTTGCCATTCCGATTCCCTTTGACAAAGCCGTAATTGCGTTCTCTCCGAGTGCCCCATAACTCATAGCAGACTGCCCCAACAAGCTACGAACCTGGAATGGATGCTCACAATTTGGACCAAGGACCACTGCATCCTCTTCCGGCAACAACCATGGCAACGTCGGAATTTCTTCGCGATGCTCTTTTCTAGAAAATAAGTTATCTGCATCCACAACATAGCGCATCGTATCAACGAGATTTTCATTATCTACACGCATTTCCTCATTTTGCTTCGTAAACATTGCGTTTCTTATATAATATCCAGCTTCTTGAAAATCGCGCTTCGAGCCAAAACCAATAACACTATTCAAATATTTACCTGGAAGTACCATATGTAAATATTCTTCACGGTTAAATGGTTTACCGTCGTTATCATCATCGAATAAGTATTGCCTAAGTTCTGGACCCGTCTTCTCAAGAATATAGCGCACCCGTCCCAAAATCGGGTAGTTTCGCAAAATAGCATGTTGTTTTTGTTTCCGATCATAAAGATAGAGATAAAGTACACTGCTAATCGGGGTGATGATTAGGAATATAATCAAAATCGCTGTCGTTATCGAAAGACTTTCAATCCAAATCATAACTTCACACCTTTCTGAGCTTTATTGGTAGTTTATCACGAATCATGTCTGTTACTATTGCATTATCAAACTATTTAATATACTTTTTCCTGGAGGGATTTCATGGTTATCGATTTATTGACATCACATGCATCTGTTAGAAAGTACAAAAACGTTCCACTTAGTAAAGATGAAGTACATGAGCTCATTCGTGCAGGCCAGCATGCAGCAAGTTCCCATTTCGTTCAAGCATATGCGGTCATTCATGTAACCAACCAGGCAAAGCGTGAAAAGGTCGCTGAATTATCAAAAAATCCACAACAAATTTTAGGTGCAGGGGCTGTCCTCGTATTTTGCATGGACTATAACCGCCTAAAGAAAGCCGCGAATTTATTGGAAAAGGATATCGACTTTTCAGTTGCTGAAAACGTACTTGTTGGCGCGGTAGATGTCGGGCTGTTCGCCCAAAATGTTGTCATCGCGGCCGAATCCAAAGGATATGGCATTTGCTTTATAGGCGGTGTTCGGAACGCACCCGGGGAAATAAGTGAATTACTCCACCTGCCGGAAGGCGTTGCACCTTTATTTGCTATTACTATCGGCGTACCCGACGAGGCAAATGAAGTAAAGCCTCGACTTCCCGTTGAAGCCATCATTCACGAAAATGGATATGACGAAAAAAAGTATGATGAACTTCTTCCCGCCTACGACCAAACGATGAACGATTACTATATGAGCCGTGGTTCCAATCAAAAAAATGCAGCTTGGTCTGATTCCATGGCAACGTTTTTAAAAGAACCAAGACGAACTCATATGAAAGCATTTTTGAAAAAACAAGGATTTGAATTTAAATAACCAGATGAAAAACGAATAATAAGTGAAGGAGTTGGCGGTCGCCAACTCTTTTTTGTTATGCTGTATAGAATAAGTTTGGTGAGAATCACCTTCCAAGGAGCGATTGCAATGGATTTTGAAGAATTACTCGACGTGTTGACTAGCCGGCTGACGAATGGAACATTCATTGGCGGTACAATTAGCCAGTCCCGCACAAAAACAGATGACTTAAAACGGGTGAAAGTAAAGGCAGTAGAAATAAAAGAACAATTGCATATTCAATTTGAATATCAATATGAACGAATATTAAATCATGAAAACGTGACGCCCGAAGAATTGCGAAGCCATTTACAGCAACTACTTGAACGTTTCAGACAACTACACATAGAATTTACAGATGAAAAGATTCAAGTTCAGCTGACGAAGAAATTTAAAGTGATGTGGAAATCCGAAAAAGTGACATCCGAAAAAGTAGTCGACCTTTCCCATAACCGAAAGAAAAATTATTTACTCGATGAACACACACCGTACCCATTCCTCGTACGACTCGGTGTTCAAACCCCCGACGGCAAAGTAAAAAAACAAAAGCACGACAAGTTTAGACAAATTAACCGATTTGTCGAATTCATCGACGACTCACTCGCGCACTTGCCAAAAGACCGAACGATTCGAATTCTTGATTTCGGCTCGGGGAAATCCTATTTGACATTTGCACTGTATCACTATTTGCGAATTGAAAAAGGCCTTGATATTAAAGTAACTGGGTTGGATTTAAAAAAGGAAGTTATTGAAGAATGCCGAACCATTGCGAAAGATCTTGGTTATAATGACCTTGAGTTTCTCGTCGGAGACATTAACGACTACAACGAAGAAACGTCGGTCGATATGGTCGTCACGTTACATGCATGCGATGTTGCAACAGATATGGCACTTGCGCGTGCTGTTAAATGGGGAGCGAAAGTTATTTTAAGCGTTCCATGTTGTCAGCACGAACTTTTCTCACAAATCCAATCGCCGGCACTCGATATTATGCTCCAACACGGCTTAATAAAAGAGCGATTTTCTGCTCTCGCAACAGATTCCATCCGTGCGGAACTCTTGTCACTCGTAGGTTACGAAGCACAGTTATTAGAGTTTATCGATATGGAACATACACCGAAAAACGTCCTAATCCGTGCATATCATACAGGACGGAAAGCATCCGCTAGTGAACATAAACGCTACAATGAATTCCGAAATTTGTTACACGTCAAACCTTTTCTTGAGAAAGAATTAGGAGATTTGCTCAGCAAATAAATGATCGAAGCTATCCTTAAAAACACAAAGAGCCAATTCGTTTGCTAATAAACGAATTGGCTCTTTGTGTTTATGTCTAAAATCCCTTACTTTCTTCAAAAAACGGAGTGGGGGTTCTTAATTATTAAATTGCGAAGATCTTTTAATTTAGTAACGCCTGCTAATGAAATGGAAACCTTCATTTCTTGAAGCATATTTTCCAATACTTTTTCAACACCCTTTTGCCCGCCTACTGCCAAGCCATACATGAAAGGTCGACCGATTAGAACTGCATCCGCACCGAGTGCAATTGCTTTTACAATGTCAGAGCCTCGTCGAATTCCACTATCGAAAAGGATTGGCATTTTCCCTTCCACTGCTTCTACAATCGCCGGAAGCGCATCAATACTTGCAATGACACCGTCAAGCTGGCGCCCGCCGTGATTGGAAACGATAATTCCATCGATGCCATTGGCCACAGCCAACTTCGCATCCTCGGGATGTAAAATACCTTTTAAAAGAATTGGCAAAGATGTTCTTTTCTTTAATTCCGCTACCTTTTCCCAATTTAATGCGGGGTGCTGAATGTTATCCAATATACCTTGAATAACGGAGTCAAAATCGTTCATTGGAATCGACGACATAAATACTGGATCAGTCTCATAATTCGCTTTTCCAAAACCTTGCTTCAGCGGAGAATATTGATTGCGTACGTCTTCCTCACGCCATCCAATTACAACTGTGTCTACTGTTAAAACAATTGCCTCATAACCTGCTTCTTCCGCTCTTTTCACCATGCTATACGAAATTTCTTCGTCAGTGCTTGACCAGTAAAGCTGAAACCATTTTGGACTGTCGGCAGTTGCTTCTGCAATTTCTTCTATCGAATAACTAGATACTGTACTTTGAATAAAAGGAATACCAATTGCCGCAGCTGCTTTTGCAGTAGCAATTTCCCCATCCACATGCGCAATTTTTTGCATGCCGACGGGTGCAATTAGCAATGGATAAGGATATGTACGACCAAATAATGTTATAGACGTGTCCAATGTTGAAACGTCTTTCAAAAATCGAGGAACGATGGCATACTTTGAAAAAGAAGCGATGTTTCGTTGCAAAGTCTCTTCCCCACCAGCACCCGATTGGACATAGCCGAATGCACCAGCTGCCATACTTTCTTTTGCTTCTTTTTCCAATTCTTTAAAAGAAACCGGAAACACTTCGGATTGATTTATATTTTGTGAGAACAAGTCATTATTTTTAGCAAATTCCAAGTTTTTTCATCCCTTTCGAAAAAAACTATAGCCTTATCTTTGAAGTTAATCCTTTTTCAAGCGGGCCGAAAACCTGTTACCAATCGATTGAATACTTTGGACAAGAATAATAGGAATAAAGATCGTTATATACATAACATCGACTTCATATCTTAAATGGCCGTATCGGTAAGCTAAGTTTCCTTAGGTAATTAAGGTTGTACAGCATTCCAACCCTTTTCCCCCGATACAATATGAACTTTTTGTATGCCAAGTTCCGATAAAAGTAATTCTATTTCATCGAGTACCCCCTTACCAATTCTATAGTGGCCAGGTGCACCTTTAACAAGTGAAATTGTACTATCGTTCTCTCCCCCTAGGTTCTCTAGGATTTCGTACAAATAAAAAATCCCTCTCAAAAAAAGAGAGGAATTGAATACACTAAAAAAGCGAACTTTCCTCTCATTTCCAACGCACTAAATACTTTGCTGGATTTGGCACCTTTTCAGTTAATATAAAACATGAATGGCTGCCGGGCATCATAGGGCCAGTCCCTCTGCCGCCCTTAATAAGAGGTTTTTATTAAAAGAATAATAACAATACTAATAGTATATTCGTTTGAATAGAAAGTCAATTAGTTTTAGTGGAAACTGCCGAAAAATGTTGAGAAATATATCCTTTACTTTTTTTCAACAAATCCAACATCCAAAAAGACATATCCATCTCTTTCATGTTCTCCTGAAAATACTAAAGGAATTCTTTCTTTGAAGATTGGTCCATCTACAACAACTGTATGAAATTCCCCGGATTCTCCGCAGGAATCGATGCCGAGCGCTTCAAGTTCGTCCATGAGTTCGATTGTGAATTTACGACCGATGAAGTGTGCCGGCATCATTTTTGTGTTGACGACAACAATATATGCTTCGAATCCAACGCCTATAAATTCCTCTAATATTTTCCGACGTGGCTCCATCCAAAGAGGATGCACGGCTTCCATACCGACTTCTGCACATGTTTTTCGAACCCATTCCAGATGATCTACGAGGTCGATATCCCCGAAGACACCGTGGTTAATGCCAGCATCCTTACATTCTTTCATGGCATCCAAAAACTGTTCTTGATAACCACCCCAGTCTGCACCACGAATCATTAGCGGAACACCGAGAACTTTGGCTTGTGCTTCAACGACTTCAAATGGAAGCGCGTGGGATTTCGAACGTTCTTTGTCATCTTCAAACATCGTCCATATTCTTTTTGGAATCGCACCTGATTTGGTTGCTCGGTAATAGGCCATCGCGGAATCTTTTCCGCCGCTCCATGACGCGACAAATGGTATGTTTTTCAATGGACACCATCCGCCCATGAAATCCGCGGATCGACCGTACGCACCATGCGAATCATATATGATTGGAACCCGCGTTTTGGCCAGAAATAAGAGGCGAGATGGTTTGGCGTGTGCCAATCTGCCATGACATATTCGTAACCATCCTCTTCGACTTCATTGAAACAGTAATCAGCGATTGCCTTGCCAATCCCTTTTCCACGCATGTCCGTATTTGTTGACGCGGCTGCTAAATGGACCGTGTTTTCCGGTGTCGCCAACGATCCATTAGATTCTGCTGGGTAATAGACATGGAACGCAGCTGGTATACCGTTTTGCTCGGCAATCCACATTTTCACTTCCGTATCCTCCGCAAGTTCTTCGTATTCAGCCCGTACTTTATCTAGCGATTCTTTTGTTATCGGACTCCATGCAGGCGCGGATGCTTGGTGGATGGAGTTCCAAGACGCCATTTTTTCAAGTATGGAAATATCATCTTCCGTCACCTGTCGGAAAGTCACTTTTGCTGTTCCATCACTTTTTGCTACATACGTTTCAAGTGGCAAAACCGCATACCGCTGATCAAAACGGAAAGATTGTTCCAGTAGTTCAAGAATAATTGGATCATTTCCAACAGGCGCGAACAAAACATGTTCAAAATAGCCATTTCGGATCCATTCAGCGCCAACTTCTGCATACATAAGCCGCACGAGACGCGGATGTTCGTCTTCTTTCATCGCAAGTGATGAATAGCCGACAGAAACATGACGTCCTTGCGTTGCGTTTTTCTTGAATTCATATAATAGATAGCCAATGACTTCATCACCCCGTAATGTAACGAGCCCGGATGTGAAAGGCTTATTCGTTTCTTCAATCAAAACGTTCGTCGCTTCTTCTGGATTTTCATATTTTTCCGGTAAAAATGGAAAACGTTTTCTTTCTTTCACATGCCTTGCCGCAAGCAGCTCCGCCATTTGCGGTATGTACTTTTCTTCAAATTGAACAAATCGAATCATCATCATCCCTCCATCCTTAGTTACTACAATTATACCATATGTTCTTCTATACTCATTATAGTTAACTGAATATTCATTGCCAACTTGCTAGAATTTTAGCGTATATCTGGCGAAAGGGCGGACATTACGCCCGATTGAGTGGAAATTATCGCGGAAAGGGATGACATTATGACGATTTGAGTGGACATCCGGAAAAAGGGCGGACATCCACACGGATTGAGTGGACAATAATGCAAAATGAGTGGACATTCTAGCGATTTGAGTGGACATCCACTTTACGAAATAAAAAAGCAGACACCCAAGTGTCTGCTTTCCTCTTTATGATGGCATCGGCGTATTTGTTGGTTCTGCGTAGCCTTCTTTGTATGTTTCATCAATTACATCACGAATTTCTTTCAATGAATCACCTTCATAAGATTTCGCTCCACATGCAGATAATAATAAAACAAGCTGTTTCTTCATCTTATCCACACCCCTCACAGTCTCTTGTCTCTTAATTTTAACAGACTTCCGAGTTTGAATTAATTACAATGCCGTGAACAATCTTGTTACCCGAAAAACTGATTGGCAATTAATAAAGAAACAAGTGAAACTCCCCATGCAAGTGTTGTTGGTACGGACCAAACAAGTATTTGTTCTTTCACATTCTTAATTCCAAGCATTCGGTTAACAACCCAGAATAAGCTATCGTTGAAATAAGAAAATATCATTGCACCAAGTGCCGCCGCTTGAGCAGCGAGAACCATATTCACTTCCATATTCACAAGAATCGGTGCCGAAATTGACGCAGCTGTAATCATTGCTACGGTTCCGCTCCCTTGAATAAGACGAACGAGTGTTGCAACGAAAAATGGAATAAGAATAGCTGGAAGTGGTAGGCTTGCGACTTGAGCCGCAATGTAATCACCCGCCCCGCTTTCACGTAGCACTTGCCCAAGTGCTCCACCCGCACCTGTTACGAGTAATATAATACCTGCCGTCGTCATTCCTTCTTCCATACGATCAAGTGCTTCTTCACGTCTCATTGGACCCGCAAGTGCATAAATGGCTGCAACCAAGCCAAGTCCTACTGCAATAATCGGTTTACCTAAGAAAAGGACGAAATCAATCCAACCGCCGCCAATATCCATTGCCACTAGCGTCGTGTTCAAGAAGATTAGGAAAATGGGTAATATAATTGGTAACGTTGAACGAAAAAGCGATGGTAATTCTTTATTGCGCTCGTCCGTAAGTTGGACAAATTCTTCGTAGGCGGTTTGTGTAGTAGGGCGAATGTATTCTGCACCATCCTCCTCTTCGCTCGGAAGCTGGTAAATTCGCTTACCAATCCATTGCGCATAGAGAACACCTACAATAATAATAGGTATAGATAGGATTAGACCCCATCCAATCATTAATCCGATATCAACACCGAAAATTCCTGCTACTCCAAGCGGACCCGGCGTAGGCGGTACTGCGTGGTGTGTTGCGACGAGTCCTATACCTAGAGCTATACCAAGTGTCACAACTGATTTCCCAGTCTTTCGTGAAAGCGCCTTCACCAAAGGGTTTAATATAACAAAAGCAGAGTCGACAAAAATCGGAATGGATACAATATATCCTGCAATCGCCATTGCCCATTCTTCTTTTTTCTTCCCGACAAACCGAATTAACGTGTAGGCAAGTCGCTCAGCCGCTCCAGAAACCTCCAAAATTCGACCCATCATAACACCGAAACCGATGACGATTCCGATAGATCCCAATGTTCCTCCAAAGCCCGCAGCTATCGTATCGGCCACTTTAACCGGTTCCATTCCACCGACAATTCCTGTTATAGACGCGGCGATAATTAAGGCTAAAAATGCATGTATCTTCGTTTTCAAAACGAGTAGAATTAGAACTACAACACCGATGACCAACCCTAAAACCATTTGTGCTTCATGTGACATGTTAACTTTCCCCCATTACGTTAAGAAATAGAAGGGGAATGGCTCCCCTTCTTCTTATGGATTTTTTACAATGACTCCCGTGTAAATTTCGGAGCATATTCTGCTGCAAGTTTAATACATTCTTCCATACTGATACTTGCCGCAATATTTTTCCAAGCAATATCGAATGCTGTTCCATGATCGACAGAAGTACGTAAGAACGGCAAGCCATTTGTAATTGAAATTGTACGATGGAAATCAGTCATTTTCGCTGCAATATGTCCTTGGTCATGATAAAGAGATAGCACCGCATCATACTTCCCGTTTAACGCTTGGAAGAAGACCGAATCCGCCGGAACTGGACCATATGCATCGATTCCGTCTTTTTTCGCAGCCTCGATACCAGGTGCAATTTCGTCCACTTCTTCCATTCCGAACAAACCGCCTTCACCGCTATGTGGGTTCAAACCCGCGACCGCAAGTTTACGGTTTTCAACTCCCAAACGTTGAAGCGCTACATCACAGCGATTCAAATAATCACGTACACGCTCTTTCGTCATTTGTCCAATAGCCTCTTTTAGAGAAACATGACGCGTCAAGAAGAAAATACGCATACCATTAACCTGGAACATTGTTAACGGATCGGGTGCTCCCCCTAAATCTTCCAACATTTCTGTATGTCCAATATAAGGAACCTTCGCCGCCTGCAATGATTCTTTGTTAATTGGTGTTGTTGCAAGTGCCGCCACTTCCCCAGCCATCGCAAGTGCTACAGACTTCTCGATATATTCGAATGCAGCTTTCCCGCACTGCGCTTGGACTTGTCCCGGTTCAAGCGTCTCAATATCGATATTATTCATATCCAATACGTCGACCGTACCGAATTCATATTTCCCTTCAGTTGGTGACGAAACAATGTTCACTTTCAAACCCGTTTCTGTTACCTCGATTGCTTTCTTGATTACATCCGCATCCCCAACGACGAGCGGGTTACACATATTGTAAATTTCTTCTTTTGCTAATGATTTAACTGTAATTTCAGGTCCTATTCCAGCAGCATCTCCCATTGGAATGGCAATAACTTTATGTTCTGTTGTCATATCAAACACTTCCTTCATGATTTTTTGTGCGCAAGTAATTTACACATGCATATATTGACTGTTCATTCCCGGCTGTTCCGCCTTTTGTCACTACAGGAATATCGTCGAATGCTCCACCGATAAATCTGCCGTACGCCGCGCGTGAAAATACTTCGTCTTCAAGTTGGATAGCTTCTGCCTTACTTTCTGCAAATAAAGCCGCCGTCACATCACCACCACTTGAAAATGTCCCATCAATTGTGACTTCAGCTTGCTTGACAACATTTAGCGTCACTTTCGCAAGGCCTGTTGTAATCCGTTTTGCAAGTATTTCTTCGGTCACATTTTCTTTCAAAGCAATTTCCGATAGTGACAAAACGGTAGACGCCGGAGAATGCGTTGTAATAATAAGTATTTCTTCGTCTTGCAACGCCGCCAATGCCTCCGCCGTGGCACGTTTTATTTCTTTCTCCCAATCGCCGCTCATCGTGGCTAACAAATTAGCGCTTACATAAACTGGTGAAGCATTTGTTTTATCAATCAAGTATTTTAGTTGTCGCCCAGTAAGTGATGTCACACTTCCAACCGTTACAATTAATTTACCTTTGCTTGCGTTATGCCTTTTTTTCACTTGCCCAAACGCTACCGATAAAGGACCCGGATCAACCGGAAAAAGTACACGCTCCTTAATCTCAGCCATCGATTCTGCGATATGTTCGATTTCTTCATTTGTAATTGCATCAAAGACAATAATCCGCTTTCCTTCTGCAATTAACGACTCAAGCTCGGGTACAATACATTCCTTGCCCTTCAAGACGGTTCCTAGACCAATATGACCGATTTCAAAATTACTTTGTTCGGCAATTACTGCGGGGATGTAGGAGTCTGTAATCGGATTGAGTGGATCCCTTGCAACATCTGTTTCCTGTACAGGCACATTATCGACTAACAAATAACCTCCCACTGTAATCCTTGTAGAATCGGGATAAGAGGCAACAACAATTGCTACACTGTCATTCCCCGTTACTTCCAGTAACGCATCGATTTCAGAGCCTATATTTCCACGAATCGTGCTATCAATGCGTTTTGCAACAATATCTGCACCCCAACTACGCAATTGATGATAAGTGTCTGTCACACGTTCTTTCGCAGTGTCTATGGGTACATAACGACTGTCAATATCCACACTAATTGATGTACACTTACTATTCGCGGGGACCTTTCCACCAAAAACGATCGTGGTGCTTATGAATCCGGCCTTTGCCAGACCTACGCCAGTTGCATTAGCTCCCGTTAAATCATCTGCTATAATTCCGATTTTCATGCTTACACCTACTTCGCTAGTAATATGTCCACATACTCTTCATATGTTTCGCTAAACTTTTCCGAAAGATTTGCATCTGTAATTATTGTGGTAATGTCTTCAAGATCACATACCTTTGAGAATGCTTTTTGATGAAACTTGGACGAATCAGCTACAAGAATAATTTGTTCAGCTGCTTTACACATATCCTTCTTTAGTGCGGCCTTCTCAATCGTCGTTGCTGTAATTCCAAGTGATGAATGAAGTGCGGGCGCACCAAGAAAAAATAAATCTACATGAAGAGAACGCAATGCCTCTGAAGTTAGCGCTCCATATAAAGATCCAACACCATTTTGAAGCCTTCCGCCAAGAAGGATAATTTCTAACTGACTATCCATCAATTCAGCCGCAATTTTAATATCATTGGTGATCACAGTCACTTTGTCGCGAACCTTCAGCAACCTTGCAATTTGAAGCGTCGTCGTTCCAGAATCCAGAAGAACAGTCATACCGTCTCGAACAAACGACATTGCTTCGCGTGCGATGGTTTGTTTCTCTAGAACCGCTTTTCCAGCCTTTGACTCGAATGTCTGTTCAACAATAAGACCTTGGGGAGCAATTGCCGCACCATGCGTACGTATTAATTTCTTTTGTTTCTCTAACACATCAAAATCACGACGAATTGTCATCGGGGTTACACCAAGCGTTTCAGATAGTTGAATTATTTCGACCTTACCATTCAGTTCAAGCATTTGAATAATGCGCTTTCTTCTTTCCCGTGGAGACATTATAAAAGCTCCTTTTTTTCAATGTGTATAAGCAACGTCGGTAATGTTCTAACCAAACATTATTATGTTACTTTCAAACAAACAAGTCAAGTAGATTAGTTTAAATTCATAAAAAAATGCAGGCACCCATTGGCACCTGCACTTTACTTATATTCGTTCAATTTCAATTACGCCTCGGCGTAATTGCGTCCAGATTTTGAATCGAGCTTGCTCGATTGACTCCCCAAAAAATCTGTGACATCCGCCGGAGGCTTTATCTTCATTCAGCAGGAGTTTGAACACTTGCTGAATGAAGATGAAATTCCTTATGAATTCCCGATCATTTTTGAAGGATCGACATACTCGTCAAACTGTTCTTCCGTTAATAAACCTGTTTTTAGTGCAGCTTCTTTCAGAGTTGATCCTGCCGCGTGAGCTGCTTTTGCAATTTTAGCTGCATTTTCGTAACCGATATGCGGGTTAAGTGCAGTAACGAGCATTAATGAGTTTTTCACGTGGTGATCAATTACTTCACGATTCGGTTCAATTCCTACCGCACAATTGTCGTTAAAGCTAATCATTGCATCGGCAAGTAGCGTAACCGACTGAAGGAAGTTATAGATAATAACTGGTTTGAATACGTTTAGCTCAAAGTTTCCTTGGCTTGCCGCAAAACCGATTGTTGTATCGTTCCCCATTACTTGTGCCACAACCATTGTAATTGCTTCACTTTGTGTCGGGTTCACTTTTCCTGGCATGATTGAGCTACCTGGTTCATTTTCTGGAATTGTAATTTCACCAATACCTGAACGTGGACCACTTGCCAACCAACGTACGTCGTTTGCAATCTTCATAATATCCGCTGAAAGTGCTTTAATCGCACCGTGAACGTAAACGACTTCGTCATAGCTTGTAAGTGAATGGAATTTGTTTTGTGCAGATGTGAATTCAATACCAACCGCTTTACTAATTTCTTCCGCTACACGGTCGCCGAATCCCGCAGGTGCGTTAAGGCCTGTACCTACTGCCGTTCCACCGATTGCAAGTTCTTTCATTGACTCCACGCTATCTACAATCATTTTCTCCGTTTTTTCAAGCATACGGTGCCAACCGCTAATTTCTTGGCCAAGTGTTAAAGGCGTTGCATCTTGTAAATGCGTACGTCCGATTTTGATGATATCCATAAATTCTTCGGACTTTTTACCGAATGTGTCTTTCAACAGACCAAGCGCTGGAACAAGTTGTTCTTCAACTGCAATTACGCCTGCAACATGCAATGCTGTTGGGAATGTATCGTTCGAACTTTGTGATTTATTGACATCATCGTTCGGGTGTAGACGATCTTCTTCGCCCCACTCTTCAAGGAGTTGGTTCCCACGATGAGCAAGTACTTCGTTCATGTTCATGTTTGACTGCGTGCCGCTTCCCGTTTGCCAAACAACAAGTGGGAAATGATCATCTAATTTACCTGCGATGACTTCTTCAGCTGCTGCAGAAATGGCTTTCATTTTTGCTTCAGAAATATTGCCGTGTGCATGACTTGCAATTGCTGCTGACTTTTTCAAATGTGCAAATGCACGCACGATACCAATCGGCATTTTTTCTCCGCCAATTTTAAAGTTTTGTTTACTGCGTTGTGTTTGTGCACCCCATAGTTTGTCTGCTGGTACTTTAATTTCACCAAATGTGTCATGTTCAATACGATAATCCATTCTTCATCCGCCTTTCATTTATGTATAATAAGATTCCCTACCATTATAGCATGCAACTACTTTTATTTAATTCCCCAATACCATATTACTTTCTTGCGGCAAATAAATAAATGAAAAGAACCGTTACACTACAGGTGAATATAATAATTCCAACCCCATTCACAAGCGCAAGCAAGGCGATAATTTTCGTTAAATGCTTACCTGAATACATATCCATCGATAAAGGACCGAAGGCGGTGAGTGACCCCAGTAGAAGAACAATCCAGAACTTATGTAACTTTTTTGGAAGTTCAATTTCTCTCTACTCTATTCATAATTACGATAGATTCATCACTTATCAATAATCGTAATAAGTTCCCGAATCCCTGTCCGAAGCCCAGCTGCAGGTACATGTTTTGGATAACCAATCATCAATGTCGCGACTACTTTTTCACCAGGGCTCGCACCGATTCCTTCTCTAAATACAGGATCATATACCCAATCATTCGTACGCCAAATCATCCCAATGCCTCTTTCCCAAGCCGCCAGTTGGAAGTTTTGAATCAATGAAGAAACAGCACCGTAATCCTCATCCCATCTTCTTTGGCGTGGATCTTCTGGCATAATTACTGCAAGATGGATGGGAATATCTCTGTAATATTGCGCTTTATTCTGCACTCTTTTTGTAACTTCTCCGTCAACTGTCGGTTGTGAATCGATATAAGCTTGAACAAACGTCTCTTTTCCCTCGTCCACGTATAACTGGAAACGCCACGGTTCCGTCAACTTATGGTTGGGTGCCCATTTCGCTACATTTAATAATTCTATAATTTCCTCGACATTAATTGGATCTTTTTTAAACGCTTTGATTGTCCTTCGGCTTATAATATTTCGTTCGACAGCATTCTTTCCTTCTAACTGACTCATCTAAATAGCCCCCTTATCCAATCTTCACCCGCTATCTATATACTATCACCAACTGATAGTCATTCTCAATTATAACAGTTCTTTACTATTGAATCGTTATAAATAATTAAAGGGCAACTGCCAATACATAGCAGTTACCCTTTAATTCTAGTATTTCATAACTCTTGTCTAAGTGCATTAATCACATCAATTTTTGTTGCTTTACGTGCCGGTCGCCATCCAGAAATCATTGCGACGCCAATGCTAATTACCGATGCAATGACAACAAGTTGCCACGGAATAACCGAAAACTTAACATCCAAGCTACCAAAGTCTTCTTCTCCAAGTGCCGACGAAACGATAATCGGCAACACAAAGTTCGAAATAATGCTTACACCATATGAAATAACGACTGCGATTACCGTTCCAAGAATACCAATCCATGCACTTTCCATCAAGAAGAGCCGCTGAATAAGTTTCGAATCTGCACCGATTGCTTTCATGACGCCAATTTCACGCGTACGCTCCGTTACAGCCATCGTCATCGTATTGAAAATCCCAATGGATGAAATTAAAATTGCAATTGTTCCAACAAATACAAGACCTGCTTTCAACGCCAAGAAGAAGACATCCAATTGCTCCAATTCGTCTGCTATAGAATAAACATAATACCCTTCACCTTTTAGTTTCTTTGAAACGGCTTTGACATTCTCTAGTTTATCCACATAGACATTTACGGTGCTATAAAGTAAAGGGTTGGATTCTCGATATTCTGCTTCCTTACTTGCGTAATGGATACGTTCAAGCTCCGTAACAATTGAATCATCTACATATACTTTTTGGTCCTGCACCCACTCTTTTGCAGGGTATTTCCCAATCCCGACAATGGTTAGAGGTATCTTTTCTTCGGAAAACTCTCCTTCAGTATCACCGATTTGGTATGAAAACTGTTCCCCTATTAAATCTCCTTCATAGGTTTTAATTTCACCTTCACTGTTCTCGTCTTGTTCAATCATTAAAAACTCTTTGAAATTGCTACCGACAACGACTTCATTCGCCTTTTCTGGCAAGCGCCCTTCTTCGAGTTCGAAACCGGCTTTCCCTTCTTCAATGAAATCCGTCACAACGAGATCATGATTGCCCGTAAAATCACCAAGTGAAGACTGCTGACTTGTCCCTGAATATAAATATTGTCGATTTACAACTGCTTTTACATGTTCTATCTTTTTTAGTTCCTCTACTTGTTCCCCTGGTTTTTCCGAATCTTCACCGCCATGAACTTCAACTTCAGTAACTAACCGGTTTGATAACACTGAATCTCGTACCGTTTCATGAAGTCCGAACCCAACAGATGCAAGCACAATCAGAAAAGCTGTCCCCATAGTTGCCGCAAGTACGGTCATAAAAACACGCAATCGATTTTTCTTAATATGTTGTCTTATGAAGTCAATCTGATCGTTAAATTGCATCGTGCATACCACCTTCCGAAAGTTCGCCATCGCGCATTCTGTATACACGGTCCGCCGTTTGGGCCACTTCGTCGTCATGTGTAATGATGACGAACGTTATACCGCGTGTTTTATTGAGCGACTGGATAAGTAACAGAACGTCCTGTTCCGTTTCCGAATCGAGACTTCCCGTTGGTTCATCCGCAAAAATGATTGGCGGATCGGTAATAAGCGCCCGCGCGATGCTGACTCGTTGTTGTTGGCCACCGGATAACTCATTCGGATAATGATCTTGCACCTCTGCAAGTCCTACACTTTTCATTAAATCTCTTACTTTTTTCCGGCGCTCCGATTTGTCAATTCCTTTTAATTTCAAAGGCAACTCGACGTTTTCAAATGCATTCAATCCAGGCATCAACTGAAAGTTTTGAAAGACAAAACCGTAATTATCCAGTCTGAACTTTGCACTTTCTACTTCGGTAAATGAAGACGTTTCTACACCGTTCACATGGATTTCTCCACTGTCCGGCGTCAAAAAACCTGCCATTATATGTAGTAGTGTTGATTTCCCCGAGCCGCTTCTTCCGACGATAGAGACGATTTCCCCATCCGCCACTTCAAACGTCAGTCCTTTCAACACAGGAATTCTTTTTTCCTTACCTTTTTTACCGATTTTGAATGAATGACTTAATTCTTTAACACTAATCATGTTTTCCCCTCCAACTTTCTTCTCTATCCTCATTATAGAAGTTGAATCTTAAGAAATGATTGGGATAACTATGAAGAATTTCTTAAGATAGTGTGGAACTGATGAATTGGCGAAACAAAACTAATCTCTAGCGAAGGGGGCTACTGGAGTAGTCGAGGGGGAAAGAGGAGGATTCCTTAATTCAACATATATGAGTTAATTTCATAATAGAAAATTTAGTGTTGAAATACGAACAAAGTTGATTTCCGCTTCGGGCGGACGCTTTCCGTGGGCACGGCTTCAATCTCCTCGTCACTGCGTTCCTGCGGGGCTTTCAGCTCGCGCTGTTCCCACTGGAGTCGCCGCCCTCCGCTCCAATCAGCGGAACACCTTCTATATTAATGAACAATAAAACTTAAAACCCATTGTCATTCGTATCTTCATTTGAAATAGGGAATTATGAAATCGACTCATATAGTAATTATCCTTAAAAAAAGAGCCCAGAACTGATGTGACCCCTTAAAGTTAGAGTTTTATATTAAGCAGCTTGTTGGCTGGTGTGAAGACGGTATTGTACCGGACTCATGCCCGCCAATTTCTGTTTGATTCGTTTGTTATTATAGTAATGAATATACAATTCGATATCACTTTTTAG
>NZ_JAHNZW010000015.1:0-95230 GCF_026931025.1 Sporosarcina sp. G11-34 | reverse complement strand
GCATAAGACGGGCCAGTGGAGTGGCGGTCTGTGCCACATAACTGGAACGACTTATGACCCGAGAATCTGGCGCCTGGAGACTAGACAATAAGAAAAGTTGCGGTGCTTGGTTAGCCCCGACAAGCGCTGGAAAGCCAGTAATGAAGTCGCCCTTTGACTTCGTCTACTGGATTGAAGCGACTCGAGGGGCTCGGCACCGAAAACTGGACAATAGGAAAAGTTGTGGTGCCTGGTTAGCCCCGACAAGCGCTGGAAAGCCAGTAATGAAGTCGTTCTTTGACTTCATCTACTGGATTGAAGGGACTCGAGGGGCTAGGCACCAAAAACTAGAAAATAAAAAAGCGGAGGATACTTACTCCCCCCGCTCCACACTAATCGTCAGACGACGAATTCGATTGCGCTCCATCTCTTCAATTTCAACATGTAAGTTTTCAAACGAAAAACGTTCGCCCGCTTCAGGTAAATGACCAAGTTGTTGCAAGACAAACCCACCAATTGTGTCATGGTCCGTTGGCAGTTCGATGCCTAGTAATTCATTAGCATCTACAATTTCAAGGCGACCGTGACATGATAACGAGTCATCCGACTTCTCATAGATAAGTTCTTCTTCTTCCAAATCAGTCTCATCCTCGATATCTTGTCCAATCATCTCTTCAATAATATCTTCCTGCGTTACAATTCCGAGCGTTCCACCGTACTCATCTAACACGACTGCCATATGCTTTTTCTTAGAAAGCATCATCTTAAATACACGTTCAACATTTGTTGACTGGACCACGTAAAGCATATCCCGGTCAATAAAATCCCCAAGTGTCTTCTCAGGATTCATCGACCATCCTATAAACATTTTCGAATAAAACATCCCGACAATTGTATCCATGCTTCCCTCATAGACAGGATAGCGCGTGTAGAAGTATTCCAGCATCGTATCTCGTACTTCCTCATACGTAGCAGTAATCGGCATACCAATCACATCTGTACGATGCGTTTCAAGTACATCCGACACATCTTTATCTCGAAAATCAAGCACACCTTTTAGCCGAAGCGTTTCGTCTTGCTCAAACGTTCCTTCTATAGATGCAATGTCTACCATTGATTTCAAATCTTCTTTCGTCAATGTTGCCTCTTTTACAGTTCCCTTTGAAATAATCCGAATGAAGATATTTGTGAATGCAGCAAGCACGACCGTAATAGGTGTAAGTGCACTGACAAGAAACCTAATCGGTGGCGCAACAATGTAAGCCACACGGTCTGCAAACGTTGCAGCAATCGTCTTCGGCAACACTTCACCGAATACTATGATAATTAAGGTTAGGACACCAGTCGCTAGTCCGACTTTCCAACCTCTTTCAATACCTATAATTGTCACTAATGTTGGCAAAATAATATTTGATATATTATTCCCTATTAAAATGGCAGTAATCATACGGTCTGGCTTTGACAGTAATTTGAAAAGTTTTTGCGATGCCAAATCTCCTTGATCCGCACGAAGCTTGACCTTCATCCTATTTACGGCAGTTAGTGCAGTTTCGCTCCCTGAAAGGAAAAACGAGATTAATAAGAAAAATATGAGTGCGATAAACAACGAGCATTCCTCCTGGAATAATTTTGCTTGTTCTTATGTAGTATAAGCAAATCAATTCTCTATAGCATAACATATTACCTTTCAATCGTATGCCTATTTTACTCAACTTTCTCCTTGTCTGTTATACTAATTTAATAATTAATCAAATTGAAATGGGGAATTTAGTTGACACACTTAACAAAACTCGATCAATATTTCAAGGACAATCGCGAAACACATCTTGAAGAATTAAATGAATTTTTACGCATTCCAAGCATTAGCGCATTATCTGAACACAAGGAGGATATGAAAAAAGCAGCTGAGTGGTTAGTGAATTCATTGAAAGAAGCAGGACTTGAAAACGTTTCTATCGATGAAACCGACGGACATCCAGCGGTTTATGCTGACTGGTTACATGCAGAAGGCAAACCGACAATTCTGGTCTATGGTCACTACGACGTACAACCAGTCGACCCACTTGAATTATGGGATAGCGCACCTTTCGAGCCTGAAGTCCGTGAAAAAAAATTATATGCACGTGGTGCAAGTGACGATAAAGGACAAGTCTTTATGCATATTAAAGCCGTCGAAGCACTTATCAAAAATTCAGGGACTCTGCCTGTTAACGTGAAATTCCTTATCGAAGGTGAAGAAGAAGTTGGCAGTCCAAATCTCGAGAAATATATTGTGGAAAATAAAGCAAAACTTGCAGCCGATATTATCGTCATATCAGATACAGGTATGCAGGGTCCGGGTCAACCGGCTGTCTGTTATGGACTTCGTGGGCTTTGCGGCGTACAAGTCGATGTTCAAGGCGCTAAAGGTGATCTTCATTCGGGCTTGTACGGCGGCGGCGTGCAAAATCCACTACATGCAATCGTTGAATTGCTCGCGACATTCCGCGATAAAGAAGGTACCATTGCCATCGAAGGATTCTACGACAATGTTCGTCCTTTAAGCGACGAGGAGCGAACCGCTTATGAAGCCCTTGAATTTGATGAAGAGGCGCTTAAAAATGAAATTGAAGTTCCGGAACTGTTCGGCGAGAAGGGATTCTCTTATCTTGAACGTACATGGACCCGTCCAACGCTTGAGTTGAACGGTATCTTCGGTGGATTTTCAGGCGAAGGTATTAAAACAGTCTTACCAGCCGAAGCGGGCGCTAAAATTACTTGCCGCCTCGTTCCCGATCAAGATCCGGAAGAAATCGTTGCAAAATTAAAAGCGCATGTCGAAAAGCATAAGCCAACTGGCGTTACTGTAACGGTAACTGAATTCGACAAAGGAAAGCCTTTCATTACCCCATTTGATCACCCTGCTATACAGGCTGCTGGTCGTTCGTATGAAAAGGTCTATAACGTCCCGACCGCTTATACACGTGGAGGTGGGTCGATTCCAATCGTTGCGGCTTTTGATGAAATATTGGAGCTTCCAGTCGTCTTAATGGGCTTCGGACTTTCTTCGGAAAATTTCCACGCGCCGAACGAACACTTCCATTTAGAAAACTTTGACCAAGGATTACGCGTCATCGGCGATTATTATTATGAAATTGAAAAGTTCTCAAAAGATGAATTGAAAAAATAACTTGTGACCGAATCCTTAACTGGATTCGGTTTTTTCACCCTAAAAAAGTTTTCACGAATCTAAATTTCTGAATAGTAAATGAAGCATCACACATGTTTAATACTTTCCATGGTATAATGTTATGAGAAGAAAAAACGAATAAAGAGGATGAGATTACTAGTGACTAAAAAACCATTAGCATGGATTGTAGACAGTACAGCCTATGTTTCTCCAGAACTTCAAAAACACCCAGACTTCTTTTCTGTTCCACTTAATATACACTTTGGAGAAAAACAATATATCGATGGTGTTGACCTAACACCTGAGCAACTATACGAGAAGATTAAGACTGCAGATGAATTTCCAAAGACCTCACAACCGTCAGCAGGCGAATTTGCAGAACGCTTTAAAGTAATTGCAGAAGACTACGATGAGGCAATTGCTGTGCACGTCTCTGCAAAAATGAGTGGGACACTCGCCTCCTCTACAGGCGGGGCCGAAATCTCTGGGTTTCCCGTCACATTCATCGATTCACTTTCTCTGTCGTATGGCCTGACTGGTTTAATTGAACGTGGAATGGAAATGTATGAGAACGGTGCTACAGTGCCGGAAATAAAAAAGGAACTCGACAAGATGCCTGGTAAATGCATTAATTACATTCTCATTGGTAAACTTGACCAACTATACAAAGGTGGACGGATGAGCGCGGCTCAATTCTACCTCGGCAGCTTATTGAATGTAAAACCGATCGTTCAAATTTCTAAAGAAGGCGAACTTCAAGCAATCGAGAAAGTACGCTCCGAAAAAAGAGCATTACAATACCTAATTAATAAAGTTTCCGAAGCTCACCTTTCCGGCATTAAAAAAATACACCTTATGCAAGGAAATATTCCGGACCAAGCCGAGAATCTGAAAAAAATGATTATCGAACAGGTACCGGCTATGGAAGTTGAAATTGGGGATATCAGCTCTGTCCTCGCTGTACATGCGGGCGAAGGCACGCTGGCAGTTCTGTGGTTCGAAGAGTAAAAGGTGCACAATTTTAAAAGCAGTCCGTCTTATAGACAGACTGCTTTTTTTCATGCAAAATAATCGTTAATTTTAAAGAATATATACCGCGCTTCAGGTGTGCTTGCATAGGAATCTTTATATGCCCAATGTCGATGTCGCGTGTTAAACGTATGCGCATTAACCAGCGGGATAGCCCCATCTTTCGCTGTTACAATTGTTGAATGATCATAACGTCCATCGTTTTGAAAATCATACACGATGACATCTCCAATATCTAACTGTTCCGCAGAGCTAACTTGGGTTGCAGTCATTCCTTTGTTGGAACCGGCTAGATACCACCTAAGTGAATGCGCCGTTGACCAACTAAAACTCCATTTGTCGCTACCTAGCCACCACCCTTTTTCACGATCCGGACTGCCCCAAAATGGCGCTCCCCCTGCCCGAAGACATTGAGAAACAAAATTTGTGCAGTCATCATCAAACTTTGGATACGCAGGGTTGTAACTATTCCACCACGTCTCCGCATACCGAACAGCCGCTTCTCGGTTATACACCGGAACCCGCCCCCTTAGTCCATCGTATGAATGGTTATAGAGCCAGATACATTTTTCTTTCAAAAGGTGTTTTCCAAGGCTTTTTGGATTTGCTTGCACTCGGTGTGAATTTGCTTGCACTCTGCCAGCCTTTGATTGCACTCAACACGCGTTTGATTGCACCCCGCCGCCCTTTGATTGCACTCATCAAGCGTTTGCTTGCAAGTCATGACCTAAGCCCCCCCACAAAAAAACGCATCAAAAAAGTGTAGAAGATAAATCTTCTACACTTTTCTTCTTTCGCGTTATTTAATGTTAATGTAAAGCTTTCCGTCCGCAATTTTACGCGTTTCGTTTTTGAAGCCGTCGACTGCTTTCACTTCGATACGAGCTCCGTCTGCAACGCTAGATGTTGCCGTCCAATAGCCAACATAATGGCCTTCGGAAGTTTCCATCATCGGTAACTCAGTTGCATTCTGCACTTTATTACTTACATCTGTTAGCGGCATGTGAATGAAGAAAGTAGCCTTCAGTCCAGGCTCGCTATCGAATTCTAATTTAACACTCTTACCTGCCGAAAGATGAACGTCTTCAGTAGGAGTTAAGTTTTCGACTACAGGTGCGTTGTATTTCGCTGTGACTGTTACTTTTTTCGTTATTTTATTGCCAGCAGTATCTTGAGCGACAACTTTAATTTCATTAACGCCAGTATCGAGCAAAATACGTTTCGAATACTTGCCGTCTTTGATTGTCGCTTTCTGGCCATTTACTTTCACCCAATCAAGATTGTCATCAGAGACGGTTCCTTCTACAGTAGCCGTTTCACGGTTTGTCTTGTCTCCGTCTTTTGGATTGTCAATCGTAAGTTCAGGTTTCACATTATCAAATGTGACTGTAACCGGCGCGGATTCGCCCGTCACTTTGCCATCAAGTGAGGATATCGCAATAAATTCATTTGCGCCTCCAGCGAGTTCGGTTTCGATAGCAAATTTACCATCGTCCCCAACTACTGCCGAGCCTGCATCTTCACCGTTATTGTTCAACTGAATCGTTGTCGTAGGTGATGCAGTTCCTTCAACAGTTAAGTTCGAATCACCCGTTGTAAAATCAGCTTTAGGTGAAGTAATGACAGGTGCGTGTACTTCATAACTTACACGTGCACGAATCATATAGTTACCTTCAGCGGCCGGCGATGCGGACCATGATCCGCCAACAGTTTGATAGCTCCTCTTCGCATTAGGTCCATCTTCATCCGTTCCAAGTGCAGGTGATAACGGATTGTCTTGGGTCTGAATATAAACCATGTAGAAATCTCCATCTACTCTGATGTTATACTCTTCCAAATCAACAACAGTCCACTCTCCAGTACGTAGCGCTGTTGCGTCGATTGGTCCCGCAATTTTCTTACCAGGCGTTCCAGCAGAGCCAGATGCATCCCAAACCTCTACTCCAAATGCTGTTCCACCCGGCACAGGGAATTCATGATTCCAGAAACGGAATACACCGTCTGTTACAATACCAGACTCTTTGCCTTCAGGAAGTGACATTTTCACTGCCCACCCGTTTCCGGCTTCATAGAATGCACGAGCATTTTCTGCCGTTCCATCGTCATAACCAATTTCTCCACCTGGGTACGTATAGTATGGTTCAAGCACAAAGTTCTGCTCGGTTACACCATCACCTATCGTAATATCGGCTTGTTGGCCATGATATCCTCTAGCGATTACTTTCAGTGTATAATCTCCCTCGTATGCAGTAATGGCATAATTTCCATCACTATCTGTGTCTACTGGGGAAATATTTGCATCTTCGACAAGGAGTAGCGTAGCGCCTTCAACCGCTTCACCTGTTGCCTCGTCAGTAATTGTTCCACTCACAGTAGACTGCGCGACTTCATTCATCGTGAAGTTTGCATCCGTCGCTTCATCCACTACAATCTCTACCGATTGCTCTGCAGAATGATAGCCGTACGCTTCTGCTTTAACTGTAAATGTTCCAGGCCCATGTTTAAGTTCATACTTGCCATCCGCAGGGTTCGAATAAACCGAACGTGCCGATTCAAGTACACTCACTTGAGCACCTAATGGCAGAAGTGTTGGATTAACGACTTCCTCTTTAATTGGCGCTTCTTTTTTAGGTAATGCAGGTTTGATTGTTTTCGGGTCAGTCGGTGTTTCTAAAGCATCTTTCCCTTTTTCTTTAATTACACCAAGATCTTTGCCTTTTTTATTCTTAACGGCGCCTAGATCTTTCTTTCCAGCTACCTTACTGTTTGCTTTTTTATCTTGTAAAGATACTTTTCCTGTTTGTGATGCGTCAACTAAGGCCACATCATCGATATACCAACCATCTCTCACAACACTACCATCCGAGAATGCGTTGAATCCGATGTAGACACGTTGCCCACTGTATTCTGATAGGTCTACTTCAGCTTCGAGCCATCCATTCGATGCACCTTGAATCATAGCTAGTTGCGTCCATTCCACTTGGTCAGTGGAAATAAACACATGTCCATAATCCCAAGCTCGTCCAGATGAAGATTGTTCGAAGTTATACCATTGGTTAAACTGCAAGTAAGAATTTCCTTCCGGCAGATCAACAGGCGGCATAACAAGTGTAGCGTTCATACGACTCTCATATGGTCCAGAAAGGTTTGTCGCGTACACTTTTTCACCAGATGCTGCACTTCCTGGTCCTGATGTAGGTACCCCCCAATCCCATGTGTTCGCTTCCCCAAAGGATGTCCATCCAGTCGGTGTTCCTTCAAAGTCCTCCGAATAACCAACCGTAATGCCTTGCTTTACTTCTACTGTATATTCTTCACTGCTTACTTCGTTATTTCCAAAATCATTAATTGTCCATTTGTACTTAAATACATCCCCTGTGATTACGTCACCGGGAATAGATACGCTGTACTCACCAGCTTTATAATCTCCTGATTTGCGTGCAGCATCAATTGTCTGCCACTCGCCGCCAGTATCTTGGTAATTTAATTCAACAGATGCAATGCTAATATTGTCAGCAACTTGAATTGTTAAATCCAAACCCATTCCTTCATAAGCTTCTGTTGGTCCAGCATGTTCAAAAGTAGGAGCCTCATTATCTTCTCCTTGTTTTGTTACTTGACCTTTTAGTGATCCTAGTCCGTTCATGATTGATGAAACAGCTTCATAAGCATCTACGAGTCCATGCCCATACCCATGATTCGGTGACTCTGGGTATACTGAATCTGTCAACGGCGTTGCTGTTGAAAGCAAGATTTCTTCCATTTCATCTACCGTCAAGTTTGCGTTCACTTGGCGAAGAAGTGCGGCAACTCCGGAAACTGCTGGTCCCGACATTGATGTGCCGTTCCAACCGCCTTCATATCCACCACCTGGAACAGATGAACGAATATTCACACCCGGTCCAGAAATATCTGGTTTAATTTTATCGTACGGCGAAGGTCCTCTTAGGGAAAAACCCGCCACTTTGTCATTAATGTCCGTTGCGCCCGTTGCAAAAGCTTCAGGATAGTTTGCAGGTGCTGCGACCGATCCTGGTCCACCAGGATTAAATGCCGTCGTATTCCCTGCAGAGAATTCGGGGAATATTTCTGCGGCGCGCCAGTTGATAACGACGTCTCTATACCATTCGTCAAGACCTGGTCCTCCGCCCCATGAGTTGTTGACAACATCTGGCGCCATGTCAACTCGTGCATTTCCGTTTGAATCTGTTGGTGCAATAATCCACTGTGCAGCATTTAATAGATCCACATCAGACCCACCAGATGCAGTAAAAGCTTTTACTGCAATATATTTTGCCCCAGGTGCAACTCCAACCTGGTTATTTCCGTTTGGTTCACTACCTACCATTGTGCCTGTTACATGAGTACCATGTCCTTGATCATCATAAGGAGTGGCTCGTCCTACAGTAGCGTCGAACCAGTTGAAGTCATGATTGACATCTCCAGTTGATGCATTATAGCCACGATACTTTTCTTTCAGCGCTGGGTGATCCCATTGTACGCCTGTATCAATACTAGCGACTACCGTTCCTGTACCGTCAATTCCCATGTCCCATGTTTGCGGGGCATTTACACGATCCACGTTCCATTCTACATTCGCAACCTCTGATTCTGGTGTTACAGCATCTTTTGTTTTCGTTACGAATAATTCTCGTGTTTCGTTTGGTAAAACTTTTTCAACTTCGCTAAACGATGCAATTTTCTCCGCGACTTCCTTCGTCGCTGTCACCGCTATACCATTTACGATGTGATACGAAATAATTTCCTTTGCATTTCCTTTTTCAGCTTCTAGCTCAAGGTACTCCATGACATTTTGCTGTGTTTCAAGTGATGTCGCCTTAAGCTCAGAAACCACTGCCGATCGTTGGAGTAGTTTCGCGTGTTGCGCAGAAACTTTTTCTTTACCGGCAGTTTTTATAGCTTCGTCTGCCACACCTCGGGTATCTGCTTTCTCTTTGAATTTAACGAGGAACGTCACTTCATCTTCTTTTTTGAAGTTTGCTACTAAACTAGTACTTAGTTTCTCTTTCGGAGCTGCTTGGGATTCTTTTACCGATCTGTGCAACTTACTCGTTGATTCTGCACTGGTAACTGCTGGAGCCATGAGTGATGCTACCATCAGCATGGATGCGATAATACTGAATGTTCTTCTACGTCCTTTACTAGCAATCAAAACTTTCCCTCCCCTTTTTTGAACGATGCCTCCAAAGAATATTGTCTTCTTAATTGTTGTAAATCTTCACAAAAAAAGACAACATAAAAGCCTTTCCCCTCCTTCCTAAATGAACTTTAGGTACCGAGTTGTCTGTGGCCTCTTGTTGTTAGCCTCACTATAAAGGACTGCAAATGAGAACATAGTCGAACTATGTCGAATAATTTGATGGTTATTAGAATTGATTGATAAGTCTTATGTTATATATAAATAGTAATAGACATAAAGACTTTAAAAGTATTAGAACCCAATAACACTTCTTCCACAATCGCTTCAAGAATGCTCTCCTTCTTATCTTTACTACTTTAGTGCTAGTTTCTTACTTTAAATATTTTATTTTTATAAATGGTTATATTATCCTCTTTGTAAAATGACTAAAATGATATAGCTCTCAATTTAACTTACAAGGACTTTGGTCCATCCTTATATTGACTTATTATTTGTTACAACTCATATCTTTTGTCCTGCGTTAAGTTATTTCTTTATATTGGTAAATTGTCAAAGGTAGCAAGTCTACTATATCAATAGGGTTAAATAACCCCTGAACTACTTCATAGTTTTCCATAAACATTTTGATTAGCGCTAAGACGTCACTCACACATTCTACAAATATGGTGTTTTCTATCATCTTCACTATTTTTAGGCCATAATTCTACGGAGACAAAAAAAGCACCTAAACCTTATAACAACAAGGTTTAGGTGCTTTTATATTCGGATGGAGACTAGCGGTCTCGAACCGCTGACCTCTTGCATGCCATGCAAGCACTCTCCCAACTGAGCTAAGCCCCCGAAAATTTGGTACAATAAGAATTATAGCAGAGTTGTTTGATTTAAACAATAGGCAGGAGTTGAGTTGTGGCGATGCAACATTTTGAAAGAGAGATTACTGAACCGGTACTACTTTGTGATAATAAAGGGTTACTTAATCCGGATGCAATCGGTTTTTCTCGGCATCCCTTAATTCAATGCAATTTAAATAAAAATTTCATGCGAAAGAAAAAGTGGAATTATTGGTGCGTATACGGTGAAGATCTTTTATTCTCCGCCACGATTACTCATCTTGATTATGCCGTGGTTTGTTTGGTCTATATACTGGATTATGAAACGCAAAGATTTTATGAAAAGAAAATTACCGTTCCACTTCCACGCGCTGTGATAATGCCCGAAAATGTACTTGAAAGCCTACAATTCAATGATAACAATATAGCAGTTCAAATGAATCACCTTAATGGTGAGACGCATCTTTCAGTTTCCATTTCAGATTTCGATGGTGAAGTTCTTCATGCTGATCTTCATATTTATCACCCCCCGGAGGATGAATCTCTGAATGTCGTCATACCAAGAAGCCGAAACATTTTCCAATTCACCTCGAAACACCATACGCTTCCTACAATGGGCTTCGTGAAAATCGGCGACAAACAATATGACTTTAATTCGGATTATAGTTTTTCGGTTCTCGATTATGGGCGCGGTATTTGGCCACGCGAGGCAAATTGGAATTGGGCGATGGCGTCTCAACGTATTCGCGGTCGTCGAATTGGATTGAATTTTGGTGGCCAGTGGACTGATGGAACTGGAATGACCGAAAATGCGGTTTTCATTAACGGACAGATGACAAAAATACATGAAGACGTACTGTTTACATACGATAAAGATAATATTATGGCACCGTGGACGATCAAAACTAAGTTTTCAAATGACGTGAATTTAACTTTCAAACCCTTTTTCCAACGCACTGCGAAGGCCGATATGAAACTAGTCCGTTCGGAAGTGCTTCAGCTCTTTGGCTATTTTAACGGCACGATACAATTACCCGATGATACCGTGCTTCAAATTCGACAAATGCTCGGATCTTCTGATGAGCATTATGCAAAGTGGTAATGTTTTTATTAATTTCCACACTTATTTTGTTTAATTTCCTTGGATAACGGAAAACACTAGCAGGGAAACTAAATGAAAGGAAGTGCAGCTCATTGATAAAACTTAAGTTGTTTGGGACTATTCTTTTCGCTAGCGTTTTACTTATCGGCGGATGCGGAAATAGTAATAAAAAAGTAGTGGATGGTAATAAAGACGAACCGCTCATCACTTCTGAACCAGAAGATGAAGGTGGATCCATGGAAACCGGCGACGGATACGGATTCTCGGAATTCGACCTTGAAATTGACATCGACGGAGCCGATGCGATTGACCTCGATTATAAGGTGGTAAAGAAAGTGGAAGCTGAATACGAAAATAAACTCCAGGATTACCATTTAAAAGACGAGCCTGCAATGGCCAAAATTCATGATTTATTTATGGATATCAAAATTACAAAAGATACACCAGAGGACGAAGTGAAACAAAAAATACTGCAATTTCTTCACATCGATAATTATTCAAAATTCGATCTCGAAGTAGTATTTGATAATGGACAACTGCTTGAGATTATCGACGGAGAATAACTCCAATTAAAACTCTGTAATTATTGAGTTTTCAGGAAAAATAGCTGTCGTAGCTTCACATGATTAGCTCATACCCTTAACCTATTTCTTTCTAACGCTACAAAGAGGCTACGTGGATTTAATGAGGCCACTGAAAAACTTACGTTTTTTAAATTTATAAGCGTGTGTTAAATGAAAAAGAGCCAATTCGTTCGATTTTGAACGAATTGGCTTTTTTTCATTGCTATTTCTTACTCTGTATCCTTCATTAACGTTATAATTCGTTTGAGGTTGACCGCAAATGTGGTCATAGCTCCTTGCATTTGCATGCCAAATAGACCCGCAGATATAGCTACATCATACCCGCGCCTATGTCTTAACTCACTATTCTTCGCTTCAATTTTATAGCGTGATTTTGCCTTACTTTTAAATTCCTCACTATTTTGAAATGCCTCTTGATCTTTGTGTTCTGTGGATTTAATCTTTACCGCGTATGTTTTACTTTTTGCCCCCTCTTTATAACAACCCTCTCGTAGCGGACAGGCTTTACATTTATTGATACCAAAATAATAGGTTTGACTTTGATTTTCCCCTACATTTTTCTTTCCAGTACGCGCTTTTCGAATTGCTATATGACCAGCTTTACAAACGTACATTCCTGCATCTTTATTAATCTCAAATTCCTCTTCCTTTGTGCGATGGCCATGCGTAATACCAGGATTTAATTTGGAGATTAGTTCGAGTTTATTGTCCTTTGAATAACGAATGTTATCTTTTTCGGAGTATGCGGCATCGCCAAGTACTGTTTCAATTTTCATACCTGTTCCTTGACTTTTTTCAATTAAATCTTGTAGATATTTTCCATCACTTTGTTCACCTGTTGTCACGATAGCCGCTGTAATGAGCCGTTCATCATTGATTGCGATATGCGTTTTATAACCAAAGAAAGAAGAGTCCTCTGTTTTATGACCAATCCGTGCATCTGGATCCGCTGAATAATTGAGCTGTTCCTCATGTTCTTCTACAACTTCCTTTAATACGTTTAACTTTTCTTTGACCGTTGGAATATTAACAAGGTGAGCTTCTTTTTCAATCGTTGAAATCATTTTTTCGCAATAATCTAATCCATCTGTAACTTCGTTAGAAGTTGTTTTAGCCGGGAACTTTTCTTTCATAGATTCATCGATTTGGTACACAGCTTTTCGTACATTTTTCGACTTCTCCATTAAAAATTCTTTTGGTGATTTTTGATTATAACGAGCTTTCGTATGCGTAGCATCTACGATAATCGTTTTACTTTTGAAGAGTTCTTTTTCCAGTGCGATTTCAACAGTCTTTTGAATCAGCAAATCTAATAAGCCCACATCCTGAAGGCGGATTCTACGGAATTTCGTTAAGGAGCTGGGATTAATGACTGATGACTCTGGTGCCATATCAAGAAAGTACTTAAAAGACATATCGTACTTAGAACGTTCGACAACATCAACATCTGATAGATCAAAGATCGATTTGAGCAATAAATATTTAAACATGCGAATCGGCGGCACTGCATTGCGACCATTATCGTGACAATATTTATTTTTCAATTCCTCTAAAACAAAAGAGAAATCCACAAGATCATTGATTTGACGAAGCATATTATCTTTTGGCACAACGATATCGTAGATTGCCATGTATGGGCTAAGGTTGAAGGTTTCTTGATTAGAAATCATTGGATCACCGCCTGGAATTAGTCTATTTATTAGACAATAAAACAGCGATTCATTTTGGTTTTCAGCACACCCCGATGATTGAAGCGTAAGGTGGCGACTCCTACGGGATGAAGCGGGACAGGTGAGACCCCGCAGGAGCGCGGTTTTCGCGACGAGGAGGCTCACCGCCCGCCCCGTGGAAAGCGTCCACCTGAAGCGAAAATCAACAGGTACAGAGAAGACCAGTTGAAAAGGACTTTTTCAGTGGCCTCGATTTAATCACGTAGCCTTTTTGTTTTTATATTTTTGATTCAAGCAACATATTATAGTAAATACCTTTGCGCTCAATTAGCTCATCTTGATCGCCGAACTCTACTAGTTCCCCGTGATCCATTACATAAACGGTGTCTGCTTTTCGCACCGTGTTTAGTCTGTGGGCAATTACGAAACTCGTTCGCCCTTCCATTAGACGGTCTAGAGCTTCTTGTATTTCGAGTTCAGTTACCGTATCAATACTACTCGTTGCTTCATCGAGTAATAGAAGCACGGGATCAGCGACAAGCGCGCGAGCTATTGACAGAAGTTGCTTCTGACCTTGTGATATCTCGCCACCGTCCGCTGTTAATACCGTATCGTAACCATCCTCAAGTCGACTAATGAAGCTATGGGCATTTGCTTTTTTAGCTGCTTCAACCACTTCTTCGTCCGTCGCATCCAACTTCCCGTACCGAATATTTTCATAAACGGTCGCTTCAAATAAAAATGGATCTTGCAGCACGAAAGCAGTTTGACTTCGAAGTGTTTTCCGAGGCAATTCACTAATTGGAATGCCATCTATATAGATTTCGCCACGGTCCACTTCATAGAAACGAGCAAGTAGCTGCATAATCGTTGTCTTTCCTGCTCCTGTAGCACCTACGAATGCCGCAGTCTCCCCTGATTTAACATGGAATGATAAGTCTTTAATTGTGTAGCCGTCCGTTTCAACAGCATAGCCAAATGACACGTCTCGGAACTCCACATCACCTTTAAGTATCGTCTCTGCATGTTCAGTTGCATCATCGTCTTCAATCGGTTCATCCATAATACCAAAGACTCTTTCAGCACCCGCCAATGCGGAAAGGACCGTATTAAATTGGTTCGCTAAATCGTTAAGCGGGCGCGTAAACTGACGCGCTAGTTCCGAAAATATCACGATGGTTCCGACTGTCACCGATCCGTCTCCCGTTAAGGCTAATATTCCGCCGACACCCGCAACGACTGCAAAACTGCCGTTATTCAGTGTGTTCATTACTTTTGGTATAAAGCCGGAATAAGTCATTGCCCAGAAACCTGTCCGGCGAAGTCGATCACTCTTCTCTGCAAACTCCGCCATCACATGCTCTTCTTGTGAAAATGCTTTGACAATTCTTTGACCAGAAATTGTTTCTTCAATCATCCCATTTAATTCGCCAACGGCTCTTTGCTGTTCTTTAAAGAGTTTACCTGTTCGACGTGTAATCCAACGCATTGCAATAAACATAACAGGAATAATAATTATTGTTAACAAGGTCAATAACGGGCTCAAATACAGCATGAGCGCGATTGTTCCGATTAGCGTTAACACACTCGAAAACACTTGGATAAAAGAAGTGTTTAGTGTTTGACTGACGTTTTCAATATCATTGGTCATGCGGCTCATTAACTCGCCGTGTTGTCTTTTATCAAAAAAAGTTACCGGTAATTTTTGCAAATGCGAGAATAAGCCTGTTCGCAAACGATAAACAGTTTGTTGGGCAATCCCGACCATCCAATAGTTCTGGAAATACATTGACGATGATAAGCCTAGGTATACCACAATTAGTATACCTATTTGTGTACCAAGGCCGTCGAATTGGCTTGTCATTATGTAATTATCGATAATTTTACCAACCATAAATGGCCCCAGTAGTGCAAGACCCGAACTGACGAAGACGAGCGCTAAGACAGTGAGTAATAGCGCTCGCTGTTCATCTACAAGTTTCCAAATTCTTTGAAGAACAGACTTCCAGTTACTCGCCCGCTCTCCTTTTTTCCTCCCCGGACCTTTTATATCTTCTTTCGATAAAACCGGCTCGTAGCCAAAAGGTTTACGAATTGCGCGTAACATGGACTTTCCCCTCCTCTTCCGATTGCGATTGTTCAATCTTCCGGTAAAGTGCCGACTGTTTTAACAATTCCTTATGTGTCCCGTATCCCACAACGCGGCCTTCATCAAGCAGAAGTATATTAGCCGCCCCAATAGCCGTTGAAATTTTTTGCGTAACGACAAGCATCGTCGCATCTTCTTTTTCAAGCGCATCCCAAAGCGCTGTTTCCGTTTTCACATCAAGTGCGCTTGTGCTATCGTCCAGAATTAATATTGATGGTTTTCGAACAAGCGCCCTTGCAATGGATAGTCGTTGTTTTTGTCCTCCGGATAAGTTAACCCCTTTTTGTCCAACCCTTGTTTCGTATTTATTGGAGAACGAGTCAATTGATTCATGAATCTGTGCCTTCTTTGCTGCTTCCTGAAGTTCATCATCATGTGCATCTGTATCGCCCCATGATAAGTTCTCCATAATAGAACCCGTGAATAGAATAGATTGTTGTGGAACCAAACCGATTGTATCGCGCAGCTCTTTCAACGGCCAATCGTTCACTTCTTTTCCACTGACAAACACTTTTCCTTCCGTCGCTTCAAACATTCGCGGAATAAGGTTTAATAAAGTTGATTTACCTGAACCTGTTGCACCCATAATTGCCAGCTTCTCGCCTGGGGCTACGTGGAACGATATATTATCGAGTATTGGCTCTGGTTTACCTGGATAGCTGAATGAAACATTCTCAAATCGCAAATCGCCTTCCAGTGGCCTAAAGTTGTTCTCACCCGTTTTATGAATTTCAAGGTCTTCATTCGCGTGAAGCACCTCTTCCATCCGTTCGGCAGATGCTTTCGCACGCGAAAAGGCGACGATGATAAAAGCAAACATTGAAAATGCACCCGTCATCCGCATCGCATAGTTAACAACTGCAACGAGTTCTCCAACTTTGGCTCCCCCATCGCGAACCTCAATAGCCCCGAACCAAAGGACCGCCATCAAACTAATGTTCATAACCAATAATAAGATCGGCAAAATAAGTTCCATTAATCGCATTGCTTTTACGGTATCGTTTCGAAGCATATCGGCAACTTTTGAAAATCGACTCGCTTCATACATACCGCGCAAATAGGCCTTGATCAGCCTAACTGCTTGTAAGTTCTCCTGGCTAATTCGGTTTACGCCGTCGAGCCTTTGTTGAATTCTAGAGAAATAAACAACGCCCTTTTTGGCCATAAAATATAAGAATAGCAGCAAAAAAGGTGCCCCGATGACTAAGTAAAGTGCTAGTTTCGCATTCACAATAAAGGCCATCACCAAACTACCAATTACAAGTAGTGGTGCGCGCATCATAATCCGCAGTCCCATAAAAAAGACTTGCTGAACCATCGTCACGTCACTTGTTAACCGGGTGATCAACCCCGCTGTTGGAAATCGAAGAAATGTTGCCATTGAAAATGCTTGTACTTGCCTGAATAACGCCTTTCTCAAATCGTAGGCAAAGCCTTGTGCAGCATGTGCCGCAAAATACGAGTTGACTACCCCCGCAAATAAAGCGACCATTGCCATCCCCATCATGGCACCGCCATAAGTCCAAATGACATTGACATTTCCCGCAATAATTCCATCGTCAATTATCTTCGCAATTAAAAGCGGTTGAATTAGCTCAACACTTAGTTCGAGTAACATAAGGCTTAATGCAATTACGATTGGCCACTTATAAGGTTTCGCATGTGAAAATATTGTTCTCATCTTTATTGACCCCCAAAACTGTTTCGCACCTCGAATTAATAACGTATACCCTTATTATGCCACAACAATGATTGGTCTGTACACCCAATATCACTTAATTAAGAATTATTTAATAATTGCATTACTATTGATGTCCAAATGAGGTTCGTTAAGCTTCTATAATTCGTCGTAGTGAAGTTTGGTTGCACTCGGAGCGATTTGGTTGCACCTACTAGTGAAAATCTTGCACTCAGTAAACTTTAGCTTGCACCGAAATTTATTTGCTTGCACTCGCCTCTACTTTCCTTGCAAATTGTAACTTAGGTATCACTTTTAATTTAAACTATTCAGTTGTTTTTTCTATCCAAAAGGAGTATAGTACATTACAACAGTAATGCACTGATTTACAGGGGGGTGATGAGAATGCTCGACGAAAGTGGTTCGAAGCCGATTTACGTACAGATAGCGGAATGGATTGAAAAAGAAATTATAGACGGCGCACTTTTAGCCGATGAAAAAGTACATTCCCAATATCAACTGGCGGATCTCTTCAATATTAATCCTGCGACTGCTGGGAAGGGTTTAACACTGTTACTCGATGAAGAAGTTGTATACCAAAAGCGCGGGCTCGGTACATTTGTCTCGCCAACAGGACGCGAGAAACTTCTCGTCAAACGAAAAGAGGAAACGCTGCGGCCTCTCATCACTAAACTGCTTGATGAAGCGATGTTACTTGGGGTCGATGAACAGAGTTTACAAGCGATGATTGAAACCGAACGCGAGAGAAAAAAGGGGGTATCACAATGACGGTTGTTGAATTCAACAAAGTGGTAAAATCGTTTCGCACGCACGATGTCTTAAAAGAGATGAGTTTTGAAATAAAAGAAGGTGTTCTGACAGGAATAATTGGACGCAACGGGGTTGGTAAAACAACGCTAATGAAAATTATTGTCGGTTTTACAGAAGAAACTTCTGGTAAAGTCGAAGTATTTGCTGAAAAGCCGTTTAACAGTTTAAAAGTATCGGCGAACTCGATTTTGGTCGATGACGGCATGTATTTTCCAGTCGCTATGACATTGAACGATATTTTAAAGGAATGCGAACGTTTCTATCCTAATTGGGACGGCGAACTTGCGAAACGACTTGTTTATTATTTCGGCTACCACCTAGATGCCCGTCATCCGCATTTATCCAAAGGGAAAAGAAGTACTTTTAACGCAATCATTGGGATTTCCTCTCGGTGCGCACTTACTATTTTCGATGAGCCGACAACCGGAATGGATTCAGCGGTCCGAAAAGATTTTTATCGCGCGCTGTTGAAAGATTATCTCGCTCATCCGAGAACGATTTTATTATCAAGTCATCATATAGAAGAGATTGAAGATTTGCTGGAGGACGTGCTACTCGTTCATCAAGGGGTTGCTCACTTTCACGGTCCGATTACAAAACTACAGGAAATGTTTATTAAGTTAGTCGGGAAAACGGGAAAACTCGCTTTTCATACAGCAGGCAAAACAATTACAAGTGCGAGCAGTACTGGCCCTTATCCTGAATGGATACTTGAAAACACCTTTTCTGAAGACGACATAGTCCGAATGAAAGCGGATGGTATCGTTATCAGCGCTGTTAACGCCAACGATGCTTACATCGCACTAACCAATCAGCCGAGAGGAGGAATTGATGATGTATTTGAATGAACCTAAACTAGCAGACATCGTGAAACAGTTATTCCGGTTCAAGTTAAATTCGTATGCGGCTTACTTTTCTACATTCGTTTTCTTGCAAATCGGCGCCCTCGTTTTAGCTATCACCGGGAATAAGTACAGCGTTAGTTATGATTCATTTTCCAGTGTGACAATTATTAACGTTTCAAATGACTTTAACGTAGTGTTGGCCATGGTTTGGGCGCTAATTTTCGGCATCAACTTAACAACAGCCGCCCGACGCAATGAAGCTTTCACTTTCATCAGCACTCGGTTGAGCAACCATTTTGCCAACTTGCTCGTTATACTTACCGCTTCCTTTTTTGCAGGAATTATCGCAGCTTTAACTAGTCCTGTTCTTAAATTATTTGGTTTTCTTTTCTACGGGGAAATGGTCGTTAGTACGCCGGGGATTGTTGCCGAACCAAGTGACTTTTTCCTAAGAATAATTACGGCAATCGCATACGTATTGTTGTTCTTTTTAATCGGGTATGTAATTAGTTCTCTCGTACAACTACACAAAGTTTTCATCGGTGTTTTCATCATCATGTGGATTGTTTTTTCAAGCTCGACTGCCACTTGGAACGGTGCTCAGTACATCGGATACATCTACGAGTTCTTTAGTAACGAACAATCTCTGCTACTTTTTCTTCTTAAAATTAGCGGAACAGTTCTCGGTCTATTCACCATTTCAACTATCATCACAAATCGCTTGGAGGTGAGGAATTAATGAATTTCACATTGTTTACACTACTTATAGTGCTGGTGTCAGTTTTCTTATTCCTCCGAATCTCTAAATCGAATGAAATGATGAAATCTAGTACAAAGAAGTTCGCTGTCCGTATCAATAAGTCGACTCACTTCAAAATACTGTTAGGATTCCTTGGTCTCCTACTGATCCTTACAGCTATTGGTGAATTTGTGTATGACGGAAAGTCATCTGCCGACCCTGCTCCGAAAGCGGATGCCGATTATATGCAGCTACTGGATTCAATGGATTCGATTGATAACCAAATTATTAACAGTGAGGAAGTTGATCCTACACTTCTAGTCGAGAAAAGAACACATTCAACCGGAGAAACGCTGACCATATATAGTCAAGAGAAATATGTGGACCATTTTGAGGGCCCGGTTGTTTATATCGAAAGAAAAAGTGGGAACGACAAAACAATCGAAGAGTTTATTTATAAGCCACTACTAGTTACAGACGGTTATGATTTTACCCAAAAAGTACCGATCTGGATGCCCATTTGGGAAGGGGATATAATGACACTTCCGAAAAGTCCCGGTTATGATATTACGTACACGATATTTCAAGAAGCTACTGCTTTGGATCAATTAACAAAGTTTAAATCCAATAGTTATCAGGGCTATGATTCCACTTATAGACCATCGGTTATTCATCTAAAAATACCTGAAAACTTGAAAATTATTAATGAATATGAAGAAGAACAACTTATTTATATTGATGAACTCGACTAAATAAAAGAAGCGGATCCCTTTTTTTGAGATCCGCTTCTTTTAAGTTTTTATTTTACTTCCTGCGACAGAGATCCACGTAACACCGAGTAGCATAATAATACCGCCCGATAATTGCCACATACCTAGAATTTGACCAAACCAAATCATAGAAACAACCATTGCCGTAAGCGGTTCAAAGCTAGATAACACACTCGCTTCAACTGGCGTAATGTATTTCATACTTCCAAGAAAGAGCGTAAATGCTACCGTTCCCACTATGATGACTGCCACTAACATAAGCGATGCTTCCCAATTTATTAATAGCTTCATTTGCTTCACGACAGTGATTGGATTGAAAACTAACAGGGTTCCCCCGCCAATAACCATCGCCCATCCTACTGATAGTAAAACCCCCCACTCTTGCATGAGTCGGGCTGGAAAAAGCGTATAAAACGAAAATGTAAACCCAAGTAATACTCCCCAAATTACAGCCATTTTGCTTAATGCAAAACCGGACAACGAACCATTTGTTAGGAGGAGAAACAATCCACCTAATGTGACTAGTATCCCTAGCACTTGTACAAGTGGTGGGAATTTACGATGCATCCATGAAACGAATATAATAATATATATTGGTGCCAAAAATTGAAATAATGTTGCAATTACCGCGTTGCTCGCTTCAATTGCAGCAACAAACGTGAACTGCACACCGAGCATACCAACTACTCCAAATATAAGTAACTGACGAGCCCATACCTTTTGGCGCCACGGTAACGTTACCCTCTTCCCTTGCATTTTCAACATAATAAGTATAAATGCACCCGCAACCATTAACCGAATCGTCAGCATGAAGGAAACAGACATCTCCGTAGTTTCCAGCAGCCACTCCATCATTGGCCCCGTTGTCCCCCAGAGGGTAGCCCCCGTAATAATCATTATGAGTCCCTTCAATCGATTCATGTTCTCTCCCCCAAATCTACTAATTAAATCTTTTATTTAAACATACTTACTTAATCCTATACTATTGAATGAAATATTTCTGCAACTTCTCTATAATGATAATATAGAGCACCTAGAAGGGGGTAATTGAATGATTTCAGACCATAATCAATTCAAACCAGAGTTTGCTAATATTTTAAGTAGTCTTGAGCAATTTTATATGGTAACCCACATGGACGGTGAAGGGTCTATTACTCATACAAATTCCATATTTCTACAGACAAGTAAATGGACACCAAAACGTGTTCTTGGTAAAACTTTATGGCAAATGTTTTCTGATACAACCGAAGGACAAAAACAAGCCCAGGATATTTGGGAACATGTATTAAATGGTAAGACCTGGTTCGGTACAGCCGAAAAAGTGACTCGGTTAGGCGACCCGTACTTTGTCCAAATGACCGCAATTCCAAGCATGCAGGCAGATGATAAGCTTAACTCTGTCCTATTTCTTGAATTAGATATTACGGAAGATATTGGACTTCGCGACCGCCTGCAACAAATCGCGTTCATTGATTATGAAACAGGGTTAATGAGCCGCCACCACTTGGAAACTACCGTGAATGAATTAATTTCAAAAAAAGAGAGCTTCGCCTTTGTTTACATAAAAATCGATCATTTCTATACACTAAAAGACTTTGATACCTCTGAATCTGGAATAGAAATCATTCAAGCATTTACGAACCGATTGAAACGCTTTTTCCAGGACAATTCAATTGCACGCGTTGGTGTGAATGAATTTGTCGTGCTTACGTCATTCGGTGATTGGTTTATTCAAGGATTCCTCGATTTCTTAAAACGAAATCCTATTTACATTAACAAAACAGCTATCCCTTTATCCGTCAGTGGCGGCATTATCCGCTTCCCGGAAGACCAAAAAACCTATACACACTTAATGAGGGCTGCACTTGCCGCAGCAAAGGACGTTTCAGACCAAGGCGGCGGGAAAATTACTGCACTCTCTAAAGCTTCCCATATCAAGCTTAACAGAAAATCAATTATTGACCGAAAATTAATTACCGCGCTGCGTGATAACGAGCTCCAAGTTGTTTATCAACCGCAAATTGATGTGTCCACTGGAAAAGCACTTCTTTACGAAGCACTTATACGCTGGAATGACGAGGAACTTGGTTCAATTACACCTGATGAACTTATTCCAATTGCTGAAGAAAATGGATTAATCCATGAGATTGGTGCATTTGTTTTAACGGAGTCCGCTAATCTTGCAGCCAAATGGCATGCGGAGGGTCACGACGTGAAAATAGCCGTTAACTCTTCAGTTCGAGAGTTCAGTAATCCTAACTTAAAAGATGAGATTACGAAAATCCTTAAAGTTGCCTCTTGCCCCGCCTCTTTGATTCAACTTGAAATCACCGAGAACTTTGCATTTAAAGCTGAAGAAGAAGGTTCTATTTCCCGGCAGATGAATGAATTGCAGGAAGAAGGTATCCAGTTTGCGCTGGATGACTTTGGAACGGGCTATGCATCATTCCGCTATATGCAATCCTTACCAATTTCCAAAATCAAAATTGATAAGATTTTCATAAATTCATTGACAACTAATAAGCAAACACGACAACTTGTTGAAGGCATGATACAATTCGGAAAATCGATGGATTTATATGTCATTGCTGAGGGTGTAGAAACGGAAGAACAATTCAACTTACTAAAAACGTTGGGTGTAGATGCTGTTCAAGGCTATTACATTGGCGTTCCAGTCTCAAAAGACGAAATTGTTCTTGATTGAAAATATGATAACGGCGTGCCTCGAAATGGAGGCACGCCGTTTTTTGGTTGTACAGTTTATGACGTTGGTGAAAGAAATCCCCTTCTCTAATAAATAGAGAAAGGGATGGAATTTCACTAACGTCATTTTTTATTATTATATTGAATAAATCCTATGAACTGCTGATTTCCGTTCCGAGCGGACGCGTTCCACGGGGCGGGCGTTGAGCCTCCTCGTCGCTCTGCTCCTGCGGGGTCTCAACTGTCCCGCTTCATCCCGTAGGAGTCGCCGCTCTGCACTCCAAGCAGCTGTAATTGTAGAAAATATAAGTTCAAGATAAATAGAAAACAAGTGAAATTCCCTGTAGAATAAAAGTCGACCAAAACCATCATTCAGGAGAGAATTCGCTTGTCATATTCTAATAGTATTAAATCTTTACTAGATATTCAAGACCCAAACATTATTTTTGAAGAAGAACCGTTTTTTCATTCACACGTCAAAATAAACTAATCGACATCAGGTTTCGATTAATCCAACATTAATAGGGAATCCTTAGTCCATGTGTTAATTCCTTAAGGAGGTTTCCTAATGGCAAAAGACAAATATGAAGAAATCGACAAAAAAGTACCTGCCGAAACGCAGAATCAGCAACCCGGGGTGGAAGCGAAAATGGATCCTGCACCGATTTATGACGATAAAGATTATAGTGGTTCCGGAAAACTGAAAGGTAAAAACACTTTAATTACCGGAGGAGATAGCGGGATTGGACGCGCTGTCGCAGTTTCGTTTGCAAAAGAAGGAGCAAATGTAGCCATTGCTTATCTGGATGAACAAGAGGATGCCGACGCCGATAAAACCGTGCAACTCATTGAAAGTTACGGCGGCAAGGCGTTGAAAATTCGGCTGGATATTAGCGAAGAAGAACACTGCGAACAAATAATAGACGAAGTGGTCCTAGAATTCGGCAGTTTACACATTCTTGTTAATAACGCCGGGAAGCAGTTTCCCCAAGATGACATCCTCTCTATTTCGGCCGATCAACTCCGGGAAACGTTCGAAACAAACTTCTTTGGCTTGTTCTACTTAACAAAGGCAGCACTGGCCCACATGACCAAAGGCGATGCCATCATCAACACGTCGTCTGTCACGGCGTATAACGGCTCACCAGGTCTACTTGATTATTCGGCAACAAAAGGAGCAATTACTTCATTTACACGTTCGCTCGCGCTTAATTTGGCAGGGAAAGGGATTCGTGTCAATGCCGTTGCACCAGGCCCCATTTGGACACCACTTATTCCTGCAACGTTCGATGCGAAGAAAGTTAAACAACACGGGGCGGATACACCCGCTAAACGCCGCGGCCAACCTGCTGAGAACGCACCAGCTTTTGTCTTTTTAGCTTCGAACGACTCCAGCTATATGACAGGACAAACAATTCACGTAGACGGCGGCGATTACGTAGGATCATAAAATAATGAAAAATCCCCTTCTACGGAGTTTTAATCCGTAAAAAGGGGATTTCTTTTATGCTTCTACTGTTTCTTTCGAATGTCTCTTCTTGAAGATCAATGCGAAGTATCCAAATGTAATCGCAAGGAATACAACCATGAATCCTAGGAGAATTCCGTTATTCGTCCAGAGGAATGCTATATCTCCTGTTGAAATTGCTGATTTAAATGCAGATACTGAATAAGTCATTGGTAATAGTATGTTGAAAATTTGAAGCGGTTTCGGTATTAATTCGAGTGGGAAGGTTCCCGCGCTCGTTGTTAACTGTAATATAAGAATTAAAATCGCTACGAAACGTCCTGCATCTCCGAAGATGGAGACGAACATTTGAACAAGTGCGATGAAAGTATAACTGGTAATAATCGCCGTTAAGATGAATAGCGGCATATTTACTACTTCCATACCCAGTGCAAATACAACAATTGCCACAGATATTAGTGCTTGTATCAAACCGACGATTCCAAGTACCGTTACTTTACTGGAGAACCATGCGAATGCACCAGTTGGTTTAAGTGCAGGCTCTACTAGTGGGAATACAATAGATAAGAGTAAAGCTCCTACAAATAATCCAAGCGATAAGAAGTATGGTGCAAAACCTGTTCCGTAGTTCGGTACGTGGTTAATACCATTTTGTTCGACGTTGACCGGCGCTCCCGCCATGTCATAAGTTTTTTCAGTTGGATTCACTTCTTTTGCTGTATCACTTGCTTCAGCTAATTTCTCTTGAAGTGTCAATACGCCATCATCCAGTTCCAGCGTTCCGTCTACCAGCGTGTTTGAGCCATCTGCTAGTTCTCTTGATTTGGTTGCAAGTGTGCCCGTTCCTTCTTGAAGCGTGTCACTTCCTTCTGTCAATGAAGTGAGACCTGTCGCTAAATCAGCGGAACCTTTTTGTGCATCCGCAACTCCCTTAGAAAACTCAACAAGTCCTGTAGCAAGCTCGCTATTTCCACTTGCTAATGAATTTGCACCTTCACGAAGTGCTGAAGACGAACCGTTTAATTCATTTAATCCAGTAAGCGCTTCGCCGTGCGCACCCGCGAGTTGTCCTGATGCACCTTGTAGCTCAGCTGCACCTTCTGCTAATGCAGCCGTTCCACCTGACAGTCCTTGCAGACCCGTTGACAGTTCAGCACTTCCTTGCAGTAGCTGATTTAGTGCAGCACCAACTACTTCCTGCTGTTCAGGTGGTAATGCTACCAGGTAGGGTTGTAGTTGGGCAGCTGCACCTTGGATTCCCGCGTTCAAATTGGCAGCTCCCGTTGCCAGTTGACCAGCTGCACCATTTAGTTCTTTTGTTTTTTCACTCAATGTACCAACTGCCCCATTGAATTCATTTTCTTTTTCAGCTATCTTTGCATAACTTTCAGCGAGTTTACTGACGCCATCCGTATATTGCGTAATGCCGTTCTTTAATTCTCCTGAGCCAGATGATGCTGCTTTTGCACCTTCTAGTAATTTGTTACTTCCTTCAGAAAGCGTGCCAAGTCCCGTATTTAACTCTTGGGCTCCACCAGCAGCTTTTTTGGCACCCATCGCAAGTTCAGCTGTTCCATCTGCCAGGGTTACCGTACTTCCAGCTAGCGTTTCAAGATAGCCTTTCAACTCATCTGCGCCGTCGGCAAGCTTGCCGGAACCTTCATGTAGTTTGCCTGCACCGTCTGCCGCATCGCCGAAGCCATCACCCATTTCTGCAATCGAATCAAACAAATTCTCTGCATACGTGGATGAAACCTTATCATTCACTTCTGTTCGAATTCGGTCGAGTGCTGTTTCACCGATTTGCGCTGACAAGAAGTTATATCCTTCGTTTGGTTTATAAACAATCGTTAACTTTTCTGGATTTTCATCTAGCAATGTTGTTGCGTGTTGAGAAAAGTTTTCCGGTATTTCTATCACGACATAATAGTCTTGATTTTCAAGTCCTTTGTCGGCATCCTTCTTGGATACATCGGTAAACTTAAAGGTCTGATCTTCAATTAATGTATCAGACAGCTCTTTCCCTAGCTGTAATTCTACACCGTCCATCTCTGCCCCTTCATCTAGGTTGACGACGGCTACTGGAAGATCATCCATATTTGCATAGGGATCCCAGAATGCCCATAAAAACATTCCTGCATAAAGGACGGGTATAAATAGTATTGCGATCATTGGAACAATCATCTTTCTTGTAGTTAAAAGTTGTTTCCACTCTGCTTTTATCATTGATTTTATCTCCCTTGGACTATATGACCACTTAGTTCAATCGGTCAATTCAGAATAAAAAAAGAAGTCTCACACTAAGAGACTTTTAAATATGGTCTCGCTCAATACCTTAACAATTCGTTCTTCTTCAATGTCTTCTGTATGGGTTTTTCCCCAATCTGCAACTAGTGCGAAATATGCCTTAAATAGAAGGTAAGCAATTAATTCTGTATCACAAGGTTTTAATTCGCCTCGTTTAATTGCATTTTCTATTTTTTCTTGCACATATGAGACAATAATTTTTTCAATTTCCTCCAACACTTCCCCGACTGCGGGTGTACGGAGTTCTTTTTCTTCATCAATTAGCTTTGCGTACAATTGGTGTGTTTCACGGAATTGAAGTATTTGCATGAGCTGTGCATGTGCATTTTGCTCGAATGAAGCACCTTCAACAACAACTGTTTCTGCTTCAACTTTCATTGCCTTAATCATTTTTACGACTATAGCATTAAATAATTCTTCTTTGTTGGCAAAAAAGGTGTAAATTGTTCCTTTACCTACATTCGCAATTTTTGCCACTTGATCCATCGTGGTGGCTTTGTATCCGAACAGTGAAAATGATTTTGCAGCTGCCTCTAATATCTCTTGTCTGCGGTCCATTTCTCCACCTCACTTTAAATGAATATCTCGACTGACCAAAAAACGTAATCGGTCACTAGGTCATTATATTACTATGGACTATAGAATTATGCAAGTTTTTTATTCTCTTCAAATTTATGTTGGGCTCTAAGAAAAGTATTGGGGTAATGTGAGATCAGCACGTCACCTTCTTTTCTCTTATGCAAAGTATATTGATTTGCGTTCCAGTCGGACGCTTTCCGTGGGGCGTGCGGTGAGCCGCTTCCTTCGCTTCGCTACGTCCAGGGTCTCAACTGTCACGCTAAATCCCACCGGAGTCGCCGACTTCCACTCCAATCAACTAAACCATTAGATCAAGTGAATAATTCATCTGCCTTACTGAACACCAATTTCTTTATTCTCTTTTGGATAACTCGCTTATTAAATGAGATCATAAAAAAGTATAAAAGAAGGATGGTTCGATATCCTCCTCCTTTACTTTCATCTCTACGCCAATTGTTGTTCTGCAAATTCACGATATAAGGCGTGTGACTGCGTCAATTCATGATGGGTTCCGCTGCCTGTAACTTGTCCATTTTCGATGAATATAATTTTATCCGCATCGACAATTGTAGACAAACGATGGGCGATGACGAATGTTGTGCGCCCTTCCATCAGTCGTGTTAATGCATCTTGAACAACGCCCTCTGATTGACTGTCAAGACTTGCCGTTGCCTCATCCATCATTAATATCTTAGGATCTCGTAAAAAGGCTCGTGCGATGGCAATCCGTTGTCTTTGTCCACCTGAAAGCTTCACGCCTCGCTCGCCTACTTCTGTATTTAATCCTTTTGAATAGTTCTTAATGAATTCTTTTGCATAGGCCATTTCGGCGACTTCCCAAAGTCTTTCATCCGATATACTGTCACCATCAGTTAACCCATAGCATAGGTTTTCGCGAATTGTTCCGGCCATCATCGCACTTTCTTGTGAAACATAACCTATTTGGCTACGCCATGATGCCATTGATAGCTCTGTTATAGGCGTCTCGCCAATTCGAATTTCACCAGTCGTCGGTTCATAAAATCGTTCTAACAAACCGAACATGGTCGTTTTCCCTCCGCCGCTAGGCCCAGCAAACGCAACCATCTCACCCGGTCGTGCTTCAAATGAAATATTCCTTAATACCGGCTCGCCTTCATCATAAGCAAAGGAGACGTCCACTACTTGGATTGGTTTATTTGCTACATCGACTTCTAAACCATCCTGCCCATCTTCCAATGGGAGTTCCAATATGTCTATGATGCGTTCTGTAGCACCTTTTGCTTTTTGTAACTGCGTGAAGAACATTGCAAATGCTGTAATCGGAAAGATGATTTGGAATAGATATAGCAAGAAAGCGACAAGTGAACCCGTCGACATCGTTCCATTTGCCACCCGCATGCCGCCGTATCCGATTATCATCACAATGACGACCATGACAACTAAGTACATAAATGGAGCTATAAGTGCATTGATCCGTGCTTCTTTTAATCCGAATCCAAAGAGTTTTTTGATGCCTAATAATCCTTTAGCCTCTTCATTTTCTTCAGCATTCGACGCTTTCATTAAGCGTATTTCGCTCAATGTCTGTTGGATATTTCCTGTAAACACAGCTGTTTCATCTTGCAAACCACGTGAAATCTTCGCCATTCTCGTCCCAAGCGGAATCATTATAGCCACTGTAACCGGAACGGATATCAACATAATAAGCGTCATTTTCCAGTCCATAATCAGTAGTATTGTGACCGCTCCGACAATTGAAATAATCCCAGTAATAAATTGTGGTAAATGATTGGAAATCAATTCCCGAACAATCCCCGTATCATTAACAACACGACTTACTGTTTCACCGCTGGACTCCTCATCAAAGTGGCTGACAGGTAATCGAATAAGCTTTTTCCACATCCGGTCACGCAGCCTCGCAACCACTTTTTGCCCAACATAACTAAGCGAATAAATGGAAATCCCGTCAATGACCGCTTGGAGAATAAACGCCACGCCTATTGCAATTATTATAGGAACACTAAGCGAGGATACCGAAAAACCATCCACTAGATTTTTTGTCAGTAGCGGAACAACTAGGCCTGCTATCGTTGTTAGAACGCCGGCAATTAAACCAATTGCAAGTGCTAGTTTAGGTATTCCCGTTGATAATATAAGTGAGAAAAACGGCTTCATGCCATTCGCTTTCTTCGTCATTATTTATAACCTCTATTCAGTTCTTCTTTTTTAGCGATTAAGCTAGTATACTACAAAATTTATTTACAGGATAACTAAGGCATTCTTTTTCCGCACTTCCTAGAAGTTATCAGCGTTCGTGGGTGTAGTATCAGCGCTCAGCACATACTTATCAGCGAATAGTATCTTTCGGACTACTCTCTCCAAACTAAAAAGCCCGAAAGAAGGCTTTCTCCCTCTTCAGGCTTCTCTCAATTTAATCCTCGATTATGAAGAACTATCCCCTGTCACCAAACCTTCTTCAAAAGGTTGTACAATGACAAATCCTTCTCCCGAGAACTCCATTTGAATGGATTCCCCACTTCCTCGGCCTAAAAATGTTCTAAAACTAATATCGGTTCGGAACTCTGGCATCAAATTCCCAGACCAAGCGACAGTCGCGTTCGGATCAGTTATGACTGGTTCACCCGGACGAACAAGTAATGTTAACGGCTCATAATGAGAAGTGATTGCAACTTTCCCTCTGCCTTTTAACGTGACATTGAACAATCCGCCAGAAACCACGCCTACCATTTTCTTCATAAAATTTATATCCCATTCAATACTCGGCTCAAAGGCTAGAAGGTCATTACCATTTACGGTAATAGACTCATTATTTAATTCAAAAATCGTTATTTTCTTCCCCTGATCAGCTAGGTAAAGCCTACCATTCCCCTGGGCTTTCATGAGCGAGGCCCCTTCACCTGAGAACGCTTTTTTAAACATTTTACCTAATCCGTGCTCTAACATTTTCTCCCGCTCAAATTTAATATGTCCCGTATATGAAATCATGGACCCTGCTTTCGCCCAAACAAGGTCTCTCAAATTAACTTCTAAGATTCTCGGCGTTTCCAACTCAAAGAAATCATTTCCAAGTTCATCCTGTTTTGTTTGCTTTATAAATTCATCTATTGAAAATTTGCTCATCGACTTCATTCCCTTCTCTGTCATTGGTACCTTCCTATACGTATTCGAGAGAATTAGATTTCATTAACAGACTCCATTTGTTTGACGTCCGGATTTTGATAACTCTTCCTATCAAGCACAACAAATTTCACGAAGCTCACTCTACCTGCTCCGGGTTAGCTATCGAGCCCATAAACAATATTGCGTCTGTTTCATCATCGGTAATCGTAAAGAAAAATGGACGATTTACTTCCATTTTGAATGGCTCATCGATTTGCATAGACGTTGTTTTCATCTCCACAGATGTAACCGCAGCCGCTTCAGTACCTTCTTCATTAACATCTATAAATGTCTTTTGTTTAACACCACTAATCCAAACCGGATCCTCTTCTTTAATCATTTTCGTGAAATCTGCGCCCTCCGAAAATGCTGAGTTCATCCCTAGCTCCTTAAGTACATTGTTCAATGAAATATCATACTCCAATTGAAATTTAGGTAGCTTAACCATACCTTCTTTTAAAATAAATTCTGAATTCCATAATGCCCAATTATCATTCGTAATTGTTTTTTTGAATTCATCTAGGTTAATGTTTTCCCTTGGAAGAAAAACCTTCATGCTCATTTCTCTCTCGCCATAAGGAAGAGCGACCGCTTGGAAATCTTCATTTTCCATATATGCCAATTCTTCATTAAGCATCATTAAAGGTACGTCTTTCGTTGTACCGTCTTCCAATTTAAAAGGATGAGTTTTCGTTTCTTCTTCATCAAATTCATAAGCCCAATTTCCTTTAAAGTAAATGGCATTAATCAATATCGCTACTAGATTTGAATCTAAGGGTGAGTCCACAATTTCCTCGATTTTATCGTTTGTCGCCTTTTTAACCCAATCATTGATGCGCTTAGGTGATTCACTACTTGTAATATCTATTTCTTCAATTTCCGCATTAAAATAGCCTTTATTATGTTCAGCAAAGTCATCTTGGAAACTATACTTTTCATTTAACCAAATGGAGTTAGCTACATCTACTTGTATTTCTTCTGTTTCTTTATCCAATATTGACATCATTGAGGCATTCGCTTTATTTAACTCATTTACATCTATGCCTTCGACTTGCAAAGCCTTTGCGATTTCTTCTTTCGTCACGCCGTCTGCCCCGTTATACACCATGGATAATGCCATAAACAAACTCATCGGCGAAATGAATGTATTACCTTCTTGGTCTGCTTCCACTCCGTCTACTAACTTAAACCCTAACTCGTTTACTGCTGCGACAACCTGTTCATAGTCTTTCTCACCAAATTTTACGTCTTTTAATATTTCCGCCACCTCCGAGGTTTCGTTACTTCCAGCCCCTGCTCCGCATCCCGTTACGAACAGTAATAGAAATGCCAACACATAAAAGACGCTCCTTTTTTTCCACATGATAATCACCATCCCTTTATTAGAATTAGACTCGGTAGGGGTTGATAATGTTACAGACAATTTTAAAAAGCTAATCCAAGACCTTACTAAAAGTTTTGGATTAGCCTATTCTACGTTCTTCACGCAAGTGAATTGGATGTTTTAATTTTCTCTTCAATAATGACACCATGTTGTTTTAGTGCTGCAATATAATGTTCACCTGGCACAATTTTCTCTGGCGGGTAAACACCCCGTTTCGAAATTTTTCCAGTACCAATCATTTGCGCAACAATCGACATCGTATTCGCCGTTGCACGGGCCATTGCAGTAATGTTTTCCGCCATATCCTTTTCAGTAAGTAAGTCATACTCATAGGTAATAGCCGAGCCGTCTTTTTTACCGCTGACGAGAACACGAAGCAGTACAGCATCTGATTTTTCACCAAGTTGAAGTTGCGGCGACAAATGTTCTCGCATGACGTCGCGCACTTTTATCGTGTTCCCACCAACTGTAACCACATTGTCCCTCGATAATAATCCAAGATCGACGAGCAGTTGAAATTTTTCCGCATGCCCTTTGTAGCGTATGGTCTTATACTCAAGTGTCTCAACATTCGAGTAGGTTTCTGTCAATGTCGACGTGCCACCTGATGTATGGAACGCCTCCAGTTCACCGAAACCATCGAATTCAATCAACTCTATTTCCGATAAGGAAGGGACCTCTTTCAATTCCCCATTCCGAATCACATGAGATGGATCGGTGTAATGATCAAACACACCCTCGAGTGAAAACACGAGATTATAGTTTAGCGGCGGCTCCGGTTTTACAGGAATACCCCCGACAAATATTTTTATCGTTTCGACTTTATCAAGTTTCCCTGCGCCGTACCCAGTAAGTATATTAATCATTCCAGGTGCGACTCCAAGATCGGGAATGATTGTAACGCCTTTAGCCTTTGCCTCTTCAGTTAATTTTAATACTGCTTCCGTAGCCCCTCCGATGTGTCCACCAAGATCTATCGAATGAACCCCACGTTCAATTGCAGTTCGTGCAACTTTTTCATTAAACTTATAAAATAAGGCATTCACAACAACATCCCCAAGGGCCATTACGTCACCCAGTTGCTGATCATTAGTTGCATCTAGCCATAATACCTCTAGTTTTTCAGACTTCAACTTTTCAGCAAACTCCTCCGCCTGCTTTACATTTAGATCCGCTAAATATACTTTTTGAACATCATCACTTTTCACCAAATCACGTGCCGTCTCTTTCCCCATTAAGCCTGCTCCGAGAACTACAACTTTCATTTCCTTCCCCCCTTACATCTGTGAATTAAAAAGGTTCTTTCTATAACACAAGAACACTGAAAAGGTCAGATTTGTTTCACTCACGTTGATTTCCGTTCCAAGCGGACAGTGCGGAAAGTTATAGTTCGATCTTTCCCTGCCGCTCTCCACTTCAATCAACTAGGATTCGTTATATAATCGATCTTTCCCAGTCTCCTCCCATAACACCCCATACTCCTTCACATTCACGAATTATCAATTTGTGCACGCTGTAACTTGCCGCTAAAGTCTACGTAAATACTCTTCCATTCAGTAAAGACATCAAGTGCCGCCACACCAGAATCACGGTGTCCGTTACCGGTCCCCTTCGTTCCTCCGAATGGCAAGTGGATTTCAGCGCCTGTTGTCCCTGCATTCACATAGACAATTCCCGTATCAAGATCGCGTTGTGCTTGAAATACTTTGTTGACATCACGTGAGAAAATAGAGCTTGAAAGGCCGAAAATAACACTATTATTCACTTCAATCGCCTCTTCTAAGCTGCCTACCTCAATAAGTGACACGACCGGTCCAAAAATTTCTTCCTGTGCAAGACGACTGTCCCATTTCACACCCGTAAACAAAGTTGGTTCAAAGTAGTGTCCATTTGCTAGTTCGCCTTGGATCAATACATTGCCACCTGCAAGAAGTTTCGCCCCCTCTTCTTTGCCGATATTAACGTATTTCGAAATCTTTTCTAGCGCTTTTTTATTAATAACAGGTCCTATTTTCACAGATTCGTCTAGCCCATTACCAATTGTCAGCTTTTTCATTTCTACTAGAAGCTTTTGTTCAAGCTCCTCTTTTACATCTTTATGCACGATGACACGACTACATGCCGTACAACGCTGACCAGCTGTACCAAACGCGCTCCATAGAATTCCTTCCACTGCAAGGTCAATATCAGCATCCTCTAGTACAATGACCGCATTCTTCCCACCCATTTCAAGTGAAACCTTTTTCAGGTGACGTCCCCCTGTTTCGGCAACATGGCGACCTGTTTCAGTAGACCCCGTAAAGGATATGACGCGCACATCTGGATGTTCAATTAACGCCGTCCCAACTTCTGTACCCGAACCAAAAACAATATTCGCCACACCAGCCGGTAGTCCGACCTCTTCGAAGATTAGCGCCATTTCGTACGCCATCATCGGCGTTTCAGTCGCGGGTTTCCAAATGAACGTATTGCCAGCTACAATAGCCGGAAACGACTTCCATGTGGCAATGGCGATTGGAAAGTTCCACGGCGTAATCAATCCCACAACACCAATTGGTGCACGCACACTCATTGCAAATTTATCTTGTAGTTCAGACGGAACGGTTTGCCCAAACAGGCGCCGCCCTTCTCCGGCCATGTAAAATGCCATATCAATACCCTCTTGTACCTCACCCCGTGATTCTTCGATGACCTTACCCATTTCAGTTGTTAGCACTTGTGATAAATGCTCTTTTTTCTCTATCATTAATCGCCCTATATCATATAAATAATCTGCGCGTTTCGGTGCCGGCACGAGCGCCCAATCTTTTTGCGCTTTCTTCGCTACTCCTACCGCCAGATTAACATCCTCTTCTGTTGAGAGTCTTACTTGCGCTACTTCTTCCCCATTTGCTGGATTCTTCACGGCCGTATATTTCCCGTTCCCCGAATCCTGCCATGAACCTCCGATGTAGTTGTTTAATTTCACTACAAACACTCCCCTTTCTATTCCCCATTCAACAAGCCGCTAAAACGCTCACACTAGTACTATTTCTACATAATTCTAAAAATTCCTTCTTTGTCCGGTAAAAAGCAAAAAGCGAGCATAAAATACTATGCCCGCTTTCAACCTATAACTATAAATTTATTCCTTTTTCATTTCCGAAGTCATTCTCTCCACAAAGTCATGAATATTTTCGGCATGTCTTGTTATTGAACTTGCCGACACAGAAAACAGCCTTGCTATATCCGCCTTCGTACCTTCATACTCGCCTAACAATTCAAGATCGCTTGCGACTTGAAATACTGCCGCTGCAATAATGTTCGGTTTCCGGAAATTTGGTTTTTCTTTTAAAAAGTATGAAATAGAAATGTTTCTCAGTAAGTCTTGTACTTCCGCACGTTGACCAAGGTCATCGATTGTTGTTTTCAAAACTTCCAACACTTCCTGCTGAACTTGAGTCAGATCACTTTCAATCAGCTCTTCTACCGAGCCAGTCTCTCTGTCAAGAATCGCATGGAATATATCTACCATATGTTCTTTATAGAAATCAAGACTATTTTCAAATCCACTAGATGCTGCTAGCGCTTCAATTTGTTTTTCAAAGCTTCCATTACTATCGTTTATAAACATAAGTGATGTAATGACATATATTCCATTTTCCTGTTTTCTATTATCAGGAAGCACACCGCCAAATACGATTGAATCCTTTTCAACCGGCATGTTGGGTTCCTTTTCTAAATAGTACGTTCCTTTGCCCAGTATTTCTTCGACTTCGATAAATCCATCCTTTTCATCTTTCGCTTTTCCAAAGAGAACGAATGGTTGCTGCCATGTTTTAACTACAGCGCGAACGGAACTTCTTATCGGAGTATTCAATACCTTCACCAAATGACGTTTCCACAAATCCTGACGCGCAACAAATAAGAAGTATTCAGTTAGTGATCCTTCGATACTATTATCGTCCCAAAGGTCCCCAAGTTTCGCTTCCCACTGTCGTCTGTAACTATTAAGTTCAATAATATCTGAGTTTGCCGGTGGTTGCTCATAAATACTTAAGAGGATACGCTCTAACTCCTCATCAACAAGCTGTTCTACTGGCTTATCATTTTTCCCTAAACAACATCTTTTATGTTTTTTACCGCTCCCACATGGACACGGATCATTTCTTCCAATCATTAAACTCTCACCTTTCTTAAACTAGACATAGGCCTGCACGGAGCAGGTTTTGCATCCATCACCACAACTAGTGGCCGTATTGGGATGCTATCTAGGCGCAATATTCCAGACCAACTAAGTCATAACCTAATCCAAATTATACTTGATGAATCGGAACACTTGTCTTTGCTACTCTTCTAATCATAACAGAAAGTAAAGAGCCCCGCACAAGTCAATGACCACCTGTACGGAGCTGTCTAGTTTGTTACTCTTTCTCTTCTCCCGAATCGCTCACATTAAATTCACTAACTGGTGGTTCCACCCGTTTAATAAAGAAGGCTAACACGAGTCCTACAATCGCGATAAGCGTGGCGATGAAGAATGCGTAGCTAATACCTTCTAGCATTGCCTGCTTTTCAATCTCCTGTTGCAATACCCCAAGCCCTTCAGCTGTTGTCGGCATATCTCCAGCATCCGTCGCATCAGCCATCAGTGAAGCACCAACTGAACCCATACGCGTCGTCATAATCGTTAATAATAAGGCTGAACCGATTGCACCCGCCACTTGCTGTAGCGTACTGTTTATCGCAACACCATGGGGGTTAGATTTCGCCGGCAGCTGATTTAGACCATTCGTCATAACCGGCATCATAACTAACGCCATACCCACCATGCGAATCGTGTAGATTGTCATGATGTAATAATAGCCAGTCTCCATCCCAAATTCACTCATATAATATGTTGTAATCACTGTAACTGAAAGGCCAATCACAGCCATCACACGTGCTCCGTATTTATCAAATAGTCGTCCTGTAATCGGCGACATCAGCCCCATCAAAAGGGCACCAGGAAACATTAATATTCCTGCATCTAACGGGGATATCTCCCGAACACTTTGCACGTATAACGGCGTCAATATCATTGCAGAAAACATTGCGGCAGAAGTAACTACCGATATAATCGAAGACAAAGCAAACATTGGATATTTATATATTCTGAAGTCGAGCATCGGTTCGTCCATCCGAAGTTGTCTGAGGACAAATATTAAGAGTGCAATTGCACCTATTGCAATAGTGCCGTAAACGATTGGTGCGCTCCATCCTTTATCTCCCGCCGAACTGAATCCGTAGAGGAGTCCACCAAAACCGATACTCGACAATATAATCGAAAATACATCGAGCTTCATATCCCGGTTCGGTGTAATATTTCGAAGCCTAAAGATTGCATAAACCAATGTTAATAAAGCTATTGGCAATACAATAATGAAAAGCATTCTCCACGACTGGCTTTCAAGAATAAATCCTGATAGCGTTGGACCTATCGCTGGTGCGGTAAACATTACAAGACCAAATATTCCCATCGCCGCCCCACGACGTTCGACTGGGAACGCTGTCAGCATGATGTTCATAAGAAGTGGCATCATCATCGCCGATCCAGCTGCTTGAATCATCCTTGCTACAACGAGTATCCAAAAGCTCGGTGCAATAATCGCTATAAGAGTCCCTAGCGAAAACAAAGTCATTGCTGTTATGAACAATTTTCGGTTCGTAAACTTTTGTATAAAAAAAGCACTCACTGGAATTAAAATACCATTGACGAGCATAAAACCAGTCGTTAACCATTGAACTTCAGATGGTTTAACGTTAAATTCATTCATTATTGTTGGTAATGCAATATTTAGTAGTGTGTTGTTCAATAATGCAACAAATGCCCCTATAAATAAAATTGCTATCATGCCATAAGGCGGTTTTTCATGTATTTTCTTAATATCCATCTAAGTTCCTCCATCTAAACAAAACAATTTATAATTTGCCAGTATATTTCATTACCCTATACATATTATACCCTCGGTCCAAAAACCTCAAGTTATAAAACCACACAATTCATCTTCATTGTATTGTAAGTGTTTACACGTTAAAATAAGGATAGACTAAAGGTATAAGGATGATTATTATGAATGATCGCAAAAAACAAGTATTATTAATCGCGCAACGACTTTTCGTTGAAAAAGGATTTCTATCGACTTCGATACAAGACATTCTAGAGGAGTCTCAAATTTCCAAAGGAACATTTTACAATTACTTCTCTTCAAAAAACGAGTGTCTGATGGCAATTCTAGAAAACGGACGAAACGAAACAATAATTAGACGGCGAGAAATACTTATCGAACAATCACCTGCAGATAAAAACATACTGGTTAAACAAATTTCCATTCGCCAACAAGTAAATCGAGATTACAATTTACTCCCTATTTTTGAAGCCGTTTTTCATTCAGGAGACCCAGATTTAAGTGCATTCGCGAAGAAACATCATCTCGCTGAAATTTCATGGCTCACCGAGAGGTTGGTCGATGTATACGGAATCCAAGTTAAACCCCACGCCCCCGATTGTGCTATCTTGCTGATGGGCATGTTGCAGCATATGTCACACGTATTGATGGCTCGTCCAACAGAGGATATCGACTCCACCGAACTGGTGAAATTCATAATGCGCCGAATGGATTCAATTATTCCTGACGTTGTCCAAACAAAAGATCAACTACTGCCTGAAACTACTTTTTCAACTATCGACGTTATCTTTGACCATAAAACAAAAAAACAACTCCTCTCCATGATGACTGATTTCGCAAGTATGCTTCCAGATGAAGAAAGTCTAAGAAGTAGCCAATACATTGAATTCATTATTGAAGAGCTAAACGCGGCGCTACCTCGCACCTTCTTACTTGAAACAGTTACACGTTCATTCCGAGAAGCTTTTGTCGATACTCCTTATGAAACTGAATCCGAAAAAATTGCAGCAGCCTTATGGAAGTACTTTGATACACTAAAAAAATAACCAACAAAAAACCACACGATACCAATGTGTGGTTTTTCGCTTTATATAAAGGCTCTAAGTCAAATGTTGGGGTGATGTGCAATTAGCACGTCACTCTCTTTTTTCTTTTATACAAAGTACATTGATTTGCGTTCCAGTCGGACGCTTTCCGGGGGGCGTTCGGTGAGTCGCCGACTTCAACTCCAATCAACTAAATCATCAGCCTAAATGAATAACAACCAAATTTACCTTGCCTTCCTACACACCTATATATATATATATATATATATATTCATCGGTGTACACAGACAAAAAGCCCCAGCATATTGCTGAGGCTTTTTGATTTCACTTTTTAGTTATTTCTTGTTCGACTAAGCCATTTATACTTAATTGCCATTAAGTATATGACAAAAGTTACGCCAAATGTCATTGCGACAAATACCCATGATTGGGAATTCAATACAAGTAGTGGTGCAAATGTGATTAATAGAATCTCAACCGGCGCAATCGGAATATAAGCTAAACCATAGTCATCTAGCGTTTTACTCTTAGCTTCCGGATCGACAATTCTAAGTAAAGCCATTCCCATGGCAACAGTACCAGTTGTCCAACCCCAGGTAAAGATTCCTTTTTCGAACCAGTATTCTTCGAAAAACTTCTTCGATAGAACTTTGAAAAATACGAATGCAAACACTATACCGAACACAAACAACAGAAGTAACGGGACAAGGTAATCAAGGACAACTGATAAACTGATGGAAGCTATTCCAAACGCCACCAGTACATCAGTTGCACTCCCACTTATCCGGTTTACTACGTCTGTGCTTACATATTTTGCAGAGTTTGTTGCATTCAGGATTTTCTTAACGAGCAAACCAACAAGAAACGCTAACGAAAATGCCGGAATTGCCACGTTAGGTAGCAGTTTGACACCTAACTCACTTATGTAGTATCCACCCATAGCAATTATTGTAACGATAGCTATATGAAAGATATATGGATCGATAGAAATCGAAGAAACAGTATCCGTTTCAGATTTCACCCTAGATCCCGGCGGTATCAATCCGGTTTTTAGCTCATTCGGTAAATCATCAAAACTAGCTAAGAATGATGTTTGTCCTTTTGCCGCACCCCGTTTAATAAACAGAATACCTAATACAATCGAACAAATAATCCCAATCGTAGCGGAAGTCATTGCCAGATCCGTAGCTTCTTCCCAACCATTTTGCGCAAAGGTTGAACCGATTGCTGCAGCTGTTCCATGACCACCGACAAAACCAGCAGCTAACAACAAACCAAATCCATCATGAATGTCATTCCAAAATGGGTTAATGAATAGCAAAGCGAAGAACAGGCCCCCACCCCACATTAACACCATTACTATTTGTGAGAAAGACCACATGCTTCCAACTCTTGTCTTAATCGCATTCCAATCAATTCTTGGCGATAACAACGGCAGTGTTCCAAAAATAACAGCAATCAATATTGCCGGGTACACCTTTATTTGATCCGAGAAGGGCAGTAATCCAAAACCATTCGGGCCAAGTGCTAACCCAAGAATACCCGCAATAATACTTGCCGGCAAAAACAGTTTTTGAACAAATCGCACCTTCGCTCGTATTATTGTTCCTACGAGCAACAAAAGTGAAACCAGTCCAATATCTGTAAATAAAACCCACGGTGAAAAATCCATATATATATCCTCCTTAACTAAACGATAATCCAAAAACAAGCAACTTTTCAATGAATAATAGAAACCGGTTACACAGCTATAAATATTTCCGTACTTTCTCCGACTGTAGCAATATAACACCTTATAAGAAAGGAGTAAACCTTTACCCGAGTTGTTGATTTCTTTAATTAATTTCGATAATTACTTATGTTGAATTAGCCTATTAGTAAATCTTTATTCTTATCGTATTACATAGCTGAATCAGCTAACCTTTCGCTAAACTTAAAAAAACTTTATCGGTTAATAGGCAGAGGATTTTGTTGCGCTCCACTTGAATTATTTTTCAACAAAAAAGTAGTAATGCACCCCATGAATAATGGCCTGCACTACTACTTTTCTGTTTTTGTTCAAGTTACACAAATTTAATCTATAGGTATTCCTAAACTATCGTAGATAAAAGTATAAATATCTGTATACTCTTCAATTATTTTAGACGTTGGTTTGCCAAGTCCATGCCCAGCATTTTTTTCTATTCTGAGGAGAATAGGAGCTTTTCCAGCTTGGGCTTTTTGTAATGTCGCGGTGTACTTCTTCGCATGAAGAGGGACAACACGATCATCTGTATCGGCCGTTGTTACTAATGTTGCCGGATACTTTATGCCTGGCGTAACATTATGAAGTGGAGAATAGGCATATACATTATTAAAATGTTCTTCGCTTTCCTCAGCATTACCAAATTCTGAAGTCCAAAATCGACCTACAGTAAAACGTTGATACCTAAGCATATCCGTTACTGGTACCTGGCACACGACAGCTCCAAATAAGTCCGGACGTTGGTTCATACAAGCCGAAACCAAAAGCCCGCCATTACTGCCCCCCATAATCGCTAACTTAGATGAATTTGTATACTCATTGTCTATTAACCACTCACCTGCAGCAATGAAGTCTTCAAAGACGCGCTGTTTATTCCCAAATGTACCTGCTTGGTGCCAAGCTTCGCCGTATTCTCCGCCGCCTCTAATATTAGCAACAGCGTAGATTCCCCCATCCTCAATAAACATCGCATTGGATGGTGAATAAGAAGGTGTTAAACTTATATTAAAACCGCCATACCCGTAAAGAAGTACAGGATGATTCCCGGTTAACTTAACCCCTCTTTTATGCGTTATAAACATCGGTATTTTGGTTCCATCTTTAGATGGATAGAAAACTTGCTTCGTTTCGAATTTAGAACTGTCCAGTTTAGCCCCCGAAGGAAATAAAACTTCCAAACTCCCCTTCTCAAGGTCGTACCGCATAATCGTATTCGGACTTAAATAAGAAGAATAACTTATAAATAACTCTTGTTGCTTTTTATTTGTGGAGATATCGATAATTGTAATCATGTCAGGAAGTTCTAGTTTTTTAATGAATGAACCGGAAAGATCGTATAACTTCACCTGATCCCGTGCATGCAGCATAGAGGTGACGACTAATTTATCATCAATTTTCCTGATGAATGATAGGACTTCCTTTTGTTCAGGAATAACTTCTATCCAATTTTCTTCTTCCGGTTGTTCAATGTCAACTGCAATTATTTTACCATTTGGCGCATTTTGATTTGTATAAATGTAAAAGATTGACCCTTCATTTCCAATAAACGAATAGTATCCGTCATCCTTATTTATTAAAGGAATGAATTCTCCGTTTTCTTTATTCGAACGGAAGTAAAGTTGACTTTTATTTTCCGTCCCCTTCCACAATGTTACTATTAAGTAGTTGTAATCGTCTGTAAGGACCGGCTCAAACGCAATTTCTTTATCGTCGGTTCTTTCATAAATTAAAACGTCTTCAATTTGTGGCGTATTCAATTTATGAAAGTATAACCGGTTGAAGTTACTTTCATCTTCTTCGGATACCGTTCCTTGTTCTGGAAAACGACTATAATAGAAACCATCACCGTCCTCTGTCCAGGCAAGCGTACTGAATTTACACCTTTTAAGTGTTTCAGGGTAATCAGTAAGCGTCTCCATGTTGCGAATCTTTATTTCTTGCCAATCACTTCCGTTTTCCGAAATGGCATAGGCCATAAGCGAACCATCCTTATTGAATGTGGTATTCGTTAAAGCGGATGTCCCTTCAGCATTCAATTCATTTGGATTAATGACAATTTCGGTTGAAGGATTCGTAAGTTCTTTACCCCTATGTAAAATAGGTTGATTTTGCAAACCACCATTTTTACTGTAGTAGTAATAATCTCCTTTTTTTTGCGGAACAGCGTACTTTGGAAAGTTCCAATGAGCTGTTAATTTTTCCTTTATCTTTTTACGGCCTAAAATACTAGCTAGATGTTGTTCTGTACGGCCACTTTGATCCTTTTCCCATTCTACTGTTCGGCTACTACTTGAATTTTCTAACCAACGATAAGGATCAGCGACAATCGTACCATGAAAGTTATCACTAGTTTTATCTTCAATAACTTCTGTTTTCATCATTACAACGCTCCAAACTTTATCATTTTTTTAATCCTTTATTTTAGGGTCAAACGCATCTCGCAAGCCATCACCTATAAAGTTAAATGCCAATACCGTTAGTAATATCATGAAGCCTGGAAATAGAGGAAACCACCATGCGCCAAGCATAATTTGAGGGTTCTGTGCACTTTGCAACATATTACCCCAGCTAGGTATCGGAGGTTGAATACCAAGTCCTAAATAGCTTAGTGCTGCTTCAGCCAAAATAACTCCACCAATTCCTAGTGTTGCCGATACAATTATTGGCCCCATTGCATTAGGTAAGATATGCGAGAAAATAATTCTCGAACTCCGGATTCCCAATGTCCTTGCCGCTAAAACAAACTCTGCTGTACGAAGAGCTAAAAATTCCCCACGAACTAGACGGGCCGTCCCAGTCCAACCAAATATGGCAAATATACTAATAAGGGTCCATAGACTAGGTTCAAAGATTGTAATTAGTGTTATTAGTAGAAAGAGTGACGGGAAAGAAATGACCGCATCTACAAACCTCATAAGGAATGCATCAAGTTTACCGCCGTAATAACCCGCCACCGCGCCGATTACAGTCCCTATAAATATTGACCCAGCAACAGAAGCAAAGCCTACAAGTAAGGAAACTCTCGCTCCATAAAGTAACCTACTGAATGTATCCCGACCTAAGTTATCTGCCCCTAAAATATATTTTTCACCTGGAGGCATTAGTTTATCAAGTAATACTTGCTTACTTGGATCTTGTGGCGCTATCCAAGGTGCAAATAGCGCACAAAACATAATAATAATGAGCATAATTGCACCAATTACAGCTAACTTATTCGCCATAAACTTTCGTAACATAACTTTCCGCATTGGTTCATGAACCAGCTCCGGATTTTCTTCTAAAATAAGTGAACCATTCACCATTCCGTCTAGTTTTGGAAGTGTCACTTTAATCCCCTCCTAATATTCAATTCGCGGATCGAAAATAGCGTAGAGTATATCTGCAAGTAAATTACCAATAACAACTAACGTCGCTGCAATTACAATTACCGCCATTATTACCGGGTAATCCCTTTGGAATGCGGCTTCTACGAACAGCAAACCAATTCCAGGCCATGCAAATATACTTTCTATAATGACGGACCCCCCTATAAATGAAGGAAGCATTAATCCGAAAATCGTAATAATGGGTATAAGTCCATTACGAAGTCCATGTTTAAAAATAACAGTACTACTCTTGAAACCGTTTGCCTTAGCAGTGCGAATGTAATCCTGACGTAATACATCCAACATGCTAGAGCGGGAATACCTCGTTAATCCGGCCATATCTGCGGTTGCTAGTACAAACGCCGGAAGTATTAAGTGATGAATGCGGTCCCACAAATTAAAAGCTTCGCCGTGCGTGGACACTCCGCCTACTGGAAACCATCCCATATGTACCGACGCAAACATTATTAGAACAAGACCTATCCAAAAGTTGGGAGTAGCGATTCCCAAAAACGAAACAAACGTGATAGAGTAATCGGTTAGCGAGTTTCTTTTAGTTGCTGAAATAACTCCTAGTGGAATCGAAATTAGAAATGCGATAATAGTCGAAACAAGCATTAATAGTAAAGTGTTAGGTAACCTGGCTAAAACCAATTCACTCACAGGTACTCCTTGGCGAATTAACGATTGCCCAAAATCACCTTGCACCATATTCCCTAACCATCTAACATATTGCACGGCGACATTGTCATTTAATCCATTAGCTTCTTTAAATGCCTCTAGGTTCTCTTTTTTAATCATTGGATCCATCATTAATGCTGTGGGATCCCCAGGCGCCATTTGCATCATTGCAAATGAAATAATCGTTATAATAAAAAGTAATGGAATTGCCATTAAACATCTTCTTACTATATAAGTAGTCATTTTAAGTTCGCTCCTTCCCTTATACTCTAATAATTTGAAACCTTTTAAGTATCTTGTAAGCGGTAATCTAAGGATTCAAATACCAAGGGTAATTAAATGAAGTATTCATCAATCAAGACATTTAATAATAAAGCGAACATCTCCACAATATTCCGAAGATGTTCGCCACTTATGACACTAAAACTAACATTTTAAATACATAGTGTGATAGTGATTTTAATGTTACTCGATATACCATTCATGAACTTTATAGTAAGTGTTAGCAGCATTAAATAATGGACCATGAAGTTTTGGTGAATATGCAAGGTGACCTTCAACATAATATAAGAAAGTACTAGGCTGATCTTCCGTTACGATTGCATCCGCCTCGGCAATAATTGCTTTTCTTTCTTCTAGATTAGAGATTTTCGTGTTTTCTGATAGCAGCTCATCAACTTTTTCATTTGAATAACCGCCATAATTTAACCCGTTTTCAATTTCCGATGTATGCCAGAACCAAGTTGGATCTGGGTCACTACCAATGGACCAACCCGCTACCATTGCATCGAAGTTCCAATTTGGTGGACTTGTTTGTTCAACATACGCACTCCATTCGAGTACTTCAATTGATGTCTTAATACCAATTTCACTTAATTGTTGTTGTGCAACTTCTGCAATTTGCTGGCGAATTTCATTTGCTGAAGTTGTTTTCAAAACAAATTCAAACTTTTGTCCGTCTTTCTCCATGATGCCGTCTGATCCAGGTTCCCAACCCGCTTCTTTAAGCTTTTTCTTAGCTTCTTCCGGATCATATTCAAACTCTGGAACATCGTCATTAAATGCCCAGTTTGCCGGGCTACCAGGTCCGTGAGCTACAACTCCCGATCCATCCAATATGGCTTGTACAATCGCTTCCTTATCTATTGCATGTGTTAGTGCTTGACGAACTAACTTATCTTGGAATAGTTCGTTCCTTAAATTATAGCCAATAAACTCCCAAGCATTTGATGGACCCGAGGAAATCTCTATTATTCCTTCATCCTCTAGTTTTCTTGCAGTTTCAATATATTGTGGTGTAATGCCAGTCATATTAATATCGCCTACTTGTAACTGTGCCATTAGCGTATTCATATCCGGAACAATTTTAGATATAATTGAATCTAGTTTCGGTTTTCCAAGGAAATAATCTTCATTCGCTTCGAGTTCAATGTACTCGCCTTCTTTCCATTCCTTAAATTTGAATGGACCTGTTCCAATTGGCGATTTCGTATTAAATTCATTTGTACCAAGATCTGCTATAGGAACATCACCTAGTATATGCTTCGGAAGAACTTGGAACTGTGCTGTAATCGTGATAAACGGTGCATATGGTTCTGAAAGAATAATTTCTACCGTATGATCGTCAATTTTGTTTATTTCGTCAATAATTTCAAATGGTAAACCACGCGGTCCAATATAATCTTCGTGCAATGGTATTCCATAGGAGAATACAACGTCATCTGCTGTAAAGTCTTCTCCGTCATGCCATTTAACATCTTTCCTCAAATTGAAAGTCCACGTTAATCCGTCTTCTGTAAAATCCCAGCTTTCCGCTAGGTCTCCTTCAGGGTTAAAGTCTGTATCGACTGTGACCAGACCACTAAAAATAAAGTTCTCAATTGTTGAACTTGAAGTATCCGTTGAATAATATGGATTAAATATCGTCGGAGCAGCTGTCGTTCCTAAAACTAAGCTACCGCCCGATTCTTCTGTCGGATTATCAACTTTTTGATTTTCTTTTTTAGTTCCACTTTCTTTTACAGTTCCATCCGAACATGCAGCAACAACAAGCATCATCGCCAATACAATCATTAGTAAAAAACGATTTTTCATCATTTTTTATTCCCCCTTTAATTTTTTTAATTTATCGCATGAACTATGAACCACCCCCTTTCAGGAGTTATTTCACTCATATAAATGACAGGCGACAAAGTGATCTGGTTTTGCTTCCTTAAATTCAGGAATTATTGTTTCACATATCTTCATTTTAGCTGGGCACCTTGTATGAAAGACACATCCCGTTGGTTGATTGGCCGCACTCGGAATATCTCCCTTCAGCACAATTCTTTCTCTTTTTACGACGCCCTTCTTTCTTATAACAGGTACCGCGGAAAGTAATGCTTGTGTGTAAGGATGTAGTGGTTCAGCGTATAAATCGTTTTTCTCCGATAATTCTACAAGTTTCCCCAAATACATTACGCCTACCCTATCGGCAATATGCCTTACCACACTTAAATCATGGGATATGAAAATATACGTCAGGTCTAATTCTGATTGTAATTCTTCCAATAAATTAATAATCTGTGATTGAATCGATACATCTAATGCGGAAACTGCCTCGTCTGCGATTATTAACTCGGGATTTAACACAAGTGATCGCGCAATACCAATTCTTTGGCGCTGCCCCCCTGAAAATTCATGAGGATAGTGATTCATAGACGAGGGGTGTAGGCCAACCACATTTAGCAGTTCTTTTATTCTTTCTTCTCGTTCTTTTTTATTACCGAACAACTTATGCGCTGTTAAAGGTTCATTTAAGGTCTTTCCTAAGGTTTTCCGCGGATTTAAGGAAGCAAAAGGATCCTGGAAAATCATTTGTACTTTCTTTCTAATTAGCGGTCTTAATTTTCTTTCTGAAAGGTTTGTAATATCAGTACCGTCAAAAATCACGTTTCCTTCAGTCGGTTCATAGAGCCTGATTAGAGACCTCCCCATAGTTGATTTTCCGCATCCGGATTCTCCGACGATCCCTAAAGTCTCTCCCCTTTTTACAGTAAAGCTAATATCATCAACCGCTTTGACATGACCTACTGTTCGCTGTAATATTCCAGCTTTAACCGGAAAATATTTCTTTAAATTTCGCACCTCTAACAATGTCTCTTTAGCTATCTTAATTTCAGTTTGTTTTGTTCGCTCTAGTAATCCGGTTGATCCCATCATTTTACCTCCCCATCTTCATCATATAAAAAGCAGCGAACAGATCTAGATTCATCTATTTTTCTAATTGGAGGCATTTCTTGAGTGCATCGATCAAAAACTTTACTACATCTCGCTGCAAATTTACATCCTTGAATTACCATCCCTGGCGCAGGGACATTCCCTGGAATTGAATACAGCTTTTCAATTTCACCGTCTATCGTTGGAACCGATTCAATTAGTCCAACCGTATAAGGATGTAATGGATCATTGAATAAGTCATCAATATTAGCTATTTCAACAATTTGCCCAGAGTACATAACTATCACTCTTTCCGCTAGTTCGGAAACAACTCCTAAATCATGCGTAATCAATAGAATCGAGGTAGAAAATTGCTGGCTTAGCTTCTTCATTAACTCAAGTACTTGTGCCTGAATAGTTACATCTAATGCGGTTGTAGGCTCATCCGCTATGAGTAGTTTGGGATTACATGACATTGCCATTGCAATCATCACCCTTTGTCTCATTCCGCCCGAAAGACGATGCGGATAGTCTTTAAGTACTTTTTCCGGTTCTGAAAACCCTACCAGTTCCAACATTTCGATTGCCCTATCTGTCGCCAATTTTTTATTGACTTTTAAATGATGAATAATAACGCTTGTCAATTGGTCCCCAATAGTAAGCACCGGGTTTAAAGACGTCATTGGTTCCTGGAAAATCATCGCGATTTCTTTTCCGCGAACTTCGTACATTTTCTTTTCAGGTAACTCTACGAGGTTAACACCGTCTAACAAAATTTCACCATCTACTATTTTCCCCTCTGGTGCGGGAACAAGACCCATAATAGAAAGTGATGTCATGCTTTTTCCACATCCCGATTCTCCAACAAGAGCAACGGTCTCACCTTTTTTTATTTCAAAATCGATCCCATCAACTGCTTTAACGGTACGTCTTTTATTGCCAAAGTGCGTTTTAAGATCTTTCACTTCCAATAGAGTTGACAAAGTCGTCCACCTCACTGCCTTTGAATTATTGTTAGTAATACCTGCCATCTATATTTAAATAAAGGTTCTCACTAAGTAAGGCGTTCCACTCAAAATACTTAGTGTCCACATTTTTTAGTTCACTCTATATAAATTGTTTACTCCCCTTAAAGGATAATTAAGTTCTTAGGTGAATGCGTTAGAATTTCAATGCCATCTTCTTTTATTAAGATATCGTCCTCGATTCGCACTCCCCCCAATTCAGGAATATAAATACCGGGCTCAATTGTTACAACCATTCCCGGTTGTAATTCTTGTGTTGAGCTTTGCGAGAAAAAGGGATCTTCATGGATATTTAAACCAATTGCATGTCCAAGACCATGACCAAAGTATTCACCGTATCCATTTTCAGTTATGTAATCTCTTGCAATGGAATCTACTTCCTTTGCCGACATTCCAACTTTTATTGTATCCAGCGTAAGTTGTAGCGCATCATGAACGATGATGTAAATCTCTTTTAGTTTTGGATTAGGCTCTCCTACCGAAAGTGTTCTTGTCATATCCGAACAATACCCTTTATACAATGCACCAAAATCCAACTTCACCATCTCGCCTTTTTCAATTACCTTCTCACTAGCAACCCCGTGCGGCAATGCTCCTCGATGTCCCGAAGCAACGATAAAGGTGAATGAGCCACCGTCGGCACCCTGTTTTTTCATAAAGTGCTCTAATTCATGCGATACCTCTAGCTCTGTAACCCCCGGGCGAATAAAGTCTTGGATATGAGTAAAAGCAGCATCACTGATTTTTGCAGCTTGCCTAATATTCTCAACCTCTTCTTCCGTTTTAATCAGCCTGAATTCCTCTATCACTTTAGTTGTGGCAACGAGATTTAGTTCACTCTTATCTTTGAGTTTAGAATAGAAATCAAAACTTACATTGCTAGCTTCAAATCCAAGGTTTTTGATATTCAGTCTCTCCGCTGTTTCGAGAATACTTCCGATTAACCCAGCCGAGGATTTATGTATAATAACGTCATAGTTCGATACCTGTTCACGGGCTTGCTTATCGTATCTAAAATCGGTTAAGAATAGCGCCTGGTCTTTAGTTATCAAAGCGACACCAGCTGTCCCCGTAAAACCGGTCATATAACGTCGGTTTAATTCATCGGTAATTAATAAACCATCTATCCCTAGTCTTTCAAATTCTTCCCTTACACGTTTAATATTGTTCATATAAATCTCTCCTTTTATATCCATTTCCGTGGTAAGCGTTTTCATAGACAGCAACATTACAGAGTCACGAATATTCTACTCATCCATCGTTTTAACAAATTACTTTATACAATCAGTTATATTGCAATTCTCATGCCAACTAATTGATTTGTTTGACTATTTATAAAAATATACATTAAATAAGTGACCTATCTATACAAGTAGTGGCATTAAGGCCGTTGCCTAGGTCGATCCCCAAAATAAGTTCGCATCGGATACATTTGAAACTACAATATAGTTAAAGTATTTAGACACTAATCTCTCCTATTCCTATTTTTTTTACAGTCTGCGGATTTTAAATTAGCAAACTACTTTACATAAGTCTAAGTGCCGCATAAGTGCCCCGGTAGAATCTATGGTAATATGTATGCTATTGCTAAAGATGCCTCCCTACTGAAAGGACAATAATTCCAATTGCAGGGCTAACCCATTATTACCGGCACTTATCTTGCAACACCACAATAGAGACACTATTAACTGGAGGGTTCATACATGAATGAAATTTATGAAACAAGAAGACAGAAACTTGAAAGTTATCTTGAGGAACAACAAATTGAACTGGCGATGATTACCGCACCGTCTAACGTTTTCTACTACACTGGTTTTAATTCGGAACCGCATGAAAGGTTTATGGCTTTGGTTATCGATATGCGTAAAAAGGAAACAATCTTGTTTGTTCCGTTACTTGATGAAAGTGCCGCGGTCTTGGCATCAGACATTCAAAAGATCATTCCTATTTCTGACGCAGAAGAACCATTTGAGGTTGTATCAAATGCTCTAGGGTCCGATATCGCCACTTTCGGCGTCGAGATGAAGGCATTGAGTCTATTCCGATATAACGGCTTGAAAGGTTTTTATCCCGATGCATCAGTGAGTAATATCGAGGATGCTGTTAACGCACAAAGAATTAAAAAATCTACGTATGAAATTGAAGTAGCACAAAAAGCGATTGATATTATTGAAAAGGTTTTGGCAGAGGGCATTAAAACCGTCAAAATTGGGATGAGCGAGAACGAGCTAACTGCGGAATTGGAATTCTTAATGAGGAAATTCGGAGCAGATGGTCCTTCATTTTCAACAATTGTCTTGTCTGGTAAAAAATCAGCACTTCCACACGGTTCACCTGGAGAGCGGACTTTTGAAAAAGGTGATTTTTTACTAATTGATATGGGCGTAGTCAAAGACGGATATTGTTCAGATATCACACGGACATTTGTCATCGGCGAAGCGACTGAAGAGCAAAAAGCTATTTATCAAATCGTATTGGAATCAAACGAAGCTGGTATTAACGCTGTTAAAGTTGGCGTTGAGCTGAAAAGCATTGATATTGCAGCTCGAGACGTCATTAAAGAAAAAGGATACGGTGATTATTTTAATAACCGTGTTGGTCATGGATTAGGAATTGAAGTGCATGAAGAACCTTCTGTTCACGAAGGGAATACCGCCATTGCTGAAAAGGGGCTATTATTTACAATAGAACCTGGTATTTATTTGCCTGAATTAGGCGGCGTACGTATTGAGGATATTGTCTATATTAATGATCAAGGCAAAGCTGAAGTTTTAACTTCATTCCCGAAAGAATTGCAAGTTCTTTAATCCCTCCTAGGGTACACTTCTAAATATTAGTCTTATAGCATTGGTAATAGGGTCTAACTTTTCTCCTATAATCAATCTATAAGGCTTTTTATTTCTTCCACTACTTTTCTTCCTTTCCATCACTTATCAAACTTATTCAAACTTTCACTTTCATGTCGATATTTTAGCGGAATTGTACTATAATAGACTTACAGGGTTATTTAAAATATTCCGAATATAGTAGCGAGGTTTTATTAGTTCAAACTAACAACCTAGATATTTCACATATCTTCACAAGGGGGCAATAAATTATGCAACTCCTAATCGAACAGAGACAAGATCTAAGTTTAGTTATGACTTCCGAGTTAAGACAAGCTATCGAACTATTACAATACTCTACGTATGAACTTTATCAGTACTTAATTGAACAGGGATTGGAAAACCCACTTATAGAACTTGAAGAAAAAGAAGATGATTCTTTGTATAAAGCAAGTATGAAATCCAGTTCTTCCTCATCTGGCTCAATGGGCCTGCCTTTAGACTATATCGAAAGCGAAAAAAGTGGGATGAGATGTAAATTACTACAACAAGCCTCGTTCCTATTTAGAGATGTGAAAGAACAAAGTTTACTTAAGTTCATTATTTCTAATTTGGATGATAACGGGTATTTATCGCTTGATAATTATGATTACAGCTCCAATTTAACCTTCAATGAAGAAATGGTTGAAAAAGGGATTCACCTACTCCAGAAAGTTGGCCCTACTGGTATTGGTGCACGAAATTTAAAAGAATGTTTACTTTTGCAGATTACATATGATTATCCTGATGAACACTCGGCTAAATACTTAATTGAAAATCACTTGGATTTGCTCGCAAATCGTAAATGGGATGATATTTCCTTACAAATGGATCTACCTTTATCTCAGGTTAAAGCTATTCACGATTTTATTAAGACATTAAATCCAAAGCCATGTTCCGGCATCTCCGACTTCACAACTGAATACTTAAATCCTGACATTATTGTTGAATATAAAAATGATAGTCTTTCATATTATTTAAATGACCGCTATTTACCTAAGATTCATTTAAATAGCGACTATAAAGGCTTACTTAAAGAAAAAAATGATACTTCTAAGTATCTTAGTAACCACTACAGTAGTTATCAATGGTTGTTAAGCAGCATTGAACAGCGGAGAATTACAATCACTAATATCGTCAAGGTCATTCTTGAAAGGCAGGCACGTTTTTTCAAAGATGGGTTTATCTCCTTGCAACCATTAACGCTAAAGGAAGTCGCTGATGAGATTGAGATGCATGAATCGACTGTTAGCCGCGCAACGGCGAACAAGATTATTCAGACACCTCAGGGTACCTTTGATCTTCGCATGTTATTCACATCTAAGTTAGATACAGCCGACGGTGATAGTATTTCTCAAACAACAATGAAAGCACTATTACAACACTATATTGCACAAGAGAATAAACATAAGCCATATTCTGACCAAAAAATTGCCAACTACTTTAATGCTGAAAAAGGTATTACCATTTCTAGACGGACAATTAGTAAGTATAGAGAAGAAATGAACATCCCATCTTCACGTATGCGTCGAGAGATAGCAATCTAGCGTTTTATAAAAATCAAAAAGAGAAGATTTTGGAGGGCTATCTCCTTAATCTTCTCTTTTTCCTATACACCTAATTTGTCAGAGTTACTGGGATACATTTTCTTTCGAGAAATGACCGAACCAGTACTTATTCAACAATATAATTGCCCCGCTCAATAAATAAAGATTGATCCCGGTTTCCATGTTAAACCCTGATACAAATATGGAAATTAATATAATTGCAAAAGCAAATGAACCTACTATTCTATATAGCGGGTGTACATCAGTGGGAATAATCAGTAAAATCACCTTTTCACCAATCATCATAAGGACTAAGGTTACAATGATAGCGCTTACTATTAAAAGTAAAAATTCACTAAAATACATAGTAACTACTCCTTCCCCTAAAAATATTATCAACTATACTTAATTATACAACTTATTAGTTAATTAACAATAAAAATTCTAAAAATTGCATACAACATTCATTAAATGTCAATTTAAAAAATGACCCTGGAACAATTCCAGGGTCAATAATATATATATATACTTTTTTAAGACTGGCTAATGTTCACAAAGACACTCTTAACCTCTGTGTAATTATCTAAGCCGTATTCTCCGCCCATTTCGCGACCAACGCCTGACTTTTTGTACCCGCCGAACGGCATTGTCTCCCACTCGAGACCGAAGTCGTTAATCCAAACCGTACCAGCTTGTAATTTTCCTGCAATATAATGGCCTGTTTTAATGTTTTCTGTCCAAACACTTGCCGCAAGTCCATATTCACTGTCGTTTGCACGCTTAATAACTTCTTCTACTGTGTCAAATACGAAGACAGACATGACTGGCCCAAAGATTTCTTCTCGCGCAATTGTCATATGATCTTCAACATCTGCGAAAATGGTTGGTTGGACAAAGAATCCTTTATCCAATCCTTTTTCTCCACCTGCGACAAGACGCGCGCCTTCCGCTTTTCCTTTTTCGATATATTCAAGAACAGTTTGTTGTTGTCTAGCTGAAACAAGCGGCCCCATATCCGTTTCGGAATCCATTCCAGGTCCAAGTTTCAATGCGTTCGCTCGTTCGACTAAGGCTTTGACAACTTGGTCATAATGCGTTCGGTGAACGAAGACACGCGTGCACGCACTACAGTTTTGTCCGTGGTTATACATCGTCCCGTTAAATGCGCCTTCGATTGCCTCTTCAAGGTTTGCATCTTCTAAGATAATGCTTGGAGATTTACCACCCAGCTCCAACGTAACACTTTTAATTTGTTCCGCGCCCTTTTTCATAACTTCTTTTCCGACCGCTGTCGACCCAGTGAATGCGACTTTATCAACGTCTTCATGTGTGATAATCGCATCTCCTGCGATACGACCCGCCCCTGGGATTACGTTTACAACGCCGTCTGGGAAACCGGCTTCTTTAAACAGTCTTGCTGCATAAAGAAGCGATAGTGGTGTTTCACTTGCTGGTTTGATTACTACTGTACAGCCAACTGCGAGTGCCGATCCTAGTTTCCAAGCCGCCATTGCGAGTGGGAAATTCCAAGGAATGATTTGTCCAACAACGCCGACCGGTTCGTGAAGTGTGTACGTCACATAATCCGGAGAAATATTAGTTGTTTTTCCGAATATTTTCGTTGCCCAACCAGCATAATACCTAAAATGCTGAACGGTTCCATCCACATCATCTTCGAGGGCAACCGCATACGGTTTTCCATTATCGAGTGCTTCTAGTTGTGCCAATTCCTCACGGTTCTGTTCAAGTAAATCAGCAAATTTATAAATTAGATGCGAACGTTCTGCCGCATCCATCTTTGTCCATTCGCCTTCATCAAAAGCTTTTCGTGCGGCCGCAACTGCGACGTCGACATCTTCTGCTTGTGCTTCACTTACTGTCGCAATTATTTCTTCGTTTGCAGGGTTAGTCACATCGAACGTTTTTCCGCCAATTGCAGGTACATACTCACCATCAATATAAAGACCCTTGACACCCTTTAGGAATTCTTCCACTTTAGGCTTCAATTTATAATCTGTTATATTCATTTAGAAACTACTCCTTCTTCTTTTTTTAGCGCATCTAAGTTTGTAAGAAGTTCAATTAATGTTGCTTCTTCTTCATCGGATAATCCAAGTCTCGGACGACGGCATGGGCCTCCCGCGAGTCCTTGTAGTTCCATAGTTCTTTTAACGATTTGTACATATTTTCCTGAGCCTTCAAGGAATTCACAAAGCGGAAGGATCTGGTCATAAATTTCCCATGCACGGTCTAAATTACCCGCTTGGTAACTTGAAAATAGTTCCGCTGTAAGTTCTGGAACAATGTTACCCGAAACTGAAATCCAGCCCGTTGCGCCAATGAATAGAGATTCAAGGGCAAGATCTTCAGACCCACAGAATACTTTAATGAACCCTTCGCCTTTTCTCGCAATGTCGCGTGCCTTACCAATTTCACCACTTGATTCTTTAATATGTGTAATATTATCCACATCACGTGCTACGTTTAGAAGCGTTTCAGCACTGATGTCCACGCCCGTCGTGAATGGGTTATTGTAAATCATAATTGGGAACTTCACCGATTCAGCAACAGCCTTAAAGTGTTCATAAATTTCGTTCTCTTTTGGATGTGCATAATACGAGTTTATAAGAAGTGACGCATCCGCCCCAGCTTTTTCAGCTTGTTGCGTGAATTCAATCGCATCCGCCGTTGTTTCAGCTGCAGTTCCAACAACGAGTGTTACACGTCCATTTACTTGTTCAACTGCGATTTCAACAAGTTTAAAGCGCTCTTCTTTTGTTAAACTAACAAACTCGCCTGTACTTCCTGTAATTGCGATACCCGCAACATTCTTACCAATAAAGTGTTCAATGTTATTTTTAAATCCATCATAATCAATTTCCTTTTCGTTAATCATTGGTGTAATTAGTACTGGGAATACCCCTTCAAGCTTCGTCATTATAATTTCCTCCTCTAATTTGTGTGCATATTTTATAGTGTTGATGATTCTAAATCAATTGTAGTTGCAGTTGCTGTTCTACTTACAGCCTTCTCTTCTTCAATTTCCGGGTTTTTTGTGTACCAAATAAACCTATTCGTAAAGCCATAAATCAACGAGATGATGATAACCAAAAAGTTAAACCATAAGAATGGTAAATAACTAAGTGTTGATACGCCGAGGGCAGCAGCCATAAACACTCCGCCGTCTGACCAAGGGACCATTGGTGTCGTTACTGTACCACCCGCTTCGGTATTTCTTGATAAGACGCGTCGATCAATATTCAATCTATCATACGTATCTCCAGTAATTTTACTTGCTGTAATGAGCGAAACATACGCTGCACCACCAAAGAAGTTACCGAAGAATCCACCGACTAACGTAGTAACTGTCGCACGCCCAGCATTTTTAGCCCAATTCTCCATATATCCGCTGATGGCTCGTAATATGCCTATCTTCTCCATAAGCCCTCCAACACCAAGGGCAAAGATGATTAAAACAATAACATCTAACATAAACACGATTCCACCACGGTTTAATAAGTTGTCTATGAACGCAACACCTGATGTAATCGAATCTCCTGCATATAAAATGTTAACTGAATCCAAGATTGTTCTCCCTTGAAATAAGAAAGCCCACACAGAACCTAATGCAGCACCAAATAAAATTACCGGTATTGATGGTTTTCTAAATATGAGCAGCATGATAACTACCGCTGCAGGAAGTAACATATACCATTGAATATTGAAGTAATCATCCAACGCACCCATCGTGGCGGCAACACTGCCCACATCTCCACCGCCATCGTTGTAAATAAAACCCGCGATAAGGAACATAACCCCTGCTATAATCCACGCTGGAAAACTTACCGTGAACATCGATTTAATATGATCTATCAAATCTACTTTCGATAAGGAAGCCGACATGACCGTTGTATCCGAAAGTGGTGACATTTTATCACCCACATAACAACCGGAAATGACTGCACCCGCAACGAGTGGAAGCGGAAATCCAAAACTTGCACCAATTCCCATCATCGCAATTCCAGCAGTACCTGCAGATCCAAACGAAGTACCAGTAGCGATTGACGTAATCGTACAAATAATAAACGCCGCCAATAGGAAAATACTCGGATCAATGACTTGAAGTCCGTAATATAGAATCGTTGGAACAACTCCACCAGCTATCCATGTTCCAATTAATGCACCGACAGAAATTAAGATTAATACCGCTTCTAGCCCATCTTGAATCCCATCCAGTATTCCCTTTTGCATCTCTAAATAGGTGTAACCAATACGTAAACCTACTATCATGATCATAAACCACGTTGTGAGTAGTGCTAATTGGATTGATATCCCAAACTGGACGATAAACAAAAACATAATTAGTACGAAACCAATTAATACAAACAAGATTTCAGACGGCTTTGGTAATCTTTTTTCTGCGTTCATTCGATTCCTCCTCGATTTTATATTTCTAATAGGTCAAACATTTTCTCTCTAGTACTTTTTCGTTTATTAGGCTAATAAAAATCCATCTTTCAATGGATCGTCTTGATCAAAAATAAACTGGTTCATGCCCGTAACAAATGCCTCAGCTTCAACTGAAAACTGATTCGTTGGGGCCGATACTAATTTCGCCGTTAATTTACTGCCGAAAACACTCGTATTTGTAAGCGCTTCAACTTTTACCGATGAGCCTAGTAAAGACTCGAAGACAGCACAAGTACTATCAATACCGGGCGAGCGCAGGATATACCCATCTTTTTCAAAAGTTATCGTACGCACTTCGTTTGGCGTTGTTGCGGTACTTTCCGTCAGAATTACACCATCGAACACAATGTTTTCTTCCTTGAGCTTTATCGTCTGCTCCAATCCCCATCGACTCAGATTGGCCAAGTTCTCCAGTTGAATTCCTGGAATCGTGTCAGGTAACGGAAAAATAAAATACGTGCGATCCTCGTCTATTGTGACTGAAGAATAGTCTGGATGCTGTTCGTTTAGTACAGAGAACATATTTTCTACGCGGACAGCACGTACCTCTTGATTTTCAATAGCCACTTTCACTGAGTAAACACCGTTAGTCGTCTCTATCTTATAAACATCATCGGCGTTTTTCTTTAAGTTACCGGTTTCTAATAGAGCTGTGATAGTTGTAATCAAGCCTTCGTACTTAAAGTCGCTCACGTCGCTATGATTGAAGAACAGCAATCGATAATCCGCTATCTGCGAGGGCATGATCATACAACCGTGCATACCCCGATGTCCCCTAGGCTCGTTTAATAATAAGTTTTTTTCGTTCTCATAGTTGCCCTGTAATTTATGTTCTGCTGACTCCAAACTTTCATTTAGGAGTGAAATTGAGGAATGCATCACGACTCTGAATGCTTCTCCGGCCACATGGGTATCAATCGTTGTAAACATTTTTTCAAAGTTCATTTACTTCAACACCTCCTTTAAAGTACTTACATATTTTCCATGGGTGGAATTAATAAAAATCCTTCTTTTAATGGGTCTCTTTCGTTATAGAAAAAACGATTCATTCCCATAACCCAAGCGGAACCTGTCACTTCATTAATAACGGCATCGAGTTCTTTTACTTTTGTTTCGCTTAGTACTCTTGCCTTAAACATTGTGCCAACGATGCTTTCATAAACAAAGGTTTCGTCTAGACCAATTTCTTTATTCTTAAACATTGTTGCTAGTTTGGCCGACGTCCCAGTTCCGCAAGGTGATCTATCAATCCCACCCGGGGGTACGACAACTGTATTTTTCAAATCTGCCGCTGGATTAACTGGGTCCGTGTAAAACTCGATATGCGTTAACCCTTTGATGAACGGATACTCTGGATGAACGACTTCTTCAGTTGCATTAATCGCGCTTCGGATATCAATCGCTTTATTAATGATGGCCGTTGCATTTTCCTTTTCTAAACTAATGTCTAGCTTACGTGCGTCAATAATCCCGTAGAAGTTACCGCCATATGCAATGTCACACTCAACATGACCGACTCCTTCTACTTCTATTTCAATGGACTTAAGTAAAAATGAAGGAGCGTTTGCAAACGAAACTTCTTCTGCTTTTCCATTGACGACCTTGATTTGAACTTTGATGAGCCCTGCCGGTGTATCTAGGTTAATATTTGTGTATGGCTCTTTCACTTCTATTAAACCTGCTTCTACAAGTGCTGTACACGCACCTATCGTATCGTGTCCACACATTGGTAAATAGCCTCCGGTTTCAATATAAATGATGCCTATATCTGCTTCCGGGTGACAAGGATCTGTTATTAACGCACCCGACATTACGCCGTGTCCTCGTGGTTCGTTCATTAAGAAATTTCGAATCCAATCATAATTCTTTTCCATGTAAAGCATTTTCTCCGACATGGTTTCCCCTATTAACCGCGGCAGCCCACTAATTAGTGTCCGTGTTGGGTTGCCCCCCGTATGTGTATCAATTGTTGAAAAAACACGTTGAAAGTTCATTATGTTGTCACCCTCTCTCTGAACCGATCATGTCTAAGCGGATCTGTTGGAATGCATGTTTCTTTTTCATTAATCATTTCCTCAATTAACTTCCCTGTAACAGCAGCTAAACTAATTCCATCGCCCTCGTGTCCCGCGGCAATATAAAATCCAGGAATATGATCTACACGTGAAATTATTGGTAAATGATCTTCTGTCCACGGTCTAAGACCGGCATATGTTCGAATCACAGTCATGTCCGCAATTTTGGGATAAAAACGCATTGCGCGTTTTGCAATGTACTTTGTCACCTCATGATTTACTTTTGTGTCAAATCCAGTAAATTCACGACTGCTACCTATTAAGAAGTTTTGACTTTCTGTAGGTTCAAATACTAATGCAACACCATACTTTTCGGTAATAGGGTCTACAACTCGTTCGCCACCGAACTTTGATATTAGGTAACCGAACTCCATTACTTTTCGTAGACCTACAGGTTGTTGTCTTGATGCAACAATGAGCTGTCCTTTTCTGGGCGTTATCGGTACATTAACACCCAACATCTTCCCGATAATAGGGGCCCAAACACCAGCTGCGTTGACAACTTTGTTGGCCGTATATGTACCGTTCGTTGTTTCGATTGTAAATAAGCCAGTACCGTCTTTTTCAATATTTGTTACCTCTGTATTTTCTAGAATTTTAGCACCGTATTTTTTTGCGCTATGGAACATGGAGAATGTCAGCATATAAGGATTCACTGTCGAATCAGTTTTACATTCTAATCCGCCATAAAGGTCATCCGCGAAATACTTCGATTCATTCCGCAAATCTGCTCGGTCTAACATTCGAAAATCCCCGCCCGCTGCAAGTTGTTCGTTAACCCATTTATTTGCCGCTTCCATCTCGACATCATTTTCACAAACTAAAATACTTCCTGGATTTCGATATTCAAATGAAACTTCAAGTTCCTTACTTAATACATGTACAAGCTGTTGGCTTTTTAATGACATCTGGCTGTCGAAGCCTGGATCCTTATCAATTGCCAGTATATTTCCATCACATCTCGAGGAAGTTCCACTCGCTAATTCTTTTTTTTCAAGAACTGTAATATCCAAACCCGATTTCGCTCCATAATGAGCGATTGCCGCTCCCATGATGCCTCCCCCAATGACAACCACGTCACAATGAGAAATCTTATTCAAAGGTCTTCCCCTCCTCACTTAGGTACTCACTAATACTAATTGCAAGTTGCGTGCCAAAAGTATTTTACTCATAGGTACGCCAATCTATTGAATTTTCTTGCAACTTGTGTGAAAATAATTAGACAGTACAAAATAATTAGACAGTGAGCGTGATGAGAAATTGGTTTATTCCGATAACATTTTAGATATTGTGGCAAATAGTGATTGGGTGTTATTTTCTAGCAAAGAAGAAGTAACAGCTTTTCTTGAAAAGGAATTACAAACAAAGGCTTTCTTCATTGATAACAATAAAATCTATCACGCCGAATCGATTGAGGTTGGCAAAGAAATTTCTTATACGGTGTGTAAAGAAGCTTCTATAGATACAAGTATTTCAAATGTTTTTAAATTACTAGAGCATAATGAATGCATCATCGTAAGAAATTCCGACGAGGACATGATTGGTTTCATTAATTATGAGACGCTTTCAAAGACCTTATTATTCAATCATAAACGGCTACAAGCCTATATTCATACGATTCTTGACACGATTAATGAGTCCTGCACAGTCATTGACCACGAGGGAAAAGTAGTATTTTGGACTAAAGGTGCTGAGGAAATTTTTTCAGTTTCAGAGAGCGAAATAATTGGAAAACCAATAACCGACTTCTTTAGTGCAGACAGACTTGAAATATTAAACACATTGAAAACTGGTAAATCTGTTACCCATAGTCAACACCAAGCGCGTAAAGATTTAGTCGTCATGATCAATTCAAATCCAGTATATTTTAATAAAGAAATTATTGGGGCGGTTGTTTCAGAGACGGATATTACAAGTCAAATCAGATTAAATAACGAACTATTCCACGCTTCCGAAAAAATATTTCACCTGGAAGAAGAAGTACGTAAATCCTTACCAGAAGATAATCCTTTTAATTACATAAGAGGAAGTAGTCCCGCCCTAAAAGAAGCGCTTAATATTACAAGTAAGGCTTCCACTACCAATGCCAGTGTTTTAATTTACGGGGAAAGCGGCGTCGGTAAGGAGTTATTCGCTAAAGCTATTCATAATTTACGTGAAACTCCGGATGCCCCTTTCGTAGCTATTAACTGTGGGGCAATTCCCTCAGGTCTATTTGAAAGTGAAATATTTGGTTATGAAAAAGGGGCTTTTTCTGGAGCGGATCAAAAAGGAAAAAAGGGGAAAGTTGAACTTGCTCGGAACGGAACGTTATTTTTAGATGAAATCGGAGAAATGCCTTTAGAAATGCAAGTGAAAATATTAAGGCTTCTTCAAGAAAAAAGATTTTTCGCAGTTGGAGGCACGAAAGAAATCGAAGTTGATTTCAGAGTCGTGGCTGCAACAAACCGTGATTTAAAAGAACTAGTTGATGAAGGAAAGTTCAGGGAGGACCTTTATTACCGCTTGAATGTTGTTAATTTCACAGTTCCTCCTCTACGGGAACGGCCCGAGGATATTATAGAATTGACCCATTATTTCTTACATGAGATTTCAATCAAATACAATAAACCAATTCACGGAATTTCACAAACTGTCATGCAAAATCTTCTTCAACACAAATGGCCTGGAAATATTCGAGAATTAAAAAACGTAATGGAACGTTTAGTTGTATTTTCTGAAAATGGTGAAATACAGCATACTCACCTTCCCTCAGAACTCAATCAAACTAACCAAACAAGCGGTGAGGTTAACGACCCTAGCTCTTTCCCATCCCAACAAGATGATGATCGATCGTTAAAGGACCGGATTCAAGAGTATGAAAAACAAATTCTCGTTCAAGAGTTAGAGAAAGCGGATGGCAATAAATTACTTTGTGCCAAAAACCTAAAAATAACGCGCGCAACTTTGTACAATCGCTTAAATCGATTAGGAATAGATGACTAATATTGTTTGGCTTCATTCTTGCATACTCTTTATAGTATCGATATTAAAATTGGGGTGATTCAGTTGTTGGAGAATAATATGATTATCTGCAGATGTGAAGAAGTTACATACGGAGAATTAGTAGATACAGTTGCTGAACATGGTTGTTCAGCAAGAGAGTTAAAACTTAGGACGCGGGCGGGCATGGGATATTGCGGAGGTAGATCATGTCGTAGCCTGGTTGACAGCATCGCACACAACACGAAAGAGAAAGATTTTACACAAGTAGCAATGAAATACCAACCACCAATTAGGCCGATTAGTTTTGGTAACTTAGGAGATGTTAACAATGAGTAAACGAATTATTAATCACCCAGTACTAGATAAAATAGATGAAAACTTAATTGTAAATTTTACTTTTAATGATAAAACGTATGAAGGCTTCGAACACGAATCGGTAGCTGCGGCGCTTTTAGCCAATGGAATTCGAACGCTTCGACTTCACGAAGAAAGCGGAACGCCCCGCGGCATCTATTGCAATATTGGACATTGCTATGAGTGCCGTGTAACTGTAAATGGACAACAAGGTGTTAGGGCTTGTTTAACACCCGTTTCAGCAGGTTTAGATGTCACTAGCGGCGAAAAACTTCGAACCGATGTTAAAGATTGGAGACATGAAAATGCCTAAAGTAATTATAATCGGTGCAGGCCCAGCGGGATTATCAGCCGCAATAAAAATTGCTGAAAATGGGGTTGATGTACTCGTTCTCGATGAATATATGGTCGCTGGTGGAAGGTTACTTGGACAATTATACGAAGAACCTAATGGAGAATGGTGGAATGGCATTAAAGAATCTAAATCCCTACATGATCAAGCCGTAAGTCTTGGCGTGAAAATAAAATTACAGACATCTGTAAATAATATAGAAAAATTAGATGGTTCGTGGTTCGTTTACACAGAGACAAAAACGTATACCACTTCTCACCTATTGTTAGCAACTGGCGCAGCGGAAGCCCCGGTACCAATTCCAGGATGGACACTCCCCGGCGTTATGTCTGTTGGTGCGGCGCAAGTTATGACTAACGTACATCGAGTAAAGCCAGGTGAACGAGGTGTCATCATCGGGGTAAACGTTCTCTCATCTGCAATTGCGATGGAATTAAATCTTGCTGGCATAGATGTTGCGACAATCGCCTTACCTAAACTGAACCAAGTAACGAAAGATACCGGTAATCCGAGGACCGTACTAGATTCACTTCTGCACGTTTCACATATGGCCCCTTCTGCTTTCGTAAAACTTGGAAGTAAATTAATGAAGAATGAATTCATGAAAAAGCTTGGCGTTACTTTCTATCCGAAGCAAGGTGTGAAAATGTGGGGAATCCCGATACAGCTACGCAAAGCTGTTGTTGAGATTTACGGTGAAGATTGCGTTGAAGGCGTAACAATTGCAACCGTTACTACATCGGGAGAAGTTGTTCCAGGAACTGAAGAAAATATTAGTGCCGATTTTGTTTGTATCGCGGGTGGGCTTTATCCCCTAGCTGAATTGGCTGCAGTAGCTGGTTGCCCATTTTACCTAATCGAAGAGCTAGGCGGTTATGTACCACTGCATAATGAGCGCATGGAAACTACACTCGACGGCATGTATGTAGCTGGTAATATTACGGGTATTGAAGGTGCTAAAGTCGCTATAAGCCAAGGTATCACTGCTGGCTTGTCCATCGTACAAAGTCTCGGAGTAAGCGATCAAGAATTAAATATAGAAAATGCCTTAAAAAACATCGAGAAGACAAGAGACGCAGCATTTATCCAGTTCCACCCAAACGTTAAAGAAGGTAAAGCAAAACTTAACAAGCATTGGCATGACTACCAACAATCAGTCCCAAATACAGTAACGGTTTAAATCAAATGTAAGGCCCCTTGATTGCAATGATAAGAGGGTCTTACTTTTTCCTTATATATATATATGTGTTGAATTAACTACTGTTAAATCTAGTTTATTAAAATGAAAATCATTGGCTATTACAACAAATTCAACTTATAACTCTACCTGAACCCCTACATTATTTTTTTAACTGCTTTATCTACAACAAATGCGACCTTTGCTGAAGCATAGTTTAGCTTCACTTGATCTTTGCCGTAAACAACCTGGCCCTATACTTCTGGAATCATCCCGGTTTTTATTAACTCTATAATAACGGAATTACGGGCTACTTCTACCATATATAATACAGACCGCTCCCAAAATCGCAGTCCACCGTATATCACGGCGAGGGCAATAATAATAAAAAAAGCCCTCAAAGTATTTGACTACCTTTAGGGCTTCTACATTATTGTATTTGTACATAGGTATTATCGAACACGATAATATTCTTCTTCGCACGTTCAAAACGATTTTTTCCGTACGTTCCAAAATCATCGCCTTTTTCCTCTTTAAAAAGGGTCCATAAACTCCATAAATAATCTTGGAATACCTTGTGCAAATGGATTCTCTCTTTTTCCAAAGCCGTCGCTTCTCTTTGTAAATAGTAATTTACAAAAAGGTCTTCTTCAGACGCTGAATATCCTGCTTCCAATGAATACGCCGCAATATCCCACATCGGATCAAACATCCCACTATATTCCCAATCAATTAAATATATAATATCATCTTCATCTAAGATAAAGTTTGAGAATGCCGGGTCAATGTGACAGGGTACAATTTCTATATCTAACGTCTCGTAATGCTTTTTTAAACGCAGTATATCCCTCTTTACTTCTTCAAATCCATCAAATAATTCTGCGCCTGCAACTAGTCCCAAGTTTTCATACGTAGTCATCATTTCAAAAAGTTTAAATTTATTCCCCATAACTTTATTAGATTTATGAAGCCTTCTAAAAATTACTGCGATACTTTTCATAAACCCTTCATTCTCTGCAATATTTTTAGTTACCGTTCGAGCGTTTTCTATTTTCTTTGTAATTTTCAACCCTGTATTCACATTAAAATACCGTAATTCTGGATTTATACCTATTGCAGTACCCAGCTCAAGGTTTTCCTTTTCCTCAACCCTGTTGATAATATCCTTCGTTCCATTACCTGGAACACGCACAATATAACTGACCGAATCTATTAAGACGTGGTAATTAAGATTTGTCATTCCACCGCTTATTCCGATGTTTTCTATTTCTGCGTTCGGTAATTTCAATGCTTCCCTAATAGTATCCTTTAAATTTTCCAAATAAATAAGTCCCCTTTCCCCTTTAAACTAACCCTTTTTATTAACCCTAATTTACTTCCTCATCACCACTAATTGTTCAACCAATCACCATTTGCTCTTCTAGTGATTGAATTGCCGATAGTATACTTAGTCCAGTTAAATAACTTGTTTTAGGATTTGTCGGAGATGGATTGTTCTCGATCGTTAATTCTAGTTTTCCAAATTCCCCTGTTGCATGTATTGTATGCATATTTTTACTTATTGTTGGATCTGCAATTATTTTCACTCTAGTTTCATCAACGCCAATACCGGCTAAGGAAAGGGTTATTGCTACATTTGCATTTTGAGGGAACTCTTGAATTGCTTGTTTCGCGGGTCCTTCAAATATGACCATTTCTTTTTCTAGTAATTTTCCGGACAAAGCGTCAGCTGGTTTACGCGTAACGAGTGAAACCGCTTCCAAACCACCAGTTGTATTAGCCGCTTTCACAATATCTAGCCCCCCTATTGCGCCCGATGGTAAATAGACTTTTGTCCCCTTCGACTTGGCAATAGAATGCAACTCCTTATATAAGGTGGCGTCTGATAATGCACCTATACTAATGAGTAGTAAATCTTTCTGTTCAACAATTTTACATGCATATTCTTTAGCCACTTTGATATTTGCGCATTCCACCACAATACCCATTCCTGCATCTAAAAATGCTTCTATTTCCTGAAATATTTTAAACTCATATCTTCTTGATAAATCTAATAACTTATCGGAAGTACTTTCACGATCATCTAAAACTGATGTAATGCGGTAATCCGAAAACAACTTTTCTTCATTTATTTTCTCCAATAAAAATTGACCAATTGAGCCACAACCAACCAACCCAATATTCAACTATACCCACTCCAATCGAACTCAACTCGACAGAATATAATAAATTCTATTATCTATATTATACCATGTTGGAACAAACGTTGTCTCTAACACTTATTAGTAAACATTAAATAAACCCACTTCCGAATATGGATGGAAGTAGGTTTTATTTAGTAGTTTTTAAAAGTTTTGCACTGAATTTGTAGCACGTTGCATGCAGCCTGCTACTTTACTCAGATCGAAGTTTCCGCCACTGACGATTACACCCGTTTTATTACTAGAAACAGGTAGCTTCTTATTCAAAACAGCCGATATTGCTGCGGCGGCTGCGCCTTCAACGAGTAATTTTTCTCGCTCTAACATGAAAACAATTGTTGAAGATATTTCTTGTTCCGTAACAGTAATAATGTCATCTACATAATTATTGATAATATCCGTCGTTAATTTCCCTGGTTCTTTTACACAAATCCCTTCAGCTATCGTTGGTAGGAAAGGGATATTATTGTTTCGCATACCATGAAAAGACATATATATAGCGGGAGAATTGGCAGCTTGAACGCCAATTACCTTAACATCAGGACGAATCGTTTTGACAGCTAATGCTGTGCCGGCAAGAAGTCCACCACCACCCGCTGGTACAATAATTGTATCCAATTCAGGTTGTTGTTGTAGCATCTCCATCGCAACAGTAGCTTGCCCTTCAATAACTGCCAGATCATCAAACGGATGTATGAAAGTCGCACCAGTTTCTAGTTGTTCTTCACGAGCCGCTACATATGCTTCGTCAAAGCTTTTCCCAAATAGTTTAACGGTTGCCCCGTATTTTCGGGTGGCACTTACTTTTGTTTCCGGGGTTGTTTTTGGCATATAAATCGTTACAGGTATGCCCCTTTCCCGTCCAGCAAGTGCAACGCCTTGTGCATGATTTCCAGCAGATGCAGCTATTAGCCCACGTGAACACTCTTCTATACTTAGCTGTGCGACCTTATTAAATGCACCACGAATTTTAAATGATCCAGTTTTTTGCAGGTTTTCTAGTTTCAAAAACACTTCTGATCCAGTCCAGTCATTTATTGTCTGAGACTGCTTAAACGGCGTTCTATGAACAATATCCGTTAACCTTTCAGATGCTTCGAATAAACCTGCTTTGTTATATGAATTCCCAACGACACCATCTCCTTTTTTTTCAAGTCACGCTTATACAAGCTGTTTTTGTTTTTCTTCATACGCTGAAATCTTATCTTCGAGTTGGAACGTTAACTCGATTTCATCCCAGCCATTTAACAACATCTCTTTGTGATATGGGTCAATCTCGAATGAATACAATTCACCGTCTTGCCCTTTAACTGTTTGATCCTCTAAATTTACTTGAATTGAATACGGCTGTTGCTCACCATTTGAAAGTAACGCCTCTACTTCTGGTACCGTTAACCGAATCGGAAGCAAGCCATTTTTCATACAGTTGCTGTAAAATATATCAGCAAAACTCGGTGCGATGATGACGTTAAAACCGTAATCGACTAAGGACCATGGTGCATGCTCTCTTGACGAACCACATCCGAAGTTTTCGTGTGCTACCAAAACCTCAGAATCCTTGAAGCGCTCGTCATTCAGGACAAAGTCTTTAATTTCATTACCCTCCGCATCAAATCGCCAATGATGAAACAAATACTTCCCGAATCCCGTCCGTTCAATCCGTCTTAAAAACTCTTTTGAAATAATTTGGTCTGTATCCACGTTGATTTTATTAAGTGGTGTAATTACACTTTCTACTCTATTAATAGGTTTCATCATTCCAACCTCCTCATTGTGTTTTGACAACCTAAGCGTGAGTCATTTTCATCTCACGTACATCAACGAATCGACCTGCAATCGCTGCCGCCGCAGCCATTGCCGGACTCATTAAGTGTGTACGCGAACCCATTCCTTGTCGTCCTTCAAAGTTTCGGTTGGATGTTGAAGCACATCTTTCGCCTGCTGGAACAACATCATCATTCATCGCTAAACACATACTACACCCTGACTCTCGCCATTCAAATCCAGCCTCTAGGAACACTTTGTCAAGCCCTGCGTCTTCAGCCTGTTTTTTAACAGTTCGTGAACCCGGCACTACAATTGCAGTCACGGAATCATGAACCTTTTGGCCTTCAACGACTTTTGCCGCCGCTGCTAAATCACTTAGCCTAGCATTCGTACATGAACCAATAAACACATGTTGAATATCGATGGATGTTAGCGGCATTCCTTCTTCTAGACCCATATAAGATAGGGCATTTGTCAATGCTACTTTATCTGACTCATTTTCATAGTCTGATAAATACGGGACATTATTTGTAATACCTGAACCCATCGACGGGTTTGTACCCCAAGTTATAAATGGTTCAATTTCATCAGTGTTAATTTCGACAACAGTATCGTATTTTGCACCTTCATCAGTCGCAATCGCTAACCAGTTAGCTGCTGCCTCATCAAAGGCCTCGCCCGTTGGAATATATTTTCTACCTTTTAGATAATTGATTGTTTTTTCATCAGGGCTAATTAACCCAGCTTTCGCACCTGCTTCAATCGACATATTACAAATCGTCATACGCTCTTCCATTGTAAAGTTTTTAACCGCTTCACCTGTATACTCGATAATATGCCCATTACCCATATCAATGCCAAACTTTGCGATAATCGCTAGGATGATATCCTTTGCAGTGACGCCAAATCCAAGTTCGCCGTTAATTTTAACTTCCATCGTTTTAGGACGCGCTTGCCAAAGGGTTTGCGTCGATAAAACATGCTCAACTTCACTTGTTCCAATACCAAAGGCAATCGCACCAAAGGCGCCGTGTGTAGATGTATGACTATCCCCACAAACGATGGTTTGACCCGGTTGCGTCAACCCAAGTTCCGGCCCAATTATATGAACAATTCCTTGGTCCGGGTGATCCATATTCGCCAGTGGCACACCAAACTCATCACAGTTTTCTTGTAAAGTCGCCACTTGCTTTCTGGCAATTGGATCAGCAATTGTTGGTAGATTTTTTGTTGGTATATTGTGATCCATCGTTGCAAAACACAAGTCTGGCCGACGTACTTTTCTATTTGCTAACCTAAGCCCTTCAAATGCTTGTGGTGATGTAACCTCATGCAATAAGTGAAGATCAATATAGAGCAAGTCCGGCTTACCTTCTTCTTTATGAACAACATGTTGATCCCATATTTTTTCGATAATTGTCTTCGCCATTTTGCTCTTCTCCCCTCAATTAATTATAGGTAAACATAATACTGTTGCTTACAGATTGAATGTCGAGTTCGTCGACAACTTTATCTGTCCATTCATTTGTTGATAATACACGGTCTCCTGGTGAAGCTAGATCCGCTGTGAAAAATCCGTCTTCAAAGACAACGTTAACGGCTTCTTCAATTGCAGAGGCCTCCGTTTCCATGCCAAATGAATATTTCAACATCATCGCTACAGATAAAATTGTCGCTGCCGGATTTGCTTTTCCCTGTCCCGCAATTTCAGGAGCAGTTCCGTGTACCGGTTCATATAAACCAAAGCCATCCGCTCCGATGCTTGCCGAAGGTAGAACACCTAAAGAACCTGTAATAACAGACGCCTCATCGCTCAAAATATCACCGAACATGTTTTCAGTTACAATAACGTCAAATGCGCTCGGGTTTGTGACAAGTTGCATCGCTGCAGAATCTACCAACATATGTTCAACTTCGATGTCAGGATATGATTTTTTCTTTTCCTCAACAACTTCACGCCATAATTTGCTCGATTGCAACACGTTTTCCTTATCGACAGAAGTTACTTTCCCTCTTCGTAGGCGTGCAAGTTCGAACCCTTTTTCTACAATACGTTCGATTTCTTTTCGCGTATAGACAAGTGTATCGAAAGCAGCTTTTTCTGTTTTCCTACTCGGCTCACCGAAATATAAGCCTCCAGTAAGTTCACGAACGATCAGCATATCAACATTTTTTGCCACTTCTTCTTTTAAAGGAGAAGCATGAAGTAAAGAAGGAACAGTCATGACCGGGCGAAGATTCGCAAACAGATCGAAATGCTTACGAATTGCAAGCAAACCTTTTTCCGGTCGTAATTCTGCGGGTTGTTTATCCCATTTTGGCCCACCAACAGCGCCTAGAAGAATGGCATCACTCTGTTGACATAGTTCTATTGTTTCATCTGGGAGCGGCGAATCGTGTTTATCTACCGCTGCACCGCCAATTAAGCCATAAGCCACATCGAATGTGTGCTCAAAACGTCTCGCAATAACTTGCAACACCTTTACTGCTGCTTCCGTTACCTCTGGGCCGATTCCATCACCTGGTAGAACTGCTATTCTCTTCTTCATTATTAGCTCTCCTCCTTATTTTTTTATGTTTCTTAATTCATTTTCAGACTAAGAAAACACGCTTGTTTTTTTCACTTGGCCGTCTTCACTGATAAGATGTCGGTTAATAGCATTTAAATATGCTTTCGCCGTTGCTTCAAGTACATCTTGAGCAATATCGCGTCCAGTTGATTCTTCATCGTTAACACTTAAGTTAATAACTGCTTCCCCAAGTGCATCCCGCCCTTTACCAATTGAAGTAACGCGGTAATCCAGAATGTGAATCTTCCCTTCCACCAACTCTTCCAGCGTGTTAAATATTGCTTCGACTGATCCTGATCCACTAGCTGCTCTACTAGTTTCTTCGCCACTTGGCGTGATGACTGAAACTGTCGCTGTTGGTACATTATCTGTTCCGTACTGGACTTGAACATTTTTCAATTCATATACCGGTGTATCCGCGCTTTGAATTTGTTGGTCTGTAAAGAGGACAAACAAATCATTTTCAGTAATTTCTTTTTTGCGATCCGCTAAGCTCTTAAACTCTATGAACGCTTCATTTATTTTTTCATCACTTAATTCAAAGCCCATTGAAATTGCGCGGTCACTGAATGCGTGTCTTCCTGAGTGCTTTCCTAATGCGAGTGGCTCTACAGTCGCACCGATTAGCTCTGGCGTAATAATTTCATACGTTTCACGGTTTTTCAGCATACCATCCTGGTGAATTCCGGATTCATGAGCGAATGCATTCTTTCCGACAACTGCTTTGTTCGGTTGAATGACAACCCCAGTTAATTGGCTAACCAATTGACTTGTTCTCTTAATCTCATGTAAGTTTAGTGCCGTTTCAAAACCATAGACGTCTTTACGTATATGTAGTGCTACTGCAATTTCTTCCAAGGCTACGTTTCCAGCACGTTCACCAAGGCCATTAATTGTACCTTCAACTTGATCTGCGCCATTTTCAATCGCCGCAATCGTATTCGCTGTCGCCATACCCAAATCATCATGACAATGTGCAGAAAGCTTCACATTATCAATGCCCGTGACATTTTCCTTTAAATATTTAAAGAGTGCACCGTATTCGGCAGGTGTTGCGTATCCTACTGTATCTGGAACGTTAATAGTCGTAGCGCCCGCTGCAATAACCTGATTGATTATTCTGACTAGGAATTCCGGATCTGACCGAAATGCATCTTCAGCCGACCATTGAACTAATGGAAACTTTTTGCGTGCGTACTTTACAGATTCTACCGCGATATCTACAACTTGATCTGGTGTTTTCATCAACTTATCTTTCATATGAATAGGAGACGTCGCCAAGAATATGTGTAAATGTGGTTGTTCAGCAACTCGTAACGCTTCCCAAGACCTGTCGATATCACTTTTCATAGCTCGCGCAAGGCCTGTGACAGTCGAATTCTTCACTAATTTTGCAATCCGTTGTACAGCTTCGAAATCACCTGGGGAAGAAGCAGGAAATCCTGCTTCAATAATTGTTACCCCAAGCTTTTCTAACTGACGTGCGATTTCCACTTTTTCAGCAGTGTTTAAATTAATGCCCGCTGCCTGTTCGCCGTCTCGTAATGTGGTGTCGAAAATATCAATTTTTCGCACTTGCCACCACTTCTTTCGCTTTCTTATTCGCTGCGTCATTAACAAACGGCATCATTGCACGAAGTTTTTTACCAACTTCCTCAATCTGATGTTTTTCTTCACTCTCAGTAATTGCGTCAAACTTCGGACGGTTGTCTTTGTTTTCTTGAATCCATCCTCTTGCAAATTCACCTGATTGGATTTCTGAAAGAAGTTCTCTCATGCGATCTTTCGTGTCTGCATCGATAATGCGATCACCTGCTACATAATCGCCCCATTGCGCTGTGTCGGAAATTGAATAACGCATTCCTGAAAGGCCGCCTTCATACATTAGGTCAACAATTAGTTTAAGTTCATGTAACGTTTCAAAGTAAGCTAGTTCTGGTTGGTAGCCTGCTTCTACAAGAATCTCGAAGCCCGCTTTTACTAATGCAGTTGTTCCGCCGCAAAGAACCGCTTGTTCTCCGAATAGATCCGTTTCAGTTTCTTCTTTAAATGATGTTTCAAGAACGCCTGCACGTGCAGATCCGATTCCTTTTGCGTATGCAAGTGCTACTTCTTTCGCTTTTCCTGATGCGTCTTGGTATACAGCAAATAGTGCTGGTACGCCTGCACCTGCTTCATAAGTTCTGCGAACTAGATGGCCTGGTCCTTTTGGTGCAACTAGGAATACGTCAACGTCTGCAGGTGGTTTAATTTCATCAAAGTGAACGTTAAAACCATGTGCAAAGACTAGTGATTTTCCAGCTTTAAGTGCTGGTTCAATTTCAGCATCGTATACTTGTTTTTGTCTTTCGTCTGGTAGTAAAACCATGATTAGATCAGCTTGTTCTGCTGCTTCTTTAACTGTGGCAACATTCATGCCATCTTCTTTAGCTTGGTCGAAAGATTTACCTTCGCGAACTCCAACAACTACGTCAAACCCTGAATCTTTCAAGTTTCGAGCATGTGCGTGTCCTTGTGAACCGTACCCGATTACTGCAACCTTCTTATCTTGTAAAACACTCTCATCGATATCGTTGTTATAATACATTTTAGCCATTTTATATTTCCTCCTAGTAGTTTTTAGTTTTTTTAGTTTTTTATTTTAGTATTGATAATTGTGGCGAATGAACCTTTTGTGTTTCTCTTACAAAAGCCGTTGCACCTGTTCGAGTCAATTCTTTAATACCATACGGCCTAATTAAATCGATAAACGCTTCAATTTTTTCCGGATTCCCTGTCACTTGATACGTAATAACATTTTTCCCGATATCAATAGCAGTTGCCCGGAATGGTTCGATAATGCTGTTCATTTCACTCCGTATATGTGGAGGTGAAACGACTTTCACAAGTGCAAGTTCTCTCATAACAATCGATTTATCCGTTATATCATCTACTTTAATGACATCAATTTGCTTTTGGAGTTGCTTGACTAGTTGTTCAATCTTTTGCTCATCTTCCACATTGACGACGAACGTCATTTTCGACATTCCGTATTGCTCGGTATGCCCGACAGTTATGCTTTCGATGTTGAATTGCCTCTTCATGAGCAGCCCGGTTACCCGGTTTAAAACGCCGCTTTGGTTGATAACCGTTACGGTAATAACTCTTTTCATTTGCTACTCACTCCTATCATTTGATGCAATCCTGTTCCTGGTACTACCATTGGATAAACGTTTTCCAATAGTTTCACTCGGCAATCGATAAGTACAGGTTCATCGGAAAGTAGTGCTTCTTCGAAAATTTTCTCCGCTTCTTCTAGCGTATCGATTCGGTATCCTTTTAGATCATATGCATCCGCTAATTTCACGAAATCTGGTTGCACTGGCATTAATGACTGTGAATACCTTTCATTGTAAAATGTTTCTTGCCACTGACGTACCATTCCCAAGCCACCGTTATTCAAAATGACGACTTTTACCGGAATGCGAAGCTCCTGCAGCAACGATAATTCTTGCGCCGTCATTTGGAATCCTGCGTCACCGACAACTGCTACAACTCTGGCATTCGGTTTTGCAAGTTGTGCACCAATCGCTGCTGGAAAACCAAAGCCCATTGTTCCAAGGCCACCAGACGTTACCCAATGATCAGGGTTGTTTAACTTGTAATACTGCGCTGCCCACATTTGGTGTTGACCAACATCCGTTGTGACAATCGCATCGCCCTTTGTTATGCGGTGAATAATTTCAAGGGCTTGTTGTGGAAGTAGAGTCGACTCATCTTCCACGTACCACAATGGATACTTTTCAATCGCTTCTTTTAAATAAGAAACCCAATTACTCGTTTGTGGCGATTCGATATCTTGTTTAAGTAGTTCTTTTAGTGCTTCTTTTGCATCTGCTACGATCGGGATTGCGGTTAGAACGTTTTTCCCTATTTCTGCTGGATCAATGTCGATGTGAATGACTGTCGCATTTGGCGCGAATAACTTTAAGTTACCCGTGAGCCGATCATCGAACCGTGCCCCAATATTGATGAGCACATCACATTCACTAATTGCCGTGTTCGCTGTGTACGTTCCGTGCATACCCGCCATTCCAAGGAAAAGTTCATGCTCTCCGTGGATGCTTCCTAGACCTAGGAGCGTGTTGGTCACGGGAATCTGATGTCTTTCAACGAATTCTTTTAATTCGTCCATTGCTTGTGCGTGTAGTATTCCAGCACCAGCGAGAATTAGCGGTTTTTTTGCTTCTGATATTGCCTTAGCCGCTTTTTGAATTTGTAAGTAGTTCGGCTTTGTTGTCGGTTGATAACCTGGCAAGTTGACTTCTTGATCTTTTCCTTCATTAGAAGAAGCATCAAATAGCTCAATCGCAATATTTTTCGGTATGTCGACTAACACCGGACCTTTTCTTCCTGTTGAAGCTATGTGAAAGGCTTCTTTTATTATTCTTTGTAAATCATTTATGTCGTTTACTTGATAATTGTGTTTTGTAATTGGCTGTGTAATTCCAATAATGTCGGCTTCTTGAAATGCGTCTGTTCCGATTACCTCACTTGCCACTTGGCCAGTAAAGATGACTAATGGTAGTGAGTCCATCATCGCGTCAGTAATTCCAGTGACTAAGTTCGTTGCACCAGGTCCTGATGTCGCAATGACAACCCCCGTCTTTCCAGATACACGTGCATACCCTTCAGCTGCGTGAATCGCACCTTGTTCGTGACGTGCTAGGATATGAGTTATCGGATTTTTGTAAAGAGCATCGTAAATCGGTAATACTGCTCCTCCGGGATAACCGAAAATGATTTCAACATCTTGATCTTTTAAAGCTTGAATGAGTACTGCAGACCCATCATTCAATTGGTTCGGTTGTTCTTCTGTTTCTTGTATATTTTCGGGAAGCTTTTTCGTTGCTTGACCTCCAGTATTCATTAACAAACTCCTCCTGACATTTTAATAATAAAAAATGCCTTTTCATCCCACGCAAAGAAACAATGTTCTTTACATAGGGATGAAAAAGCATTTCATGGTACCACCCTTGTTCGTAGCAATAACGCCACCTCTCGAATAGAACTAGTCTATTCATTCATAACGAGCGTAAAACTCTACGCCCGAATCTGCCTATTCAGTTTCCTTTTCAGCAAATCTCTCCGAGGGGATGTCGCTACTAGTTGTATTATCGGCTTCCACCAATGCCGACTCTCTGGGAATACATCATACTAGTTACTTTTTCCTCATCAACGATTTAGTAAATTTTCAGTTTTCAATTTGTATCATCTGCTAAATAAGATGAACGCTTCAAGTTTGTGAAATAAAACACGAACTCGATTGGATTGATGTAATCTTACCCCGTATTCGCCCACACGTCAACAGATTCTTTTTAATTGCAAGTCAATTTAGAATAATGAATTCAGTTGTATCCGCTTCCATAGTTGTTAAATCAACGTCTCCCTTTAAAGTCACATTTCATTCACAATTTCAAATTCTTGTAGATTCGAGTTGTGATTGAGTTTGTATTCCGATTAGTTAGGATTAGTCCGAACTATCTTTTTCCTTAATATGGTATGATTGGCTAAACAATTAATTTTATTTGGAGGATACCAACTTGAGAAGAAAGAGTATGTTATCGGCTTTTTTACATAGCGTCCTTCTAGTAGTCCCTGCTTATGCATTATTACTCGTTGCTTATTACATGGACTTTATAAACGGCTTTGTCTTCTTAGGGACAATGCTAGTTATTTTAGTCACCGCTTCTATTCTTTTGATTATTTTCCGAAAAAATAAGTTTAAAGCTATGGTCATTATTTTTGTGGTTTTATTATCCCTACTTCTTTTTGGTTTTGAACTCCGACTACTCAACTACGAAAGTAATACCTATTTGGCAGACGGTTTTAGGGAGCCAGAAGAACTTTTAGTTGGTTCCGGAATCCATATCCTTTCACTGGCATTATACGATATTCATTTTTTGGAGGATGAAGAAATGATCAAGGATATTTATGAAAGGGACAATGTTCAGATCTTTGATTTATACAAAATTAAAAATCGTGATAGGTATATGAGCAAACTAACTGAACTTAAACAGTTTGTCGGGTTTGGCCAAGATGATTTTCAAGTGATGGGCGAAAACGTTAATAACTTTATTAATGAGGACATCCCCCTAATTGATGAATTTCTGAGCAGGGATGCCCTAAGCGGGGATAGTGCAGGGTTGGCGTTAGGTCTTACTGCAATGATCTATCAAGGAACGTTAGAGAAGACTTTCCCAATAGGTGTCACTGGTACGCTAGAACCTAATGGGGATATCAGGGAAGTGACTGGTATTAGAGGAAAAATCATAATATCCGAGCAAAGTGACCTACCTTATATCATGATTCCGTTAGCAAACCTGAAAGAAGCAGAAGCCGTAAAATCTCAAGAGAACTTAACGATAGAAATCATACCTGTTAGTCATGTCGATGAAGCTGTATCTGCAATCAAGGAACTAAATGCAATGGCGACACGAAGTAAGTAAATAAATACGCACAGCACCGGCTTTCTAAAGGTCGGTGTTGTGCGTACTTTTAATTTTTGTTAAACGACATTATTCTTTGGCTCACGTCCTTCGAGAACATCCGTAATTGCGTTTCTGTTTAGCTCCATCATCGCATAACGGGTGCGAATACTAGCGCTTCCAATATGCGGTAATACTGTGACATTCGGTAGCGTGAGCAGTGGATGATCAAGCGGAACGGGTTCTACTTCAAATACATCTAGTCCTGCCGCCCATATCGTGCCATCTTTCAATGCGTTATATAGCGCGGCTTCGTTTACAATCCCTCCGCGCGCCACATTAATTAGAATGCCGGTTTTCTTCATTTTCGCTAACTCTTTCTCCCCAATCATGTTTTTCGTTTCAGGTGTGAGTGGCGCAAAGATTAGAACAAAATCCGACTCCCCTAAAAGCGTGTCTAGATCAGCATATTCAAAACCATGCCTCTCTTCAGCTTCTGGCTTGCGTGTTCGATTATGATACAAGACGTTCATATTGAAGCCTTTTGCACGGCGCGCAGCTGCTTCCCCAATTCGTCCCATACCAATGATGCCTAGCGTTGCTCCGCCGACATCCATTCCCGTGTAATCCATTACAGACCATGATGTCCAGTTGCCTTTTCGTAGTTCTCTCTCCGCTTCGGTTATACGGCGTGCTGACGCAAGGATAAGTGCGAATGCCAGATCCGCAGTTGTTTCAGTCAGTACATCGGGTGTATTTGTGACGCTAATTCCTTTTTCTTTTGCTGCCTCTATATCAATATTGTTAAAACCTACTGCCAAGTTCGATACAACTTTTAGTTTTGTTGCGGCATCGAATACTTCACGGTCGATGGAATCTGCTAGAACTGACCAAAGTGCGTCGGCTTCTACAACTTCCTTTAACAAAATTTCTCTAGGAACTGCTTCACTTGCTGATTCCCACATACGTACGTTGAATTTCTCTTTGAGTGGCGCGATAACCTCTTCAGGTAGTTTTCGCGTTATGTAAATTACTGGTTTCATTTAATAGCCCCCCAATACAATGATAACCTAAGTCTAGCATAATTTTAACTAGTGAAAGTATTTACGATTTTCGCAGAGTATGGAACGTTTCGTACGAACACCGATAAATTTATTCAAAACCATCAAACATTTTCGTCACATCGAACTAAAAAAGCACTACCGAAGTAGTGCTTCATCCCCCTATATAACTCATGCCGATTTTCTTTCTATTTTTCGCTGTTTGTTCAGTTCGTTCATCTGAATAGCGATCTGTGCGACCTTCCCATACAGCCGTAATGGCTTCGACTAATTCGTCATTGGTCAATCCGCTACGAACTAATTCTCGCAGGTCAAATCCTTCTGATGCGAATAAACAAGTGAAAAACTTACCGTCTGAAGATAATCTTGCACGTGTACACGACGAACAAAATGATTCAGAAACAGATGTAATAAAACCGACTTCTGCCCCGCTATCCAAATAACGATAGCGCTGCGCAACCTCACCGAAATAGTGTTGTTCAGTTGGTTCAATTTCATAAACTTCTTTTAACATCGTGTAAATTTCCTTTTTCGTAATAACCTTTGCAAAACTCCAACCATTATCATTTCCAACGTCCATAAATTCAATATATCGAAGCATGATATCTCGTTCTTTGAAGTACGCCGCCATCGGAAGGATTTCACTTTCATTGACGTCTTTTTGCACAACCATATTTACTTTTATTTCGAAGCCTACTTTTTGCGCATAGTCGATGTTGGCCAGTATGAATTCTGGCTTGATGCCTCGCCCATTCATTTTACCGAAGATTTCTGGATCCAGTGCATCCAAGCTCATATTTAAACGACGAAGCCCTGCGTCATAAAGTGGTTGCGCATACTGGCGTAAGAGTACTCCGTTCGTCGTTAACCCAATATCTTCAATGCCATCGATGGCTAATAGCTTTTCAACTAACTTTGGTAAGTCCCTGCGCATAAGTGGTTCGCCACCTGTTAAACGGAGCTTCTTCACGCCAAGGCTCGCAAACACTTTCGCAAGACGCTCAATTTCTTCAAATGATAACAGTTCATCTTTTGGTAAAAAGACATAATCATCCCCGAACACTTCCTTAGGCATGCAGTACGAACACCTGAAGTTACACTTATCCGTTACAGATATCCGCAGATCTCGAATCGGTCGTCCGAGCTTATCTATTATCGTCGTCAACTCTTCATCCCCAATCCAAATCAGTTGGTGTATTCACGTTTCTAAACACACTTTGTTCGTCGTCCGTTAACAAATGCCCATCTACCCACGCAACACCTAATTTATCTAATAGGTTTATTACCCTAAACTGACCTTTTTCAAGTTGCTCTCGTAAAGGTTCTTTTGACTTTCGATCCCAGACTGATACGAGTGGATGATGTTTTCCTTCTGCAATAACTGCGGTGACAACCTCGCCGTGACAGTCAAGTAACTGGCCAACAATGCTTTCATCCACATAGGGCATGTCACATGGTAAAACAACATAACGGTCCGCTTCCACGAATTCCATCGCAGATAGGATCCCTGCAAGCGGACCGAATCCAGCCACTTCAGGTAAATCTTGGATGACTTTTAACTCCGCAGGATAGGCGTTCCTTAACTCTGGTCGTGTAACGATAACTACTTCTTCACAATGAGGAGTAAGTGCTTCTACTGCGCGTTCATAAAAATACTCTTCACCGATACTTGCAAATGCCTTCGGCGAACCAAAACGCCTCGATAACCCTCCTGCTAGAACGATACCAACCGTTCTCATCCTCCGCTCACCGGTGGAATAAATGCACAAACATCACCTGATTTGATCACATCGCCTTTTAAGGCATACTCCTCATTCACCGCTACTTGAATTGTATCTTTTCCAAACCCCGGGTAGGTAACTTCCGCCCAGTTGAGCAATTCTCGAACAGTCAATGAATCCTGTTCAATGACTTCCTCTGATTTCCCCGTCAGTTCACGAAGTCTAGCAAAATAATGCACTGTAATCAATCCGACTTCTCCCCTTCCCCTGGATATCTTTTTTGAGCGCCAATCCACTCTTCGCCGTCTTCCCAAATTTCTTTCTTCCATATAGGAACCACTTCTTTAATTCGATCAATTGCGTATTCATTCGCTTCATAAGCGGCTTTTCTATGCGGTGAAGATACAGCGATTAGTACAGCAATATCGGAAACTTGAAGTTCTCCAATTCGATGGACAATTGCCACCTTCACACCCGGCCATTTTTCTTCCATCTCCGCGCCTATTTCTGCAAGCTTTTTCTCAGCCATTGGAATATAAGCCTCGTATGAAAGATACAACGTCCGAACACCGTGCGTCCATTCCCGAACATTTCCTGTGAAAACCGTAACGGCACCTGCTCCTGCATGGAGAACGTAATCGACATACTTTTGTTGTTCAATTGGCTTCTCTACAATTTCAAACGGTTTCACTACGTCACTCCTAGTTATTGATCCAGTTCAAGAACCACTGATTTAGTTCGGCTACATTAGAACGAGAATCGATTTTAGGGTATCTAACTGCTTCGGCAACATTTCCGACAACAAGTTGAACACCCTGTAAGTCTTGTAGTTCGTCCCAATCTTCCTCATGACTTAGCAGAAGGACCTTCTCTCCTTGCTCTTCTTTATAACCCTCTATGAGTAAAACATCCGGTTTCCCAAGTGTCGCTATGTCCGTCATTCGCATAAATTCTGGTTCTTCATTCATATGGAATTGCACTGCGCCGCCTCCAGCTACAACTGAAACGTCAGCACCACTTTCGAAAAACTGCATCGTATCCGTGTCTGAGTTCGGTAGTTCAAGTGGTGATGCGTGTCCGTGATGCTTTAACACAGCAACGGTTAATCCCCGCTCCTTTAATAAACGAACCCAATTTGCAATTAGCGTCGTTTTTCCACTATTTTTAAAGCCGACGACGTGAAGCGTCTTCATAACGTCCAATCCTCAACACCTTGCTCAGCGCCCAGTAAGAGTATATCTACTTCCATACCGGTTGTAAAACCACGTGAGCCACTCGGCAAGACCATAATACAGTTACCACGTGCAATCGATGACACCGCACCCGACTTATTAAATCCAGCAGGTACTACTATTATACCTTCTTCAGAAGTTTCCCAAACTGCACGGACGAAACGAGTAAATGGGTTCGGCTTCGTGAAGTCCTCACCTAGTATTGCTTTCATGCGTGGCATATAAGGTTTTTTCGTCCCCATCTTCTTAAGAATGGCAGGGCGTGTGAACAATTCAAACCCCGTAAAACAAGCCGACGGATTACCCGAAAGTCCAAATAGAAGCTTTTCTCCCAGCACAGCAACAGTTGTCACACTTCCAGGACGCATCCCCACTTTGTTAAATAAAACCTTAGCACCCAGCCGCTCGTAAATCGCTGGTAAGTAATCGTAATCTCCGACAGAAACACCACCTGTCGTAATTAATACGTCTGACTCGTCCAGTGCTCTCTTGACTGTCTCTGTACAAGCATCTAAATCATCTATTAGCATGCCATACGACTTGTGACCAATGCCCATTCTCGCAAGTTGTGCGGCAATCATCGGACCATTGGAATTGCGTATTTTCCCAGGCGTAAGTTCTTCATCAACGCGTAATAATTCCGTTCCAGTCGATAGAATACCAACCACTGGAAGCTTTGCGACTTTCACTTGTGCATAACCAAATGTTGCGAGAAGTGCAATCGTCCCTGGATGAATTAAAGTGCCCTCTTCGATGAGCTTTTCCCCGTCTTTAGCATCTTCCCCCTGCAAAGATATGTTTTCGCCTGAAGTAAAGGGTTTTCGCAATGTAAAAGCTTCGGGTGTCTCCACTGTTTGCTCCAACATAACGACCGCATCCGCATTGATGGGGATCGGGGCACCTGTCATAATTCGGTAGGCTTCTCCCTTACCTATTTCGCGGTCTGCTACATGCCCTGCACCTATTTCACCTATGACTTTGAAAGGAACCCGGTTGTCCCCTGATGCGCCGGCTGTGTCCTCAGCACGTACTGCGAATCCGTCATAAGGCGAGCGGTTAAACGGAGGCACATCATGTTTTGCAATAATTGGTTCCGCAAGTATGCGGCCATATGTATCTTCTAACGGAATCATTTCTGTCCCAATAGCTTGTGCATTTTCCATCACAAGACGAACTGCTTCCACCACTGGAATTGGCTTTCTCATCTAAATTTCCTCCTATTATCTGTTATACTCAGCTTAATCAATTTTGAAAGGAATGAAGTAATTTGTCAAAACTAACTCACTTCAATGAACAAGGTCGTGCTAAAATGGTCGATGTATCAGATAAATCCGTTACAGTTAGGACTGCTATCGCCAAGTCGTCAATTATCGTCAATAAAATAATCCATTCCCAAATCTCTGAAGGTACGAATAAAAAGGGCGATGTGTTCGCAGTCGCTCAAGTCGCTGCAATAATGGCAGCCAAAAATACCTCGACTATTATTCCGATGTGTCACCCAATTCCCCTTACTGGCGTTGATGTTCAGTTTGAGTGGCTTATCGACGAGGTCACCTCTCATTATGAAGTGCTTATCCAAGCCGTAGTGAAAACAAAAGGCGTGACAGGTGTTGAAATGGAAGCACTTACTGCCGCTTCTGCCGCCGCTTTGACCATTTATGATATGTGCAAAGCTGCTGGTAAAGATATGGTCATTGGCCAGACAATGTTACTCAAGAAGTCTGGTGGAAAAAATGGTGATTTTGAACGCACAGACGCTTAGTTGTCTGTGTTTTCATCAGTCATCCAAATGCTTTGTAATTTCATGAACAATATGATGAAGTTCGGGTAATACAAGTCGGTCCATCGCAAGTTCAACCGCTTTAACAGACCCTGGAAGCATATAAACGACTTTATCCTTTACAATTCCCGCGTCTGCGCGGCTTAACATCGCCTTGGTCCCCACATCTTCTGTATAACTAACCATTCTAAACAACTCTCCAAAACCCTCTATTTTCTTCGTAAAGTAGGGCTCAAGCGTTTCCGGCGTCACATCTCTAAATCCGAGACCCGTTCCACCCGTCGTAATAATTCCGTGGATGTTGGGATTACGAAGCCACTCTTCGATGATTGACTCAATCTCCTTTTTATCATCCCGACAAATCCAAGTTTCAAAGATATTATGCCCCGCACCTTCTAGCTTTGTACGGATTGTCCAACCGCCTTTGTCATTTTCAATATTTCTTGTGTCACTCGTTGTGAGGACACAAAACGTCAACTGCTTCCCTTGATCATACTCGTGCTCTTTTGACAATTTGACTACCCCCTATTTTAACCGAATAATTGATGGTACATTTTCCGACCTTTATTGATATCTTTCAACCCATGAATAAGCAATCGGCCATTGTTGAAAATAATACACCTGTGTCCATCAGCTTTCATTTCGATAAAGTAAGGTGTTCTTTTATATGGATTACCGAGACGCTTTGCTACTTCTTCAACCTCACTAAGCGTTAAAACACGTTCTTTCTCAGGAATAACTTGCACAGTTTCACGACCGCAAAGAACAGCATAACTGGTCCCGCTTTCCGACTGCAACGACGGATATGTAGGATTGGGTCCACATGTTTCACATTGCGCATTTTTCATTCTCGTGATACCTGCTTCAATACTTGTGTTTGCCCAAACATCATAGGTTAACATTTTATTGCGCATCGCAAGCTCGTTTCCAGACAACCACTTAAGAGCTTCTGCACTTTGGTGAGCCGCGGTAATTTGAACGGCTGGCGAAATGATTCCTGCCGTATCACATGTTTCATTCACTGCAGGTAGAACAGGTAACAAGCAGCGAAAACAAGACATTTCGACTGGCACAAAGGGGAATACTGTACTAGAACTTCCAACGCACGCGCCGTAAATCCACGGAATTCTCGTTTTCCATGAGACGTCATTTATTAATAACCTTGTCTCAAAATTATCGGTCGCATCGAGAATGATGTCGACATCCCTTACAAGCTCTACGAGGAGCGGACCATCAATGTGATTGAGGACTGTTTGAATTTGGACGTCACTTCTAATTTCCTTTAGCTGACGCTTTGCCGCTATTACTTTTGGTGTTCCTTCTATAGCATCTTGTTCAGTAAAAAGTTGTTGCCTTTGCAGGTTCGATGGTTCAACATAATCGCGGTCCGCAAGAATAAGTTTACCTACACCAGCACGGACAAGCGTTTCAGAGATGGACGTTCCTAAAGCTCCACAACCAATTATTAGTACAGTGGATTGCTCAAGTCTCTTTTGTCCCTGATTACCAATAGGTTTGAACAACGTTTGTCTTGAATACCGACTTTCCAATTTGTGCACCCCTTTCTTTTCCAATAAAGTAAGGGCTTCCATTCTCCCGTTGGATTCCCTATTCACTAGTTTTTCTACATGCTTAAGTTCTCTGATTCATACAAATACTACCTTTAGTATATCCCCTATCTCTAGTAAATGTAGAATTTATTGTTCTATCTTTACTTATTCACGCTCGACTGTACGATTTAAAACCGATTTCCGAGATAATTAAAATAATTTTCAAACAAAAAAATGCATAGCAGAAGCCATGCATTTTTTCTCTTTTATAAATCGTCGAATCCATTTAAGTCGCTTGTCTTAACATATTGCCTTGATGCTTGTTCAAAGAAGTCTGTCTTTGTATCGTCAAAACTATCGACATAGGCCTTAATCCATCTCATTGGGTTGTTCGTGAACTCTGGATAGATTTCGCTAAGTCCGAGTGTGCGCAACATTTTATTGGCGCGGTATTTAATGTAGCCTTCCATCTCCTCAAGGTCGATGCCTTCTATATCTGCTAATACGTATTGGCTCCACAGAACTTCTTGCTCGACCGAGTGACGAAATTGATCATAAATCCATTCCGTGAAAGCATCCGTGTTGTATTCAGGATTCTCTGCCAGTGCCGCTCGGAATATGTCGCTAATTGCTTTTCCATGTTGCAGCTCATCGCGGTTAATATACGACACCATTGTAGAAGTTCCGACCATTTTTTGATTGCGTGCTAAATTGTAGAAAAATGCGAAACCGCTATAGAAAAATAAACCTTCAAGTAATGTTGTATAAACCATCGCTTTTAATGCAGAATCAATTGTTGGGCGCTCTGCAAATTCATTATAAACAGTAACAATTCGCTCGTTTCGTCGCATCAGAACTTCATCTGTACGTCCCATTTCGAATGATGCGATTTGCTTGTCCAGCGTCGTTACAGAAGAAAGTACGTAGGCATAACTGTGATTATGTTCACTTTCTTGATCCGCGATTGTTGCCATTAATGATTTAACGGATGGATCAGTTGTGAAGTGAGATAGTTTTAAAGCAACATCCGTTTGCGGACCGTCTAGTGTCGCCAACAAGCCGATGATTTTCAAAAAAGCATCTTGCTCTCTGTCTGTAAGCGTTGGGAACTGCTTGACGTCTTGCGTCATATCTACTTCATTTGCCGTCCAAAAAAGGGATCGAATCTGTTGTCTTAAAGTATAAAAATGGGGATGTGCAAGGTCATTCCAGTTAAGAATTCCGCTCGCCTTACCGCCAAAAATAGCCGTGGATTTATTTGGATTTAATGGTTCTATTACCTTTACTCGTTTAAGTGTGACCAATGTTTAATGACTCCTTCCGTCCAATTCACTACGTTTGTTGCTTGTGTGCCTCTTGGACTTTGTTCGATTTTTAGCGGTGCATAATTCGACTCGTAAAACCGAGCCAACCTTACCGCTGCATTACAAAATAGCGCGTCCCCTCCGAATTGAGTATCACCTGTTCCGAAGACATAAACGTTTGCTGGTTTATAACCGATATCTGCTACGAAATCTTTCACTTCGTCAGGTGTCGCACCCTTATCCCACGTAAAGGACCCTATGATCATCGCTTTGTACTCGCGCGGATCTGGAATTGTTCCCCCACCGATTCGGAATGATTCAACCTCATACCCTCTGCCCGTTAATGTTTCCTTAATAATTTCCGCAACTTCCTGCGTGTTACCACTCCAAGTTGCGTAAGCGATTAAGAATGACACCATTCACACTCCACAATATCTGTCGCGCTTGACCGCGTGTAATAGGAAGTCTTCATGCCTGATTTCCACGCCTGCACATGCAAGTCGAGTAAGACGGATGCTCGGATTGTATTCGGGACATAAATATTAAAGGAAATTGCTTGGTCGATATGACGTTGTCTTGCTGCGTTTTGTTTGACCGACCAACGTTGATCAACAATATATGCTGAACGTCTGTAAATATCATAAGTTTTATGGTTCAAATCTGGTGCTACAGTTGGTAATTTGTAATCTTTTTTCTCCTCATGGAAGAACGGTTTGAAAATCGGATCAATTGAAGCTGTTGAACCCGCTATAACCGATGTCGAGGAATTCGGTGCAACTGCCATTAAATAACCATTTCTCATACCATTTTCTGCGACATCTGTACGTAGTTCGTTCCATTCTTTTGAATCGTATCCTTTGTTTTCAAAGTAGTCCCCTGTCTCCCAATCAGACCCTTCAAATAATGGATACGCCCCTTTTTCTTTTGACAGCGCCATTGATGCAGATATCGTTAGGAAGGCTATCTTTTCATACAGTTCATCTGCATACTCAACTGCTTGATCAGATTCCCATTGAATGTTTTTTAGCGCAAGTAAATGATGCCATCCGAATGTGCCAAGTCCAATTCCGCGGTATCTTGAATTTGTTCGCGTCGCTTGGACTACAGGGATTTTATTCAAATCAATTACGTTATCGAGCATGCGGACTTGAATCTTGATCAGTCTTTCCAGCACATTCGCTGGAACTGCTCGCCCAAGGTTAATGGAAGATAAGTTACAAACGACAAAATCACCTGGTTTTGAACGTGAAACAACGATATCACCTTCAAGCGTGACCGATTCGAATTCCGTTGCACTCATATTTTGTGTTATTTCTGTACATAAATTTGATGAATAAATCATTCCTTCATGCTTATTCGCATTGGCACGATTCACTTCATCGCGGTAAAACATAAATGGTACCCCTGTTTCTAACTGACTGCGTAAAATGCGCTTCATTAAATCGATTGCCGGTACCGTTTCACGGCTAAGTTCAGGATGATTGACACAGGCTTCATATTTCTCTCGGAATGATCCTGCTCCACGTTTTTCGTCATACGAATCTTCAAGTGAAAAGCCCATGACTTCACGAACTTCGTGCGGGTCAAACATATGCCAATCACCACGCGCTTCTACTTGTTCCATATAAAGGTCTGGCAAACAAACTCCTGTGAATATATCATGTGCACGCATACGCTCGTCACCGTTGTTTAACTTCAAATCGAGGAATGTGAAAATATCCTTATGGAATACGTCTAAATATACAGCAATCGCGCCTTGTCGTTGTCCGAGTTGATCGACGCTGACAGCCGTATTATTTAACTGCTTTATCCAAGGGAGAACACCGCTTGATGCCCCTTTAAATCCACGAATCGCGGACCCGCGGCTTCGTACTTTCCCCATGTAAACGCCAATTCCACCACCGTATTTCGATAAGTTCGCGATGTCAGTATTACTATCGTAAATCCCTTGCAGAGAATCATCGACCGTATCAATGAAGCAACTCGACAACTGGCCGTGTGGTTTTCCTGCGTTAGATAATGTTGGTGTCGCAACGGTCATATATAGATTGCTCATTGCCCAGTAAGATTCCGCTACTTTTTCGAGCCTTTGAACCGTCTCATCTTGCATAAGTGTCATCGCAATCACAAGCCAGCGTTCTTGCGGGAGTTCAACTGTTTTTTTATCGTAATTGACTGCGACATATCGGTCCGTAAATGTTTTCAGTCCGATATACGTAAATAGCTTGTCTCTTTCAGGTTCAATTAGATTACCCAGAGTGGTCAGATCCTCTTTTGAATATTTTTCTGTTAAAACAGGTGTATACAACCCTATTTTTACAAGGTCTTCAACATGCCCGGCAAAATCTGCATATACTTTCATACCACGCTGCTTTTCCTCATGAACATAGACCTCGTGAAGATGAATTCGTGACGCAACAAATGTCCAATACGTCTCATCTTCTGCTACATAGCTAATTGTTTCCAACACCATCGATTTTGCCCAGTCTGAATCACTTCCGCCAAGATTTCTTTCTCTCCACCGCTCGCTCGCCTTAATTAGTGGTGCAATTTCCTGTGTGCCAAATTCAATTTGTAGATCATTTAATAATTGATCAATGCCTGTTGCTTTAATTTTTGTCGTCATTATAAATCGTCTCCTTCTTTATATATCTTTATGTAAGTTTATGTGTCGATTTCGGTGGCCAGCTTTTTATTTTTGGCTCTATGTCAAATATTGGGGTCATGTGCGATTAGCACGTCACCTTCTTTTTTCTTTTATACGAAGTACATTGATTTCTGTTCCAGTCGGCGCTTTCCGTGGGGCGTGAGGTGAGCCGCTTCCTTCGCTTCGCTACGTCCAGGGTCTCACCTGTCACGCTAAATCCCACCGGAGTCGCCGACCTCCACTCCAATCAACTAAACGAGTAGACCTATAGAATGAAGCATCAGCCTAAATGATTGCCAACTTCTTCAATGTTTTCAATGATTACATCTTTTAATCCTGGAATATTCAGGTTAAAATTTATATGCATGAGTTGTATCAATACCCCAACAAATATTTTAGAACCTTATTTTTCCCAACAAAAAAAACGATAGGACTGCCTCTTCGGCAGAGCTATCGCTCACGGTTTTTTAGGTTGGAAACAGAATGGGGGCGTGGTTTTTTCCACCAAAAGATGGAATGTTCACGGATTCCCGCTCGCTTCCACCTCTCAACCCCCGAAGAAAGTGTCGCTTGACGATGGAAGGCAGGTCTACTGGCTCACGCTTCATCCTTCCAGCCCGTGCCTTCCCATGGATTTCTCCACAGTGGCGTTTCTTCGGCGGTCGTCAGCGTACACAGTTGCGGGGACAGCTCCGGTATTTCCGGATTCCCTTTTAAACCGATAACGGTACCATTCCATCGTTCAAAACTATATATTGTGCCTTGTTCACTCCCTATACCCTAACATGTTGTGGTCCAGACGTAAATAGATGTGAATTTATTCAGCTGAAAAATGGCTAACTTGTCCACATACCCACAAGTCGTTTCTCCACAATACAAAAACTGCTGCTATAAGCATTGGCACAAAAATTATAGAAGTTATCAACAACTTTTAATAGAACTAAAGAAATTTATAATATTTTATTTTAACTTCGGTAAGAAAGCTTCGCTTAACTCTCTCCGTATTCTCGTAATATGCTCTTCCATTAGTTTTTTCGCTTCCTGCGCATTGCCCGATGCAATCGCTGTGTAAATTTCTTTATGCTCCTCAAATGTCGTTTTGTAGCGATCCCCATCTGAAAACCGGTGTTTCCGTGTTGCTCGAATTGTCTCTTCCATCCGTTCAGTAAGCATTTGGACCATATCGATTAGCAATTCATTATGCGTTGCATGGACAATCTGTAAATGGAAATGTAAATCAGCCTGTACACCAGCTTCTACATCTTTCTCGTATAAAGCCATCTGTTCTAGTGATTCACGAATCCTTTCCAAATCCGCAGAAGTCGCGCGTTGTGCGGCAAGCGATACCGATTCCACTTCTAATGCACGACGCAATTCTAACATTTCATAAACCATTTTTTTTCAGCTTGAATAATCGTAGTGGAAAGGGCCTCACTTACTGAATGTACTTCAGACTTCTTTATGAAACTGCCTCCGCCCTGCCTAATTTCAATAAATCCACTAATCTCCAATGCCTGGAGTGCTTCTCTCACAGATGTTCTGCTCACTTCAAACCGACTAGCCAACTCTCTTTCCGATGGCAGCTTTTCACCCATTTTTAATTGACCATTAAAAAAAGACTCTTCTATTTGTTCAACAATAATTTCATAAGTCTTTTTCCTTGGTAGATTCAATGATTTCCCTTCCTCTCTTCGGGTATAATTCATGGTTTTAAGATACCAATGCCAATCATATTAATCAACGAGAAAAACCAACGTTTGGTACTTTCAGATTATTATGTATAATAGAAAGTGGTTGGACCAAATTTACGAACTTCCATACTACATAGAACACTGGTAAGACCACTTATATAACATAGGGAGAGATATATAATGACACTATCCACTAAAAATATTATTGCAGAGTTAAAAAGCGTCCTAAAGGACGAACAAGTGACAATCAACCAAACTGTGAGAGAGCTCCATGGTAGGGACGAATCTTATCATTCCCCGAGACTTCCAGATACTGTCGTTTTTCCAGAATCGACTGAAGATGTAAGTAAGATAATGGAGATATCAAAAAAATACCAGGTTCCTGTCATTCCGTTCGGACTCGGGACAAGCCTTGAAGGACATGTAATTCCTAGCAAAGGCGGAATTACGATTGACTTTTCTCTTATGAATAAAATAATTGAAGTGCGAGAAAACGACTTTCTCGTTAAAGTACAACCCGGAGTAACACGCACTCAGCTGAATAAGGAACTTAAAAAGTACGGCTTGTTTTTCTCTGTGGATCCAGGAGCTGATGCGACTCTCGGGGGAATGGCAGCTACGAACGCAAGCGGAACAACAACCGTGAAATACGGCGTCATGCGTGATCAAGTCCGAGATTTGGAAGTTGTATTGGCTGACGGTATGGTCATTAACACCGGCAATATGGCCGCTAAGTCAGCGTCTGGCCTTCATCTGAATGGACTCTTCGTAGGGTCTGAAGGTACGCTTGGTTGCTTTACAGAGCTAACGCTTCGTGTATACGGAATTCCCGAACACGTCACCGCAGCGCGGGCCACTTTTCCAACTATCAATGATGCAGTGGAGGCTGTCGTGACCATTCTACAGGCTGGCATTCCAATTGCCCGAGTCGAATTGGTCGATGAACAGTCGATAAAACAATTAAACATTCACAGTGAAACCAACTATAAAGAAAAACCGACACTTTTCTTAGAATTCCACGGAAATGAAGCAGGATTGAAGCAAGACGTTGACTTTACCAATGATATTGTTAAAGACCATCTATGTGAAGATATCGAGTTTGAAACAGATAACGCAGGCCGTAACAGGTTGTGGGAAGCTCGTCACAATTTAGCTTACGCCTTCATCCATGGTTATCCTGGGAAAAAGATGATGGTAACGGATGTTTGTCTTCCGATTTCAGAATTAGCCGGTGCAGTTCATCACGCGCGTGAAACTGTCGAATCACTTGGATTAATCGGTGGAATTGTCGGACACGTTGGCGATGGAAACTTCCATGTGCTGCTAATGATGGACATGAATGACTCAGAGGAAATTGCGAAAGCCGACGAGTTGAATGAACGTATTGTAATGTATGCACTTGAACGTGGTGGTACATGTACCGGTGAGCACGGTGTCGGTATCGGTAAACAGAAATATCAAGAACAAGAACACGGCACTGCATTTCTCGTTATGGAAAAGATCAAAAAAGCACTAGATCCAAATAATTTACTAAATCCAAATAAAATTGTGAAAACAGACTAAGGGAGATCTTATTATGAAGATACTTGAAGCACTTGGCACCATTGCTGGAAAATACTTTGCTTTTTGGGTTATTGCCATTGCCCTAATCGCCTTTATAGCTCCAACACCTTTTCTAGCACTGGGTAGCTATATTACCATTCTACTCGGAGTCGTCATGTTCGGAATAGGACTGACGTTAAAGCCAGTGGATTTCAAGATTGTGCTTACAAATCCGTTACCTGTATTTGTCGGGGTCGGTGCTCAATTCATCATCATGCCCCTTGTTGCTTTCGGATTAGCTCTCTTGCTCAAGCTACCCCCTGAACTAGCAGCGGGCTTAGTGCTTCTCGGGTCCGTCCCAGGTGGAACAGCATCCAATGTTATGGTCTATCTTGCGAAAGGGAATCTTGCGTTGTCAGTTGCAATGACTTCCCTCTCAACATTATTGGCACCGGTTATTACACCACTTTTATTGCTTTTACTTGCAGGGCAATGGTTGCCGGTCGATCCAGTTTCAATGTTCAAGTCAATTTTACAAGTAATTATTATCCCTATTGCTTTAGGTTTTATCGTACAAAAAGTTCTCCCTAAGGCAGTCGAAAAAAGTATTTCAGTCGTGCCCCTCATTTCAGTAGCGGCTATTTTAATCATTGTATCAGCGGTCACTGCAGCTAATGCGGGTAATGTCGCAAGTTCGGGTCTGATTGTTTTCATCGCCGTTTTCCTTCATAATGGCATCGGTTTATTGCTAGGCTATTTTACGGCGGTACTACTTGGTTTGAATGAAAATGATAGAAGAGCCATCTCTCTTGAAGTCGGTATGCAAAACTCCGGATTAGGAGTAGCACTCGCAACTGCCCACTTTAGCCCTCTTGCAGCACTACCAAGTGTTTGGGGTGCAATTTGGCATAATATATCAGGTCCAATTTTAGCCACCATATGGTCAAAAAAACCGACCAATCTTGAAAATACTGAACCGGAATTATCTAGAGATAAAGATTTAACACTTGTCGGAAAGCACCAAGATTAAACTTAGAAAAGTGCCCAACATAATTTTTATGTTGGGCACTTTTATTATTACTATCAAGAATAGTAGTTACTCATAGTGAGCCTTGATGCTGTTTCTACTTTACATATTGATTCTCTAAATGGTCTAGACCCAAATTATCCCTCAAGGTCTCGCCTTCATATTCTGCACGGAAAAGTCCCCGCTTTTGAAGAATGGGCACTACTTTTTCAACGAAGGCCGTTAATTCACTCGGCAAATTCGCAATGATAATGAAACCATCGACGCCTTCTTTAGCGAACCATTCCTCGACAAGATTCGCTACTTTTTCCGGCGTCCCCATGAATGGTGTCCGTGGTGTTGCCTCTTGAAGCGCAACTTGCCGGAGTGTCAAACCTTGCTCCAGTGCGCTTTTTTTAATCCGATTCGTATCACTTTTAAAACTATTTTCTCCTAGGTTTCCCAAATCAGGAAACGGCTCGTCTAAGGGATACTGTGTGAAGTCATGATGTTCATAAAGTCTTCCTAGAAATGCAAGTGCATGATCGATTGTCACGAGACTCGCAATTTCCTGATATTTCTTTTCAGCTTCTTCATCTGTTTCTCCTATTATTGGACTAATTCCTTGCATCACAACAACTTCATCGGGATTACGCCCAAATTCAACCGCCAGGCCTTTCACATCACGATAATAACCCTGTGCTTCATCCAATGTCGGCATAATTGCGAAGACCACATCTGCTTCTTTCGCCGAAAATTCCTTACCATCCTTTGATGAACCCGCCTGAAAGATTACGGGTTGTCCTTGCGGCGAACGCCCAATATTTAATGGACCTTGTACGGAAAAGTATTCGCCTTTATGATTTAATGGATGCAATTTTTCCGGGTCAAAGAATTCACCCGTCTCTTTATTGCGAATAAAAGCATCCTCTTCCCATGAATTCCATAACCCCTTCATTACTTCAACAAATTCATAGGCCATTTTATAACGCTCAGCATGATTTGGATGATCCTCAACCGTTTTACTGAAATTTAAAGCTGTTTTTTCAAGTCCTGTCGTGACAGCATTCCATCCAGCACGCCCTCCACTTATCATATCAAGTGAAGCAAACTGCCTAGCTGCTGAAAATGGTTCGCTATAAGAGGTCGATAATGTGGCAACGAGTCCAATTTGCGTTGTCACGGCCGCCAATGCAGAAAGAATGGTAAGTGGCTCAAACCGGTTTAAATAATGTGGGTTCGATTTTCCATTTATGTATAACGCATCTGCAATAAAAACAAAATCAAACTTCCCTCGCTCAGCTAGTTGTGCTTGCTGTTTATAAAATTCAAAACTGACACTAGCATCCGATGGAACATTAGGATGCCGCCAGTCAGATATTTTCTCCCCAACACCGTGAATCATCGTGCCTATTTTTAGCTGCTTGCGCTCGGACAAGTCTTCCCACTCCATTCGATTATTCGTTTTAGAATTTATTTGCTTACTAACTAGATTATCCTACTTGTAATTACAGGTGTCAAGACAGCTTGATTAAGATGTTATTTATGACATCCAACAACAGACAGAAACCTTACTATACGCCCAATTAAAAAAGGTTGTACAATTTATGACGTTGGTGAAAGAAAATCCCCTTCTCTAATAAAAGAGAAAGGGATGGAATTTCACTCACGTCATTTTTTATAAATATATTGGATAAATGCTATGAACCGCTGATTTCCGTTCCGAGCGGACGCTTTCCGGT
>NZ_JAHNZW010000014.1:0-97075 GCF_026931025.1 Sporosarcina sp. G11-34 | reverse complement strand
TGCATGTATTAGGCATGCCGCCAGCGTTCGTCCTGAGCCAGGATCAAACTCTCCATAATAGAAGAAAATGAATAGCTCATTTCTTGCTAGCAAAGAGGAATTGAATTCCTCTCCTTTGTTTCTGTTCGTTCGACGGAAATCGACTTACATTAGAAACGTTTATACTCTGTTCACCGAAGTGTTCCGAGTTGTAAGCTGTTTAAGCGAAGTTCACTTAAACGCTTAGTTGACGTTTTGCTGTTCAGTTTTCAAGGTTCATTTGTTATTGTGTTTGTTGCAGTTGTAACGGCAACTTCTCTAATATAACTCTTCCTCTTCAGGAAGTCAACAACTATTTAAAAATACTTTTTCACTGTCTTTCTTAGGTTTGTTCTCCCAAGCGACAAATATTAGAATAACATACTATTAGCCAAACTGTCAACTCATAAAAAAAAGACGACATATAGTCGCCCCTTTACCTCGTTAGCATTCAGCTAGTCTTATAGTTTCTATGAAAAATCATTTCATTTTTAGATTCAGTTTGGACCACTTCAATAAATCCTTTATCAACAAGAAACTCGATAAAGACTTCAAGATCAATCGAATACATCTGTAACTCTTTGTTTTCATGAAGTTCTTGAATTTCCCATTGCTCCTGTTTAGACATCACATCTATAATATGTTCTGCCCCATCCGCCGTTCTATTATGAATGAAAAATTCACTAGCGAGAAATAGAAGTTCTAGTCGCTTCTCTAGGGGCTCCTCACTCATGATTAGCTCTTCATATAGTTTGTAAATAGCCGGATCTATTTTCTTCACCTGAGACCACACTGTCATTTCCGGAAAAAGTCCGTTTTCAATAACCGCGAGCCTAGCAAGATGCTGAAGTGAATTCACTACATGATTGTATGCATCCATATAGTCTTTTTGTTCGAAAAAAGTTTTTCCTTCCATATAGGAACGAACTAACTTGGAAAATTCCAAACCCATTCTTATTTTTCGACCGTAAAAAGGAAATTCAACTTTAAGGTTTTCAATGAATTCATTTCGATCAAAATAAACTTTGCCGTCAAAAAGCCAATCAATCACTTTACGTCTCGAACCAACAAGAAGCCATTTCCTTAGTTGGCTTTCACTAATAACATGCATTGCAGCTTTTCCAGTACTGTCTGCGTAATGTTTTGTAAGTATAGGAAATTCTTCATCAGCAGTAACAATCAGGAGGATTGCATCAAACGTATCGGTGATTGGATCTCCTTTCACCCTTTTCTCAACGAGGACGACTCCAAGGGTTTCGGGCGAACTTGCTCGTTCTTGATATATCGGTCTTAATACTTGTTCCACTTAAACACCTCCATCTCAACTTACTTTCGACAACAATCGTACAATATCCTTCAAGCAAGCCCCATTAATAACGCGAAAAAGAAAATATATGATATAGTAACTAAGGATATACAAGGAGGTATTTTTACGTGAAACCATATAAAAATAAGATTAACCGGATACGAACTTTCGCTCTTTCGTTAATCTTTATCGGCGTTGTCATTATGTATCTCGGAATTTTCTTTAGAAAACATGAAATCGTCATGCTCATATTCATGTTCCTAGGGGTACTAGCTGTTATTGCAAGCACAGTTGTATATGCATGGATTGGTTTACTCTCTACAAAGGCCACTCAAATAGTCTGTCCAAACTGTGGAAAACAAACAAAAATGCTTGGTCGAGTTGACATGTGCGGTCATTGCCGCGAACCACTTACTCTTGATCCCACTCTAGAAGGCAAAGAGTTTGACGTAGCATACAATCGACCACAGAAATCAAACTCAAAAAGCAAAACAAAATAAAAAAACATCCGGTAAATCTTCCATTGAAGATCTAACCGGATGTTTTTTATTTTACACTAACTTCCTTTGCAGCACATGCTGGACATGTACCATAGACTTCCATCCGATGTGAATTCACTTTAAAATCAGTTACGTGAGAAGCCAAGTGTTCGACTTCCTCTAGTCCCGGATAATGAAAGTCAACAATTGTTCCACAATCATCACAAATTATATGATAATGATCATGTGTCACAAAATCAAAACGGCTTGAAGCGTCACCATACGTAAGTTCCTTAACAAGACCCGTGCCACGAAAGACTCGAAGATTATTATAAACGGTCGCAACACTCATATTAGGAAAATCTAGTGCTAGTGCTTTATATATTTCATCAGCCGTTGGATGTGACTTAGATGAAACAAGATACTCTAAAATGGCATGTCTTTGCGGGGTAATTCTTACTCCCTTATTTTTCAACGTGTCCAGCGCGTCTTTCAATTTGACCTTAGACATCGCTATGCACCTCAATTCATATTAATTACTACTTTGTAATCGTTATCAATAGTGTACTTAAAATTGGGCACGACTGTCAAGCGAAGCGATGTCGATTTCATTTACTATCTCCTAAAAAGGTCTCCTTCAATAACCCGTATTCAAATCGATCTTATTCACTAAATCGGGATCATCTTTCAACCACTTCTCCATATTCTCATCAAATATGACTAATGCTCGTTCTACATACTTACTAGACAGACCCGAAATATGAGGCGATATCGTGCAATTCTCTAATGTCCAAAACTCGCTTGCTACGGGTAAAGGTTCAACTTCAAACACATCTAGCACTGCATGCTCTATTACATTATTTTTCAGAACGTCTATAAGAACGTTTTCGTCAACAAGGTCTCCACGGCCAAAGTTCATAAAGACTGCTGTTTCCTTCATTGCAGCGAAGTGTTCCGCTGTAAGTAGTTTCTTCGTTTCCGGCGTACTAGGTAAAACCGATATCACATAGTCCGCTTTAGGTAGCTTATGCATAAGCTCGTTGAAGATAATCGTTTCGTCCATGGACGCTGCTTTGCGTCCTGATCGATTGCAACCAATTGTGCGAACGCCAAACGCTTGAAGCAACCTACCAATTTCCGAACCAATTGCACCAGGCCCCAATATAAGTGCTGTGGAATCTTTTAATTCCGAAGAACGAATTCCCCTACCCCATTCCTTTGTTTCTTTGCGTTCATAGATAAGTGGAAGGGATCGTCGAAGAGCCAATATATGCGCAAGTACAGATTCTGCCATCGGTGTTTTGTGAATGCCCCGTACGTTTGTCAGAACAATATTTCGTTCCGCAATTTCTGCAAGGGGCATTTTCTCAACTCCAGCAGATGCAACCATAATCCACTTAAGCGATTCCGCCTGATTGAGTAACGAAGCATCCACGTCTCCACCGTATGTAACAAGCACATCTGCATTTCCAACTTCAATCTCCGCATCTTTCTTTTTGAAATGAATCGTTAGTTCAGGAAACTTCGTTTTCAGTTCCTCTTTCTGGTAGTCCTTTATATCGAATGTGAAAACAACCTCCATCTCACACCCCTCCTTTTTAAGAATTTGTTAATTGTTTTAATGTCGATAACGCTTCTTCAATATGACCTTTCACTTTCACTTTTCGCCATTCTTTCACAATTACCCCGGCTGGGTCTATTAAAAATGTGGATCGTTCAATTCCCATATACTCTTTACCGAACATCTTTTTCAATTTCCAAACTTCGTATTTTTCCGCAACGGCATGGTCTTCATCTACAAGAAGAGAAAAAGGTAACCCCTTCTTTTCAATAAACTTCCCGTGCGAGACTCCGCTATCTGGACTTACTCCAAGAATAACCGCGTCTAACTCACTAAACTCTTCATGTGCATCCCTGAAATCACATGCTTGAGTCGTGCAACCCGGTGTTGCATCTTTTGGATAAAAATAAAGAATAACATGTTTTTTGCCAGCATAGTCTGCCAATGATACTTGTTCATCTTTTTCATTAAGCAATGTAAAATTCGGTGCTTGCATTCCTTCAAACGTAGTCATTTCGCATTCCCCCATTTTTTTAATTGAAAAATATCGATAAACTCTCATCTCAATCGTACCGTACAAGACTGTCATGTTCAATTTCTTTGGCGTATTGCCTAAGTTTTGTTTAGAATAGAAAGAGCGTAGAAATGAACGGAGGAAATCAAATGAACAGAAATCAGTCAAAAGAAATTTATGAAGAAGCATGTGAACATATCGTAGGAGGAGTTAACAGTCCTTCTCGTGGGTATCGGGCAGTTGGCGGCGGTTCGCCGACAGTAATGGAACGGGCTAAAGGGGCCTATTTTTGGGACGTTGACGGCAATAAGTACATCGACTATCTTGCAGCATATGGACCAATCATTACAGGACACGCACATCCCCATATTACAAAATCCATTGTGAAAGCGGCTGAAACAGGCGTTCTTTACGGAACACCAACAAAGCATGAAGTAAAGTTTGCTAAAATGCTGAAAGAAGCAATGCCAGGAATGGATAAAGTTCGCTTCGTCAATTCGGGAACAGAAGCCGTTATGACAACGATTCGCGTTTCAAGAGCATACACTGGACGCACAAAAATTATGAAGTTCGCAGGTTGTTACCACGGACACTTTGACCTTGTACTCGTTGCAGCCGGATCTGGTCCCGCGACGCTCGGCACACCGGACTCAGCTGGTGTACCAAAAGCAACTGCTGAAGAAGTAATTACAATTCCATTTAACAATCCCGATGCTTATATAGAAGCAATGAACAAATGGGGAGATGAAATCGCATGTGTTCTTGTTGAACCAATCGTCGGGAATTTCGGTATCGTTGAACCCAATGAAGGATTCTTGGAGCTTGTACACGAACTTGCCGCTGACAAAGGCGCCCTAATTGTTTATGATGAAGTAATAACAGCATTCCGATTCCATTACGGCGGTGCACAAAACATGCTTGGCTTAACACCTGACTTAACAGCGCTAGGAAAAATTATCGGTGGAGGCTTACCAATTGGCGCATACGGCGGCAAAAAAGAAATAATGGAACAAGTTGCACCACTAGGTCCCGCTTACCAAGCCGGAACAATGGCCGGAAATCCTGCTTCTATGCTTGCCGGAATCGCTTGTTTGGAAGTACTACAACAACCTGGCATATATGATGAGATGGATCGCCTAGGTGCAATACTTGAAGCCGGTGTTTTACAGTCAGCATGCGAACACGGTATTACGTTAACAACAAATCGACTCGGTGGTGCACTTACTCTGTTCTTTACAGACGAAAAAGTTGAAAACTATGAGCAAGCCGAATTGACCGATGGCGATGTATTCGCTAAGTTCTTTAAACTCATGCTTAAAAACGGTATAAACCTTGCACCTTCCAAGTATGAAGCATGGTTCTTGACGATAGCGCATACGGAAGAAGATATTAACAAAACGCTTGTAGCTGTAGATAAATCATTTAAGGAACTAGCAACTATTAAGAGTGATTGACCGGATCTTTAGACTACGTTAGAGTAGTCGTAAACAGCTCATAAACAGAAAGGAAAAATCGAATGAGACTTGGTGCTCGCATCATTAAAACAGGTGTTGCGATTGTGTTGGCTTTATTCGTAGCTGAATTACTCCACCTACCGCAAACAGTATTTGCGGGAATTGCAGCTGTTTTCGCGATTCAACCTTCTATTTACCGCTCTTATTTGAGAATTATTGAACAGATTCAAGGAAACGTAATCGGAGCAATTGTAGCCATTACTTTCGTACTGATATTTGGCCACCAACTCGTCGTTATTGGTTTAGCTGCTGTCATCATTATTTTGATTATGAACAAATTGAAGTTAGAAGCATCTATCTCAATGGCACTTGTCATGATGATTGCTATTATGGAAATTCGTGGCGATGAATTTCTGATGTATGCCCTTCTGCGTTTCAGTACAATTGTTATTGGTGTACTTGCAGCATTTTTAGTCAACTTACTGTTCATGCCGCCAAAATATGAAACGAAACTTTTCCAGTCGATTCATCAAGCACAAGATGAAATTATTCGATGGACGCGTCTTGTAGGAAGGCAAGCTTCTGAACATATCGCAACAAAAAAGTCGATACGAAAATTGAAAGACCGACTTACTCAAGTCGATCAAACGTTTCTATTATTCAAAGAAGAACGAAGTTATTTTAAAAAGTCTTCACGAGTGAAAGCAAGGAAATTAGTTATATATAGGCAGATGGTTGCCACTTCAAAAAGTAGTTTCGATGTGTTAAAAAGACTTCATAAATATGAAAATGAGCTTATCAATTTGCCCGAACACTTTCGAATGATGGTGCAAGAAAGACTTGATGCACTTCTAACTTATCACGAACAATTGCACCTGAAATTCGTCGGGAAATTAAAAAATGAAAGTTTGACTACTGATTCAAAAGAAGATTATTTACAGCGACATGAAGTGATGGAGATTTTCGCAAAAGAGATTGCCTTAACGAAAGAAGAAGAAGAGTTCTCTGCCTATCATCTGTTGCATGTATTGTCCGCGATATTGAATTATGAAGAACAACTCGAGCATCTTGATCTGCTCATTATCTCTGTCCAAAAGCATCATGAAAACGAATTAAATATGAAATTAAAAGATGAAATTTACTAAACTAGGTAGGTTAAAACACCAATCTAGCAAAAGCATCCGAAAGCGTTTTTGGTGGGATTCTTTATTTCAACATATATAAAAAACGTTACTCCCGCAACTTCATGGGAGTAACGTTTTTTTAGTTTTTCATCCTTGGGTCAAGTGCATCACGTAAACCGTCACCCATTAAGTTAAAACCGAGTACGGTGAGCATAATCGCAAGTCCCGGGAAAACCATTGTCCAAGGGGCTGTTTTAAGATAGTTTTGTGCATCCGCAAGCATCTTACCCCATTCTGGCATCGGAGCTTGTGCACCAAGTCCTAGAAATCCTAATGCCGCCGCTTCAAGTATTGCAGTCGCAACCGCAAGTGTTCCTTGAACAATAACCGGTGCCATTGAGTTTGGTAAGATATGTGAAAATAGAATTCGGGCATCTCTCATCCCTATTCCTTTTGCCGCGGTTATATATTCATCTTCTTTAATACTCAACACTTTCGAACGAATTAACCGTCCAAAATTCGGTACGTTAATAATTGCAATCGCAATAAGCGCGTTTTGTAATGAAGGTCCGAGTACCGAAATAATGGCAATCGCAAGTAATATAGAAGGAAACGCAAGCATGATATCGAAAAAACGTGAAATAATCGTATCTACCCAACGGCCGTAATACCCAGCGATGATACCAAGTGCGCTTCCAACGACGACCGAGCCAATAACTGAAGAAAATCCAACCCATAAAGAAATACGGGCACCGTGGATAATTCTCGAAAAGATGTCCCTTCCAAGATCATCCGTCCCTAACCAAAATTCAGCTGAAGGGGGCAATAATCGATCAGCCAACACTTGATCATTAATACCTTCATGTGCAATATAAGGACCAAAAATGGCAAGGAGGATGAAGAAGAACACTATAACAGCACCAACTACCGCTACTTTACTCTTCTTAAAACCGTTCCATGCTTCACGCCAAGGTCCGGATGACTGTCCAATTTCTTTTTCAGTAACCCCATCCACTTTCGGTGCAAGTTCAGACATAGCTACCTCCCCCTTCCTTACTCATATTTAATCCTCGGATCAATTAAACTGTACAACAAATCGACTACTAAATTAATCATGACAAAGAAAAACGCAATAACGAGTATTCCTGACTGAATAACCGGATAATCACGATAACTAATCGCATCGTAAATATAGCGTCCGACACCAGGCCAAGCAAAGATTGTTTCGGTTAAAATGGCACCGCCTAAAAGCATTCCCATTTGCAAACCGATTATTGTTAAAACAGGAATAATCGCATTTTTTAACGCATGTTTATAAACAACCCAAAACATTTTTTGTCCCTTTGCCCGTGCCGTACGAACATAATCCGACCGCATCACTTCAAGCATACTTGACCGTGTCATCCGTGCGATAATTGCCATCGGTATTGTAGCAAGGGCTAATCCCGGCAAAATTAGATGTCGTAGCACTTGCCACAATTGGTCAAACCGCCCTTGAATAATCGTATCTAAAACATATAAATTAGTTATAGCGGTGACAGGGGCCCTTACTTCTTCGCGACCTGTCGTCGGTAACCAAGATAATTCCAACGCGAAAACCCATTGTCCCATAAGGCCTAACCAAAAAATCGGCATCGATACACCAATAAGTGCAAGAATCATTGCAGTATAATCAAACCACGAGTTTTGAAACCAAGCTGAAACAATTCCAGCATTAATGCCGACAACGATTGCGATAATAATTGCAAATAAGGCAAGTTCAAATGTAGCCGCTAAATAGGGCCATAACTCATCCGCGACTGGTGTTCGTGTCCTCATTGATTCCCCGAGATCGCCTTTTAATATAGCCCCAAGATAGTCGAAATACTGAGTGTACCACGGCTTGTCGAGACCAAGTTTCGTCGTCAATGCCGCTACCGCCTCTGCGGTGGCTTGCTGACCGAGAATAACTTGCGCTGGATTTCCTGGAATTGCACGAATAATCATAAAAACAATAAACGTCATTCCAAGCAAAACAGGAATAAGTTGTAACAATCTTTTCCCTATATAGCTGAGCAAGCGCTTTCACCTCTCTAACTGTACTTATATGTATTTGAATAATATAGAAAAAGAAAAAGAGGAAATCTTACTGACTTCCTCCCTCTTTACCTATTACTTAAATTCTACATTTGATAGTAGGTCTGAACCCGTCGGATGTGGTACGAATCCAGTTAAATCTGCCGAACCACCAAGAAGCGGGATAGAGTGGGCAAGTGGTACCCACGGAGCTTCTTCATGAATAATTTCTTGTGCTTTTTTATAAAGATCAGTACGTTTCTCTTCATCTACTTCAGTTTGCGCCTCTATAAAGAGGTCATGCATCTCATCATTTTTGAAATACGTATAGTTATTACTTCCAATATTATCTTCATCTAATAGAACATATAAGAAGTTGTCCGCATCGCCGTTGTCACCTGTCCAACCAAGCATGAATGCGTCAGCCTCTCCCTTACTTGCCAAATCAAGATACGTTGCCCATTCAAATGACTTGATTTCAGCAGTGATGCCTACATCAGCGAGGTTTTTCTGAATAACTTCAGCAACTTTCCCTCCGTCTGGCATGTACGGACGTGGTACAGGCATTGCCCATAGTTCCATAGTGAAACCGTCTTCAAGGCCTGCTTCTTTAAGAAGTTCTTTCGCTTTTTCAGGATCGAATGGATATTCTTCGATGTCGTCATTGTATCCAGAAATGGATGGCGGCATCGGATTTTTCGCACTTTCGGCACGTCCTTCAAAGAATGCGTCAATAATTGATTGTTTATCGATTGCATAGTTCATCGCTTGGCGTACTTCTTTTTTATCGAACGGTGGACGGGTTACTGTGAGTCCCAAATATCCAATGTTCATAGATGGACGTTCGAAAAGCTGCAAGTTTGAATCAGCTTCGATTGCAATACCGTCCGATGGATTAATACCATCTGCCAAATCGATATCTCCAGCAACCAATGCATTTAGACGCGCATTGTTATCTGGAATTGACTTAAAAATAACGCGGTTCAGTTTTGGTAATCCATCTTGCCAATACTCTTCGTTTTTTTCAATTGTAATGGAGTCATTTCGTTTCCAATCTACAAATTTGAATGGGCCTGTCCCGACAGGGTTACTATCGAACTTATCTCCGAACTCTTCAATTGCAGTAGGGCTCGCGATTGCAAACATACTCATCGCTATATTTTTAAGAAATGGAGCTTGTGGACGAGTTAATTGAATAATAACCGTATGATCGCCCTCAGCTGTTACAGACTTAATTACGTGGCCTTCATCGCCTTTGAATCCACCGAACATCGAGTTATAGTACGGGAATGTATCCGCATCCCCATTTGCCCAACGTTCAAAGTTTGCAACAACAGCATCTGCGTTAAAATCAGTACCGTCATGGAACTTAACGCCTTCCTCTAGTTCAAACGTATACGTCAAACCATCTTCTGAAGGGTCCCATGATTTCGCAAGACCTGGTTGGATTGTTGTATCTTGTTCCCCAAAATTAAGTAGCGTTTCAAAAAGGTTGACAGTTACTTTAAATGTCTCTCCCTCTGTCACCCTTGACGGGTCAAGCGATGTTGAATCTCCACCTCGACCAAAGACCAATGTATCAACTTTGTCTCCATCCTCTTTAACTTCTGTGGAATCTTTTTTGCCATCATCTTTCTTTACATCGTCTCCGCTAGTCCCGCCATCTTGTGAACATGCTGCAAGAGCAGTAGATAGTACGAGAAGAAGTAGTAACAAAAATAACCAAAACTTATTTTTCTTCATAAGACCCCTCCATCATTTTTTATATCATTGCCGCCTTCTTCACCGTAAAGATGACAAGCGACAGAATGACCTTTGTCCATTTCTTGCAGTTGCGGAATAACCGTTGTACAAATATCCATCTTATATGGACAACGCGTATGAAACATACAACCCGTAGGTGGATCCGCTGGATTTGGAATATCCCCTTCGAGAAGAATTTCTTTCTTCTCAAAATCTGGATCTGGTACGGGCACAGCTGAAAGTAGCGCTTGTGTATAAGGATGCAAAGGATTTGCATACATAGTTTCGCTCTCTGCCATTTCCACTATTTTACCGAGGTACATGACCCCGACTCGATCGCTAATATGACGAACAACGCCTAGGTCATGGGCTATAAAAATATAAGTCAAGTTGTATTCCTTCTGTAAATCCTGCATCAGATTAAGAACTTGTGCTTGAATAGATACGTCCAGAGCAGATACCGGTTCATCCGCGATGATTAACTTCGGATTCGTCATAAGCGCTCGCGCGATTCCAATTCTTTGCCTTTGTCCTCCACTAAACTGGTGCGGATACCTTTTTGCGTGATCAGCGTTTAGTCCAACTACTTTTAAAAACTCATGGACTTTTCTTCTACGCTCTTTAGCACTTTTCACCCCATGAACTAATAACGGTTCTCCTAATATTTTTTCAATCGTATGGCGAGGATTCAGCGATGCATAAGGATCCTGAAATACCATTTGTATATCACTTCTTACTTTTCGCATCTCACCAGATGATAAAGATGTTAAATCTTTTCCATCGAATTCTACTTTTCCTTCGGTCGGTTCGAGAAGACGCAGAAGCATTCGCCCCGTCGTCGATTTACCACATCCCGATTCTCCCACGATTCCAAGTGTTTCTCCCTTGTTCACGTAAAATGACACATCATCCACCGCTTTGACGTGGCCGACCGTTCGTGCAAGCAACCCTTTTTTAACGGGAAAGTACTTTTTTAAGCCGTCAACTTTCAATAAGGGCTTTATCATCGGTCTCCACTCCTTCCTCAGCGTATAAGAAGCATCGTGTCTTATGATCATACGATGTCCCATATAACTCAGGGTTTTCTTGGAGGCAACGATCAAACACAAACTCACAACGGGACGCAAATCTACAGCCACTTTTCACACTACCTGGCTTTGGAACGTTTCCAGGAATTGAATAGAGACGGTCTTTCTTATATCTCATATCTGGAACAGACTGAATAAGCCCTTTCGTATATGGATGTTCGGGGTTATTGAAAATCGTCCGAACCGGCGCTTCTTCAATAATTTGTCCCGCATACATAACAATAACTCGCTCACAAGTTTCTGCAACGACGCCCAAGTCGTGAGTAATAAGAATAACTGCTGTATTCAACCGGGTATTTAACTCTCGCATTAACTTCAATATTTGTGCCTGAATAGTTACATCCAGTGCAGTTGTCGGTTCATCGGCAATAAGTACTTTTGGATCACAGACGAGCGCCATCGCAATCATAACCCGCTGTCTCATACCACCAGACAGTTGATGGGGATAGTCATTCATCATATCTTCCGCACGAGGAAGACCAACCAACTTTAGCATCTCGACGGCACGTGTAAGCGCTTTCTTTTTAGACCATTTTTTTTCGTGGATACGTATCGCTTCTATCATCTGATTACCAATCGTAAATAATGGATTTAACGATGTCATCGGTTCTTGAAAAATCATCGCAATGTCATTTCCACGGATGCGTCTCATTTCTTTTTCCGATACTTTCAGCAAATCCCGGTTACCATACAAGATTTCACCACCAACAACTTTTCCAGGTGGACTTGGAACGAGTCCCATGATTGACAAAGAGGTGACACTTTTACCGCAGCCCGATTCCCCTACGATGCCTAAAACTTCTCCCCCTTTGACATAAAAGTCGATATGGTCAACTGCCGGAATCCCCCCCGAATCAGTAAAAAAGGTAGTCTGCAAGTCATTTACTTGGAGAACTTTTTTTCTTTCACCCATCAGATCACCCTTTTTGGTGTATTTAATGTTTTAGAATATTTAGCCTATTATTTTTAATTATACGGACTTTTCTACTAATTACAACACTCTTTTTCATTTAGGATAGTTAACCCATAAAAAAACTACCACAAACCGAATTCGGCATGTAGTAGTCAATATGTTTCACTTTCATCCTAATTGTTGAATTTGAAATAGGTCATAGTATATGCCTTGCCTTTCCATTAATTCATCATGTGTCCCTTTTTCTTTCACTTCACCATCATCAATGACTAAAATAGCATCTGCATGTGTAATCGTAGATAATCTATGGGCGACAATAAGTGTCGTTCGATCGCTTGCAAGTCTTGCAAGTGAATCTTGAATAAGTGATTCGCTTTCCAAATCAAGAGCGGAAGTTGCTTCATCTAGAATTAAAAGTGGAGGATTTTTCAAAAACACACGGGCAATTGCTATCCGTTGTTTTTGCCCACCCGACAACTTGACGCCACGCTCTCCGACCAACGTATCATACCCTAGCGAGAACTCTTCGATAAAGTCATGTGCGTTCGCTGCTTTGGCGGCAAAAATTACTTCCTCATCTGTCGCATCTGGTTTTCCCATCAATATATTACTTTTTACCGAATCGCTAAAAAGAATATTATCTTGCATCACAATGCCGATTTGATCGCGCAGCGATTTTATGTGTACATCGCGTATGTCATGACCATCGATTCGAATACTGCCATCAGCAATATCAAAAAAACGTGGAACCAAACTGACAATTGTCGACTTTCCGCCACCACTCATCCCAACCAACGCAATCGTCTCACCGGGATTGACCGTGAAATTGACATCTTTCAAAATAGTTTCACCGTCTTCGTCATAAGCGAAGCTTACTTTGTCGAACTCCAATTCCCCTTCGATTTGGGGTAGTACAATCGCATCTTCTTTATCAGTAATATCATACTTCTCTTCCATCAGTTCAAAAACACGATCCATAGAAGCAAATGACTGAGTAAGCGATGTTGAAGAGTTCACAAGCCTGCGTAATGGACTGTACAAACGATCAATAAATGCGATAAATGCAACCATCGTTCCAACCGATAAATCGCCATTAATCACTTGATATCCAGCATAAGTAATGACGAGCAGCGGTGCGACATCTGTAATCGTGTTCACAACAGCGAATGCCTTTGCATTCCATTTCGTATGATCAATTGCCTTTTCAAGGAAGTTTTCATTTGTTTCATCAAAACGCTTCTGTTCCTCTTTCTCAAGGGTAAAGCTTTTAATAACACTGACACCTGCAACTCGTTCATGCAAATAGCTTTGAACATTTGCAAGTGCTTGCGATCTTTTTCTCGTTAATTCACGCAGTTTGCCAAAGAAATGTTTTACACTGAATGCGTAAAATGGAAACGCTAGTAATGTAATAAGCGTGAGCGGAACATCCATCGTCAACATAATTGCAATCGCAATTAGAATAGTTGCCAAGTCAAGCCACACATTCATAAGACCTATCATGACAAAGTTTTTTGTTTGTTCTACGTCGTTAATAACGCGCGAAATCACTTCTCCTGCACGTGTGTTCGAATAATAGCGCAAACTTAGCTTTTGTAAATGTGAATACAGCTCTTTCCGAATGTCATATAAAATTTTGTTACTTACGTACTGAGCATAATATTGTCGGTAGTATTCAACGGGCGGACGAATGAGAAAGAATAGAAGGACCGTTCCCCCAAGCCAATAAAATAGTTGTCGTGTCATTTCTTCCGCTGTTAATGTCTCCGACCCTATAATATCATCAATTACAATTTTAATTAAAATCGGTATAAACAGCGGGATTGCGAACTTAATTATACCAATGAAAAGGGTGAATATAATTTGCCAATTGTATGGCTTTACAAATCTTAAATATCTTCTAATACTGTCACCCATAAATCTTTCCTCCTACTATTGAAAAAAGCTTGCCGCATTGCGGACAAGCTTTCATTTGTCTTCACGTACTTGCTTATTGAATTCATATCTCTGTGTCCAAACTTCGATAAAGTCGGGAGCAAATGGCCCTCTCCGTTGTTTTATCCAACCGAGTAGTCGGTCAAGGTTATTGCGCAAAATTTGGTCAATTACTTCTGGATAGTTCATCTGCTTGCTATGAACCTCATATTCGTCTTCGTCAAGAATCATGTAACTCATATCAGGAAATACCTTCACATCGAGATCGTAATCAATGTATTTAAGTGACTTATTATTATAGACAAACGGTGAACTCATATTCACATAATAATAAACTCCGTCTTCGCGCAACATGCAAATGATATTAAACCAATGTTCCGCATGAAAATAGCAAATTGAAGGCTCGCGTGTTAGCCATGTACGCCCGTCTGCCTCTGTTACAAGTGTTCGTTCATTTGCTCCAATTACAATATTACGAGTTCCTTTTAGTACCATCGTCTCTTGCCATACACGATGGATATGCCCGTTATGTTTGTAACTATGTACTTGGATTAGTTCCCCTTCTGTAGGAATAGTCATTTTAAACGCCACCTTTTGGTTACCAGAAAATTTCGATGCTATATGATTCCCCTATTATACCAACATATCGACGAAAGTCGAAATCTTTCCATTCCCGTTTCCAGTAATCGTCAATTGGAACCATTAAAAAGTCGATAGAAGCATATGCTTCTATCGACCGGTGATGTTCATCCATTTACTTATTTAGAGCCGTTTTCGAACTGATTTGTAAACTGGCCAGAAGCATTATTCTTGTTCGCTTCAGCTTGTTGAACCTGCTTTTTCACTTCATTCACATCTGTTTCAGCTCCAAATTCTTCTTGCATTTGGCTCTGATTTTGCATTTGTTGCTGTTGTGATTGCGCAAGTTGTTTCCTCACTTCTGTCAAATCAGTTTGACTTGAGTTCTTTTTAGTCAATGGACATTCACCTCCGTGCTAACTATCATGTGCACAGAAGCATTTTTCTATTCCACTGGAAATTGTTACAATAAAATTGAACGACCGCCGTCTACAATAATCGTCTGCCCGCAAATCATGTTTGAGTCATCAGATATGAGGAACATTGCTGTTTTCACCATATCGTTAACTTCAACCATCCGACCAGCTGGCGTATTTATACGTGCATCTTCTAGAAGCTCTTCACGATTTGGGAAATGTTTCAATGCTTCGGTATCAAGAGCACCACCCGACACCGTGTTAACCGCAATTCCTTTTGGGGCAAGTTCAACAGCAAGGTAACGTGTTAGCGATTCAATGGCGGCTTTGGATACGCCAACCGTTGTATAGTTTTCGAGGTAACGAATGGATCCGAGCGAACTAACCCCAATGATTTTTCCGCCTTTATCCATAAGTTTTGCGGCTTCTTGGGCTCCGAATAACATCGCTTTTGCATTAATGTTCATCGTCCAATCCCAATGCGATTCTTCTAATTCCATAATTGGTCGTAATACACCAGATGCTGCATTGGATACAAATACATCCAAACGACCAAACTCTTCCTTAACTTGCTCAAACATTATGCGAAGTTTTTTCACGTCGCCAACATTTGCTCGAATCATAATTGCTTTTCTGCCAAGTGCCTCAATTTCTTTAACGGTTTCTTCCGCTGCGGACCTACTACGTGCGTAATTTACAACAATGTCGTAGCCACTTTTTGCGAGCTCAATTGCTAGTGCTTTCCCTAAACCCCTAGAACTTCCCGTAACCATTGCCACTTTGTTTTCAGTCATTTTTAAGTTCCTCCCAAATTTTCAAGACAGGTACAGGCATCGGTAATGCCTCCACTTCCTCTTTCGTGAAAAAACGAAAACCTTCGGGAACCTTTTCGGTCCCCGCCAACCTTGTCCGAAAGCTATTCATTTCCCATGTTAAATGAGAAAAGACATGCTTAAACGTTATTATATCAAATAGCTCTGTCAAATCGACACCGTATTGTTCTTTAAAAGTTTCGGCGGGCGTTTTATCGTCAGTTAATTCAACCATCGGAAATTCCCACATGTTCGCAAGTAATCCTTTTTCCGGGCGCTGTCCAAGTAGCCACTTTCCTTCTTCGTTTTTAATTGCGAAAGATGCCACAGGGATAAATTTCTTCTTAACTTTTCTTGTTTTAACCGGAAGTTCTTCTTGTTTTCCTTCGTGAAATGCAGAGCAATGCGTACGAACAGGGCATAATAAACATTTAGGCCTTGGTGTACAGATTGTTGCACCAAGTTCCATAAGTCCTTGATTGAATGAAGAAGGATCTAACGGATCAATAAGGTCCATTACAACGTCTTCAAAAATCTTTTTATTCCTTGCTACGGCGATATCTGCTTCAATAAGTACAAGTCTTGAAATAACACGCATCACATTTCCATCAACCGCATGTTCGGGAATACCAAATGCAATGCTAAGAACGGCGCCAGCTGTGTAGGGGCCAACTCCTTTTAAAGTTGAAATTTCTTTACGGTTGGATGGTACTTTACTACCATAACTTTCAACAACTTCTTGGACACCAGACTGCAAATTTCTAGCACGGGAATAATACCCAAGCCCTTCCCACATTTTCAGTAAATCATTTTCTTCTGCTTTAGCAAGCGCCTCCATTGTTGGATATTTTGCAATGAAACGTTCATAATAAGGGATAACAGTGTCAACACGCGTTTGTTGCAGCATCACTTCTGACACCCATATGTAGTATGGATTGGACGTTCTTCTCCATGGTAAATCTCTTTTTTCTCTTTTATACCATGTAAGAAGATTTTCACGAAATTCAACTTTATTTTCTATTATTTGCATGTTTTCCTCCTTAAACGCCTATGCTTATCGTTACCTCAAAATGGGTATGTACAAATAAGTAGGTAAAAAACTTAAAAACCTGTTCCACGCTAGGAACTGCTTGCAAAAGGGGCTGATGATTTGGATACAGGAACACATATCGTTATGGGCATCGCACTCGGAGGACTTGCGATGGTAGACCCAGTTGTTATTGCCGAACCTTCAACAATGAGTGCAGTGCTTGCCGGTGTCGTTATCGGTTCGCTTATTCCAGACGTCGATACGATCTTAAAACTTAGAAATAATGCCATTTACATACGGCATCATCGGGGTATTACACATTCGATTCCAGCCGTTATTTTATGGCCTATTCTGATTACAATACTGTTATCTTTTCTTATACCCGAGGCAAGCCTATTACATTTGTGGTCATGGACATTTCTCGCGGTATTTTTACACGTCTTTGTAGATATTTTTAATGCTTATGGAACGCAGGCGTTACGCCCATTTTCGCATCGCTGGGTCGCCATCGGGGTTATTAATACATTTGATCCTATTATTTTCATTTTGCATGTTATAGCTCTTTCTATATGGGCTATCGGTGCTGATCCTGTCATTACCATATCGACCCTATATGCAATACTATTCGTTTATTATTTATTGCGGTTCGCCGTCAAAGCTGCAGTTAAGCAATCGGTTTTTAATACAGTACCTGATGCAGTCGATATTTATATTGCACCGACGATGCGCTTTTTCCATTGGAGAATCGCTGCGTCCTCGCCGACTTGCCATTATGTCGGGCGTGCATATGGTCGTTCAGTCAATATTTATGACCGCTTTGATAGAGAACCAATGCCTAACACACCAGTATTCGAAGCAGCTATGCAAGATAAAAACGTCGTTGCATTTACTTCCTTCTCCCCAATTTACAGATGGAGCGTAACAGAAGTTGGTGACTTGAGCGAAGTTCGCCTTATTGACTTACGGTACCGTAGCAAAGGCTATTACCCTTTCGTTGCCGTCGCACATATTGACTCCGATTTAAATATTATCAATTCGTATACGGGATGGATTTTCTCTGAAGACAAGCTCAATAAAAAACTAAACTTCATCCCCAATTCATAAGTAGTTAAGGCTAAAGACATTCCTGGAATGTCTTTAGCCTATTAATTATTACTTTCCTATTTTTACGGATTTCAACATCGCTATCGGTAAAGCTTCGACAGCGCGTTCACCACCAAGTCTATATCCCCATGCAAAATGACCTTTTAAATAATCGACGTGAAAAAACATTCCTTCATCGCCATCGATTCGATAAATTTCGCCCGGTTCAATCGTTGCGGGATCAATTAAGAAAGATTGTGCCATTACCGCTTTACGTTGATATACTGCGTACTCGTTTAAAATACCAAGTTGCTCTGCTTTTATAGCTTTTTCACGCAATCTTCCTATTTCCGAACGCAATTCATGCTCATTCATTTCACTGTACTTTTTTTCAACTTCCATCTTCCTCATTCTCCTTTTTCTCGATAAAGCGATCAATGCGATCAAATGAAATTCCTTTTTGATACATCGCCTGTTTCACCCGGTTATGAAGTTCCATGCCGCTGAATCGAGACTTGTATAGTCGCCAAGCTTTTTCACCGACAGCTTCCGTAATTTCTTCCCATTCGTCATCTTCTCTTTCAAAATCGATTTCTGCAAGTGCACGCTTAATAATATCAAATGAATACCCTTTACGTAGCAACGCATTTTGAATTTTTTGCTGAACTTGCCTTGGCGGTGTTGAACGGCTAGAAGCGGCTGCTTTTTCGGCCAACTTCCTTGCAACTTCTACTTGTTCATCTTCTGAATAAGATTCAAGTATTTTCTCTTGCAAGCCTTTTTCAATTCCTTTTCTTTGTAGTTCCTGTTGAATTGCCTTCGGACCTCTACTGGACGTTCTTTTCTGGGTTTGTAGAAGTGCTTCAGAAAACTTCTCATCATCTAGAAACCCTAACCTTTTTAATTTAACAAGTGCTTCAAGTGCGACGGCTTCACCGTGTCCAGCATCAAGGAGTTTCGTCTTTACTTCAAATTCGCTACGCATTCTGAAACTTAGATAATTAAGCCCACGGTTAAATGCTTTACTCACTTCATCTTCATAGACCATTTCGTCAATTGACCAATCTTCAAGGGGCATCCCTTTCGTAAGACCAAATTTAACAAGCACCGTTTCATGAACACTAAATGCATATTTTTCATCTAAGAAAATATTGTATCGTTCGAGATCTTTCTTTTGTTGTGTTATTTTTGTAATAATAGGCACGCTTTCCCCCCTTACTTTCTATTAGTATACAGGTTCTTACTTGCGGATTCAGCTTAACGCGTTCAGCTATCCACTATAATAAGTTCGTGGAGGTGTAGTGATGAAAATTGTTATTGCGGGCGGTTCAGGTTTTATCGGTAAAGCATTGACAAATACGTTACTAAAAAAAGGGCATGAAGTCGTTATCCTTTCTAGAAAAGAAAAAAAGACTAACGGGAAGATTTCATATGTGAAGTGGCTTGGTAGTAATGACTTTCCGGAAAATGAAATCGTACATGCAGATGCCTTTATTAATCTTGCTGGTGTTTCGATTAATGAAGGAAGATGGACAGCACAACATCAAAAGGAAATTTACGTTAGTCGAATGACTGCAACTGATGAGTTATTACGAATTCTTTGTGTACTTCCAACGAAACCATCCGTTCTTGTAAACGCAAGTGCAATTGGTATTTATCCTGTATCGAATACGGCTGTGTATACGGAAAAGTCAAAAGAAATAGCTACTGACTTTCTAGCAAAAACTGTGCATGATTGGGAGAAAAAAGCGGCCCAAATTGAAGCCGAAGGAGTACGTGTAGCATTCGTGAGGTTTGGCGTTGTACTTGGCAATGGCGGTGGAGCACTTCCACTCATGGTTTTGCCTTATCGGTTGTTTGTCGGTGGAACGGTTGGCTCCGGGGAGCAATGGATGTCTTGGGTACATGTGCAAGACGTTGCGCGTGCAATTGCGTTTGCTGTTGAAAAGCCTGCTTTAAGCGGACCAATTAACGTTACTTCGCCTTTTCCTATGCGCATGAAATCGTTCGGCAAAACGATTGGATTGGTTTTACATCGCCCACATTGGTTTCCGGTTCCTTCGATTTTAATGAAATTGGCACTTGGACAAAAAAGTGCACTCGTTTTAAAAGGACAACATGTTTTACCCGAAGTATTAACAAACAATGGTTTTGAATTTCTTTTCCCAACATTGGATCTTGCTTTGGAAGATTTACTAAAACGAAACGAATAGTATTATGGAATAAGCGCATCCTACTCAAAAAGAAGGGTTGCGTTTTCTTATGACCAAACAGCATTGGCGTGGTATTTTATTTGCATCTGTCATTGTATTAGCTGGAATTGTGTTTAACCCGTATTCCGCGGAAGCCGAAGAGTTCAACTGGGGATTAAAAAAGGCTACGGAAGGGGAGCCCCCAAATGCAGGCGGTACTTTTGATGCATTACTTGATAAGTATGGCGCCATTTACAAAGGCAAACCCGATGAAAAAATTGCTTATCTAACATTTGATAACGGCTACGAAAATGGCTACACCGAATCGATTCTCGATACATTAAAAAAAGAAGAAGCCCCGGCGACATTTTTTCTCACAGGACATTATTTAACAAGCGCAACACCACTTGTTAAAAGAATTGTTGCAGATGGCCATGGTATCGGGAATCATTCTTATGACCATCCGAATATGGCAAATCTATCCGAAAAAGGGATTGAGGATGAATGGAGTCGTTTCGATAAGAAATTACGTGAAATAACCGGAGTGAAGCGTACAATCTATGCAAGACCACCAAAAGGGACATTTAATGAAAAACTACTGGCAACAGGAAACAAGTTAGGCTATAGACATATTTTCTGGTCTGTCGCATTTGTTGATTGGCATGCAGATAAGCCACGCGGACGTGATTTCGCCTACAATGAACTGATGAACCAACTCCATCCAGGAGCCGTTATTTTAATGCATACTGTGTCACCCGACAATGCGGAAGCACTTCCGTCGTTTATCCAAGACGCGAAAAAAGCGGGTTATGAATTCCGCTCAATCGATGACCTTGTTATGGAATATGAAAATATCGACTCCATTTTAAGGTGAAAGCCACTTTAATAGAAAAAGCGTCCACTTCATTTTGTGGACGCTTTTTCATGCGTATTCACTACTTTTTTCTTGTTCCAATCATACTAACGACAAAAAGCGTTGCTAGAAATAAGGATATAAGTAGGAGATAGCTAAAACTCGCATCAAACTCAAGAAACAATCCACCGAGGAAAGGCCCCATTAAACTGCCTAGACTGAAAAAAATACCACATAAAAGATTTCCGGTTGGCAATAGCGCTTTAGGTGTAAGGTCCGACATATAAGATATTCCAAGTGAATAGATTGAACCGACAAAAAGACCAGCCGTAAAAAATGCGCATATTACTGCAATAGTAGAAGTTTCTACGTGGCTCGCTACAAAAAATGCTAGCGCGCCTCCACCTAGTGCCAATAGTAAAACCGGACGTCTTCCCATACGGTCCGAAAGCATTCCTAGCGGCAACTGTGAAATGATTCCGCCCGCTGAAAATGTAGCTAAAAATAACGACACAGATGTAACTCCGATACCACTTCTTATCGCGTAAATCGGATAGATTGCATTTAGCGAAGATTCAAGGAATCCATACCCAAACGGACCAAGAAAAGCTAACCATGCAACAGCGATTGTCCCTTTGAACCGTACAATTAAACCACCAGCAATAGTGTTTCCACTTATGACATTCGGAAAATCATTTTTGAGTAAAAACACAAGAGACCAAGCAAATAGACAAAGGAACCCTGATACGATAAATGGCAATCCTTCAAACACATTTACAAGAGGAACAAATAATGGACCTACTGCAAATCCAAGGCCGAAAGACAATCCATAAATTGCAATATTTCTACCGAGTCCTTGTTGGGGAGAAAAACTTGTAATCCACGTCTGCGTAGCAAAGTGGAGTGCATGATCGCCTATTCCAATAAGCAATCTAAGGATGAACCAAAATACAATACTTTTCCAAAGAGGAAACAAAAGCAATGATAGAAAGACGAATATTCCACCCGTTACGATGATTGGTTTATATCCAAATCGACGAAGGGGTGCTTCCATAAATGGCGATATTAAAAGTGTGCCTATGTATAAACCTGTTGCATTTAACCCATTTAAAGCGCTTGAAACACCATCGCGTTCAAAAATGACCGAAATAAGAGGCAACAACATACCTTGAGAAAATCCTGAGATAGATACAATGATAACGAGAATCCAAAACCTTCTTTTTTCAATCGCAGTAAAAGTACCCATACTTGTTCCCCCCAAAGTAGCCCTAAATACGATATCATTCTACCATAAGGAGGTGTTCAAACATGGAATTTAAAATGACCGCAAACGGATTTAATACAGAGACATCTTTTGGAACTCTTACAATCTCCGCAGATGATTCTTATGGATTTAGACCTTATCAACTTCTAGTTTCATCAATCGCTGTATGCAGTGGAGGCGTGCTACGAAAAATATTAGAAAAAATGCGTATACCTGCCGAAAACATCTCCATTCAAGTAAAAGAAGTTGTGCGCAATCCTGACGAAGCAAACAAAGTTGAGAAGATTCACCTTCACTTCATCATCGAAGGAGAAAAAGTTGTAGAAGAGAAAGTTTCAAAAGCGATGGAACTCACGAAGAACAATTGTGCAATGGTTCAATCTGTTATCGATTCTATAATTATTGAAGAAACATACGAAGTGATCAATTAATTTAGATATGAAAAGTGAAAAATCGAAAAGGCTCAGTCAAAATCTGAATTCCAGATTACGGCTGAGCCTTTTACGTATGAATTGAATCTTCACTAGCTATTTCCATAAGTCGTAGTTGTCTTTAGGTACTCTATTACGTTACCGCTAGACTTTTACGAATCCCCTCCCTAATTTTAAAAGTAACTTCGCCTATGCACTATGGCCTCCTTCTTTTTAGTAATTCGGCTATGCACTACGGCCTCCCTTTCTTATTGATTAACCAAATCATAACACGTAGTTTATGTATTGTAAATACTCTGACTACGTTATTATTAAATTGATAGTAAAGTCCTATATTAAAAAAACACACTGAAAAACTTCACGCTTATAGACTGAGTGTTATATATTATCTACAGATCTACTTGATGTTTAGAAGTTTTTCAGCGATTTCTAATTTAGACGACATTTTCCGTTACTTTTGCTTGCATAGCTACTTCTTCTTTCAGCCATGACGGCATTTATTTGCCCGCCAAGTATAAGAATAATTGCAGAAAAGTATAACCACATCATTAAAACGATAATCGCACCGATGCTTCCGTACGTACTTGAATAGCTTCCGTAATTACCAACATAGTATGAAAAACCAAGAGACGTTATAATCCACCCTACCGTGGCAAACACTGCTCCTGGAATTATACTTTTAAAGCGCAACTTCAAATTCGGTACAAGCCAGTAAACAAGTGAAAACACAAAGAAAATAAGGGCGGGTGGAATAACCCATCGCAAACTAGTCCACAAGTGAATAAAACCTTCCGCCAAACCAAGATAAGAAAATACGAACATTCCAATCTGTTGACCAAACACAGGTAGAATAAGTGCGACCAATAAAACGGCTATAAGCATAAGAGTGAATACTATAGACATCGCCCGCGATACAACGAATGACCTTGTTTCTTGTGTATAATAAGAAAGGTTTAAGGCTTTAGTAAGGGCATTCATACCTTTTGAAGCTGTCCAAACCGTTGCAAGCGCGCCGATTGATAATAGTCCACTGTTTCTGTTGTTTAATATTTCTCCCACTGTATCTTCAATTAGTAAAGCAACACTCGTTGGTGCATAATCTCGAATCATAAGAAATATTTGTGCTTGATCGAGATTTAAATAAGGTAGTAATGTAAACAAGAAAATGAGCAAAGGAAATAAAGATAACAAGAAAAAGAAAGCGAGTTGTGACCCCAACCCGGTTACGTCGACTTTCTTTATTCTTGTCAATAGTTCTTTTACAAATCCACCCGTAGTTGTCGTATCGAATTGATCAGGCTCTCCGTCTTTTACATCTTTAACGAATTTGATCATTGCCGAGTCATTTATAAAACCAGATGACTTTTTCAACTTCCCTTTATACTTATCCTTTTTAGTCGTTCCGGGAGTTTCACGCATATTGTTCCCCAATGTTTCGTCACTCCCCTCACCCATTTTACTGTTCCTTTTTATTTTCCGTAGATGGTGAATCGTCACTTGCAATTGCTTTGTATTCAACTTTCGCTTCGGCAAAAGCTTCTTTCGTTTCGACGACGAGGTTTTTAACTTCAGGAGTTAGCAACTTCAATTCGTCGACTTTCTCTTTAACATATGTTGCATCTTCGCTAAGTTGCTCGACAACCGACTGAATCTTTTCTTTTTTCTCTCTGACCTTAGACTTTAATACATCCGGATTTTTCGTATAAAAATTGACTTCGGATACGACACCTTTCACATTCTTTGTCACTTGTTCACGCGTACCGCGATCAAACATACTAACTGCTGCTCCAGCAAGCGCACCGAACAAAATATAAATTCCAAACTTATTTTTACCCAAGATTAATGCCTCCAGTCCAACAATTTTATATATATTATTTATTCCCTTAATCATACATTTAAAAACAATCTTTGACTAATTAAAAAATAATGCTTGACGAATGAACTTATTTTTCGGAAGATTGTAAACAAGTAATAAACGGATCTTTTAAGGTGTTTCGTTTCTTAGTACTTTCCACTTAATTAGATTTCATCATCTTTGCCAACGTAAAAGGGGGGAATGAAATGAATGGATTAGAAGGTTTTTTGGATAAAGTCGGGGGGATAATTTGGGGTCCGCCTTTACTCATTCTGCTCGTCGGAACAGGTATTTTCTTAACAGCCAGGCTTGGACTTATTCAATTACGATTATTACCTTATGCGCTGAAATTGGTTTTCACAAAAAACCAAGATAAGAAATCAGAAGGAGATATTACGCACTTCCAGGCACTTATGACCGCAATGGCTGCTACCGTAGGGGTCGGTAACATTGTCGGGGTAGCAACTGCTGTTGTCCTTGGAGGTCCGGGTGCAATTTTTTGGATGTGGATGGCTGGATTCTTCGGTATGGCAACCAAATACGGAGAAGCTGTACTTGCCGTTAAATACCGTGTGAAAGATGCCAATGGTCAAATGGCTGGTGGACCGATGTACTATCTGGAACACGGGTTAAAACAAAAATGGCTCGGTGTGGCCTTTGCAATTTTTGGTGCACTTGCTGCTTTTGGTATCGGAAACGGTACACAATCCAAAGCAGTTGCCGACGTCATGTCCCAAACGTTCTCGGTCCCTCACTGGATTACTGGAATTGTTCTTGTTATTTTGGCGGGGATGGTTATCCTAGGTGGAATTAAAACAATTGGTAAAGTTACTTCGTTCTTCGTTCCGATCATGGCCCTCTTTTATGTAATTGCGGGAGCAATTGTCATGATTATGAATATCAATCTTGTTCCAGAAGCTTTCGCTACAATTTTCAAATTTGCATTTACTGGCGAAGCAGCTGCTGGTGGTGCAGTCGGTGCGGCAATCCGATTTGGAGTTGCACGTGGTCTATTCTCCAACGAAGCAGGTCTAGGTTCTGCTCCAATCGCGGCGGCAGCAGCTCGAACAGATTTACCGGGTCGTCAAGCGCTCGTCTCGATGACGCAAGTATTATTTGACACATTGGTCATTTGTTCGATTACAGGGGTTACAATCGTTATGTCAGGTCAGTGGAAAGATACGTCTATCGAGGCAGGCGCTCTTTCTGCAGCGGCATTTGGAACGTTCCTTGGTGACGTGGGCCCTATCGTTGTCTCTATTGGACTATTGTTCTTTGCTACTTCTACTATTTTTGGTTGGGGTTATTACGGTGAAAAGTGTTTCCAATACTTATTCCCGAATCCAACAGCTGTAAAAGCCTATCGTGTTATTTTCGTTCTGTTCATCTTTGTAGGTGCAACAGCTAAGCTAAGTGTTGTTTGGGCATTTGCAGACGTACTTAACGGGCTTATGGCTATACCGAACTTAATTGGACTGCTAGGATTATCGGGAGTTATCCTACTTGAAACAAAACGCATCCAAACGAAGATTAAAGAAGAAAAAGCAGAAAAAATTGCTGCAAAGAAAGCATAATTCTCTATTCCATTTGACACTGTCGGAAAATAATGAAATGATTAGTCTTAAACAAATGAAAGGCGGATACTACTTATGGATTTAACAAACGCGACAGAAGAAAATGTCATGTATATGATTGAAGAAATCAAAGAAAAGCTTCGCATGGTAAACGTAGATGCGATGAGAGCTGAAAACTTCGATACTGAAAAATACGAAGACTTGCATTACATGTACGAAATGGTTATGAAACGTAAGCATATTAGTTCTAATGAAATGGAAGCTATTGCAGCCGAACTTGGATCATTACGTAAATAATAGAATATGCCAAACACTAAAAAAAGATTCGTAGGAATGTAAAACTCCTCCGAATCTTTTTTTATTTATATAGGTCGAACTTATGATTTCCACGTAATCTCCAGCTACGACACCCCCTAGCGCCGGGCGTTGTTAGTAGGATTCTTTAGTTCAGCTCATATAGTATTCAAACAAACTTTTATCAAGTTACAGCATTGCACAACCCATCTAAAGATTGGTACTATATAAACAATAACGAAAGGGGTAATTATTCATGCCTACATTTAAACAACAGCTTTACAATTATGCTGAACTTGCTGTAAAAGTAGGGGTCAATATTCAACCGAACCAATATCTTTATATTAGTGCTTCAACCGAAGCTATTGAATTCGTTCGCCTCGTCACCGAAATAGCATATGACACGGGTTCTAGACAAGTATTTGTAGATTGGAACGATGACGTTGTTTCACGTCTCCGATACGAAAAAGCTCCCGCAGATTCGTTTGCTGAATTCCCTGAATGGAAAGTGATGGAAAGAGAGCTACTTGCCGAACAAGGAGCGGCTTTCATGAGTATCGTATCTCAAAGCCCCGATCTATTAAAAGGAATTGATCCTTCTCGTATCGGCGACTCCCAAAAAGCTACTGGAAAAGCACTTGATAAGTTTCGACAGTCGATGCAATCCGACAAAGTTAGCTGGACAGTTATTGCTACGCCATCCAAAGCATGGGCTAAAAAAGTATTTCCTGACCTGCCCGAAAGCGACCAAACATCCGCACTTTGGGAAGCCATTTTTAAATCCGTCCGCGCAGACAAAACCGATCCTGTTCAATCCTGGATAGACCATGACAAAAAATTGCATGAAAAAGTAGATTACTTAAACGAAAAACGTTTCCACAAACTCCACTATCAAGCACCGGGAACTGACTTGACCATTGAATTACCTGAAGGTCATTTATGGTGCGGTGCAGGAAGTTTAAATGAAAAAGGACATGCTTTCATGGCAAATATGCCAACCGAGGAAGTATTTACTGTGCCGCTAAATACGGGTGTAAACGGCTATGTATCAAGTACGAAACCTCTAAGTTATGGCGGTAATATCATCGATAACTTTAAAATCACATTTAAAGATGGGCGCGTAATAGCAATTTCTGCCGAGCAAGGCGAAGAAGTTTTACAACGCCTAATAGATACGGATGAAGGTGCAAAACACTTAGGTGAAGTTGCGCTTGTTCCGCATAACTCGCCTATTTCACAATCGGGCCTATTATTTTACAATACATTATTCGACGAAAATGCATCGAACCACCTTGCACTAGGAAGTGCTTATGCATTTTGTGTTAAAAATGGTAAAACGATGACGCGTGACGAACTTGAAAAACACGGATTGAACCAAAGCATCACTCACGTAGATTTCATGATTGGATCCGAACAAATGGATATTGACGGGATTCATAAAGACGGAACAAATGAACCTGTATTCCGAAATGGTAACTGGGACTTCTAAAATTGGACACATTTAAAAAACTTTTCTTCCAAACCCCTTAAACAATTTAGTTTTTTATTGTATAATGAATACAGTATCAAATTACGTAAAACTGAGAGGAGTCATTCACTTGGGCTTAATGTACGCAACTGTAATCGGTTTCTTTCTAACGATTGGACCGTTAATTTATTTCATGATGCACTTCCTATCATCGGCAATGACAGCTTCTGATTCAACCATAATCGATCCAAAACCTGCAACAAAGTTTTAAGAGCTGCCATTTGGCCGCTCTTTTCTTTTAACCTTTTTTTGTGTATCATAGAAAGAAACACAATTAGATAGGAGTACGTTTATGACCCTACTTTCGGAAATACTTACTTTTAATGAATCATTTGTTCAAGAAAAAAGGTATGAGAAGTATTCAACGACAAAATTCCCCGACAAACGCATCGTAATTCTTACATGTATGGATGCACGATTGACTGAATTATTGCCAAGATCTATGAACTTGCGCAATGGTGATGCTAAAATTATTAAAAGTGCTGGGGCTGCCGTAACCCACCCATTTGGTGGGATCATGCGTAGTATTATCATTGCGGTCTACGAATTACAAGCAGACGAAGTATTCATCATCGGTCATCATGACTGTGGAATGAGTTCACTTAATACAAGTAAAATTATTAAAACAATGGTCGATCGCGGAATTGACCAGCGCCTGTTTGAAACGTTGAAGTATTCCGGTATTGACATGGAAGATTGGCTTAGAGGGTTTAACGATGTAACCGATAGTGTTAAACAAAGTGTCGAAAACGTTCGAAACCATCCTCTTATGGATCCGAAAGTCGCTGTACACGGACTTGTTGCAGATCCATCTACAGGTCAACTTAATACAATTATTGATGGCTATCATTTTCTGTAACAAGCGATTTCTCGACATATTTCCCGGGGAATAGACATGAAAATAAAAAACCGACTCCAAATTAAAGGAATCGGTTTTTTATTTTTGTTTTTAATTTCCGCAATGCGGCCTTACCCTTTCAAAAGTCCTTTTCTATACAAGCATATAAATAATGATCTTCCCAAACACCATTAATGTAAAGTAGTTGTCGTAGTAAACCTTCTTGTGTGTATCCGGACTTTTCTAGTACTTTTACCGACCCTTCGTTGCGCGGCGAGACATAAGCCTCCAGCCTGTGCAATGCTACTTTTTCAAATGCAAATTTAGTAATCAGACGGACGGCTTCAGTTCCAATACCTTGCCCTATCGTTCTTTCATTGATTGAATAGCCGACAAACCCGCTCGAAAAAGGGTATCTCTTTATGCTGTAAAGTGATATATGTCCTATGAGCTTGCCTGAGCCGATTTCAAAAATGCCAAAGTTATACTCTCTTCGATCTCGCATCTGGAATAGCGATTCTCTAATTTTCTCTCTTTGCACTTCAACTGTAAAAAAACTTGCTTCTTGTCTTGGTTCAAAAATAGACCAATACTTTTTATTCACGAGCAGTAGTTCCGTAAAATTGGTTGCATCTTCCTCTGTTAAGATTCTTAAATAACACTTTTCCCCTTCAAGTATGATCAATTTCCTATCACCCTTCTTCAGACGTAAGTTCTAAGAAATCTTCAACGTCTTTCACGCAAAGTGCAACGCCCTTTGCCCAAAATTCTTCTTTAGTAATATCTTCACCTAGATGTTTAATCGCTAAATCTTCAACGCTCATAGACGCCGTATCACGAAGGAGTGCGATATACTTTCCTTCGAAGTCTTTGCCTTCTTCTAAAGCTTTCGCATAAATGCTCAATGAGAATAAATAACCGAATGTATATGGGAAATTGTAAAATGGCACTTCTGTAATATAAAAATGCAGTTTCGATGCCCAAAAATGCGGATGGACAGTGTCTAGCGCTTCTCCATGCGCTTCTTGTTGCGCTTCAACCATTAATTCGTTCAATCTGGATGCGGGAACAATTCCTTTTTTCCGTTCTTCATAAAACCTTGTTTCAAAAAGAAATCGCGCGTGAATATTCATGAAAAATGCTACACTGCGCTGAATCTTATCTTCCAGTAATGCAATTTTTTCGTCCTTTGTCTCCGCCGCTTTCACCGCTGCATCAGCAACAATCATCTCCGCAAACGTGGACGCAGTTTCCGCGACTCCCATCGCGTACTGACGATTCATCCAATGGACCGGACGCATTGCATACGAATGGAATGCATGGCCTAGTTCGTGCGCCAGCGTAGCCACATTCGACATTGAACCACTATACGTCATGAAAATACGTGACTGCTCAGACATTGGCATACCTGTGCAAAAACCGCCTGGTCGTTTGTTCGGACGATCTTCCGCTTCAATCCATCTGTCTTCAAATGCCTTTCTAGAAAATGCTTCAAGTTCCGAACCGAAGTCACCAAAATGTTTAAGGATAAATTCAGCGCCTTCTTGATAGCTTATTTCTTTCGTAGAAGATGTTACAGGTGCATCAATGTCATACCAGTTTAACTTTTCAGTGCCAAGCATTTTTGCCTTCACGTTTAAATAATTTACGAAAGGCTCTTTGCTAGCGCCAATCGCGCCCCACATCGCGTCTAATGTCTTTTCACTCATCCGGTTAGTCAGTAGAGGTTCTTTCAAAACAGAATCCCAACCACGTTTTTCATATATAGCAAGTCTAAATCCGGCAAGATGATTAAGTGCCGTAGCAAAAAAGTCCTCTTTTTCCGTCCACACCTTTTCAAGTGCTTCAAACGAACGTTTACGGATGTCCGCATTGGAATGTGAACTTAAGTTATTCACTTGACCAACGGATAAGATCTTTTCCTCGCCATCTAATTCAAACTTAATTTTAATGTCACCAATCAAGAGATCATAAAGTTGCCCCCAACCGTGATAACCGTCCACACTTAAGGATGTGATTAGACTTTCTTCTTTCTCCGATAATTTCAAGTCAACTTCATCACGCCATTCGCCAAGAACAAATGCAAATTCGGAAAGCGAATCTGATACCATTAGCTCTGTCCAAACAACTTCATCAATATTAGCTAACACTTGTTGGATTTTGAGTAATGCGGTTGAAAAACGCGCATTAAAATCACCAATTTCTCCCTGAAGTAATAATGCTTTTTTATCTGTCGTATCTGCTGCCAAAAAACAGCCGATGACAGCGCTCGCTTGTGATATATTCAGTGCAACATCTTTAATTGATTCAACCAATTTTGCCACGTCAGTTGCAAATTCTACCGATGTCGGTACTTCAAATTCTGTTGCTTCTTTTTCTAATTTTATTACTTTTTCAATTGTATGATTTAAATGTTCTCTTAATTCTGTTGAAGTGCTTCCACCTTTAAAAAACACATCAAGATCCCAATTTTCCGAATATCTTACTGTTGACATTGATGTTCCCTCCTTGAAACGTTCTTAATCTTCTAAATACACCTTTTAGTATATCATTAATATTCGGCTTACGAACTATTTCATTTGTGACATAAACTTCATAATTACGACCGCAGGGTCCCCGTTTCCTATGTATACTGTTGTATTAGGAGGATTTTAAGATGCTTAGAATAATTATTATGACCATTTCGCTTATTGCAGTAATAGCTGTCAATGGCGCAACAAATATAATGCCTTTTAACGGTAGTACGACTGGTGAAATTTCGAAAAGGCTTCCCGTACTTTTTACCCCAGCAAGTTATGTACACTTTATATGGCCTGTGATTTATATACTTTTAGCCTTTTGGATTTTCGGTTTTTGGAAAAACCGAACAAAGAATAATGCCACATTACAAAAACGAAGAGCAATCTTATTTACAACAAGCACTGTACTGAACATTGCCTTGATTGTTCTTTGGCTTACTGAACATTTCATTTGGGCAATGCTTGTTACGGCAGCACTGCTAATGACACTACTTGTATTTTATTTTACGTACCCGAGAAGTGAAAATCAGTTATTTGAAAGAATTCCGATTGCTGTTTATCTCGGATGGATGTTTATTTCAATAATCAATAATATTAGCTATGTTCTAACACTTCACGAATGGAATGGTTGGGGCTTGAGTTCTCCACTTTGGACAGTCATCTATTTGACGATTGCCGCAGCGACTGCACTCCATTTCATCTATCATTATGGAGATATCGCTTTAAACTTTGTTTTCATTTGGGCATTTGTTGGGATTGCCGTGAAAAATGGATTTGAGGAAATGTTCGTTTCAGCCGCCGCCTTATTCTTGAGTGCCGTTATCACTGTTTGTATATTCTTCCTTAAAAAAGAACATAGAACACACACCTGAAAAATACGCTACATCTTCTATTTTAGAAGTGTGGTGTATTTTTATATTCGTTGTCTATTCATTGGATAAAGTACCCATACTTAGTACAGGATAGGTATAAGGGGGCCCTACTTTGCCGAGTAATAAAACGTTGTCGACATTATGCTATTTTAGTATCTTCTTTTCACCTTTACTTCTACCCATCATTATTTTATTAGTGACCGACGACACAGAAGTAAAATTCCATGCAAAAAGGTCACTCATCTCACATATCCTTCCCGTTGCTCTTCTCATTGTCGGCTTTGTTATTTTTTCTATGTCGATGTTTTCTGCCGAAAACAGAATGCTCGAAATGGTGACTGGTCGCTTCAATATTTGGAGTGTAAGCCCAATTATTTTCATATTACTTTATGGGTTAGTTACCGCAATTATTTTCCTTTGGAATATTATACAAGGTGTAAAATTATTAAAATAAAGTACCCCTTCAAAAACACTTGGCGTTTAAAATAGTAAGCCTGTAACCTTAATTAAAGGTCACAGGCTTTTTTGTGGCGTATAATATGATATAGTATGTTATGAAAATAAGTGAACGGAAGAAAGGATTTGTACCTAATGATCGCAAAAACTAATGAAGAAATCGAAGCACTAAAAAAAATCGGAATAATTGTTGCTGAAATTCGGGATGCTATGATGGAGGCAACAAAACCAGGCATGACAACAAAAGAACTCGATGAATTTGGCGGACGTCTTTTTAAAGAAAAAGGTGCTATCTCTGCGCCCATCGCAGAATATGACTTTCCAGGCAACACTTGTATCAGTGTCGATAATGAAGTCGCACACGGCATTCCAGGCCCTCGTATTATTAAAGACGGTGACCTTGTCAATATCGACGTTTCTGGCTCATTTGACGGGTATTACGCAGACACTGGAATTTCATTTGTCGTTGGTACACCCGATGCTGAAAAACAAAAGCTTTGCGATGTTGCCAAAAGTGCATTTGAACGTGCAATGCAAAAAGTAAAAGCAGGCTCTAGTTTGAATGGTATCGGCAAGGCAGTTGAACGCGAAGCAAAAAACAATGGCTTAACCGTTATTAGAAACCTTACAGGACACGGTATTGGAAAGTCCCTGCACGAAGAACCCCAACATATTCTTAATTATTACGACGCTTGGGATAAAACGCTCCTCAAAGAAGGTATGGTCCTTGCAGTTGAACCCTTTATCTCCCAAAAGTCTGAGCATATTATCGAATCAGGCGACGGCTGGACATTCATTACCGATGACAACTCGCTCGTCGCACAAATTGAACATACAATTATTGTGACAAAAGACAAGCCGATTATACTTACTCAACTATAAGAAAGCACAAAAGAGGGCTATCCAAAAATCCATTCACACTTGGATTTCTGGATAGCCCTTTTTACTATTTTCTTCTTTTCACTTTCTCTTCTACCCATGCCTTTTCTAACAGTTTCCCATTTTGCCACACCTTGTGGATTGGCTTAATTCCTTTTGTCAGTTTTCGATAATCCCGCTCTTCTGTATATGAAAGGAACGTCAATACTTCTCCACTTTTGCCCGCCCGTCCCGTTCTGCCAGACCGATGTATATATTGTTCAACCGTATGTGGAACGTCCACATGGATAACATGAGTCAACCCTTCAATATCAAGTCCACGAGCGGCCAAATCTGTAGCAATTAAAATAGTCGATTCACCTTTTCGAAAACTCTCAAGTGCTTCTTGACGTTCAAACTTTTTCATATCCGAATGCAAGACGACAATTGGTGATTTATTATACGTAAGTTTCATTTCTCTCATGCGGACTTGATCGACACTGTTAATAAACGCAAGTGCACGAATTCCTTTCAAATGAGAAATACCTCTTAAAAGATCCGTCTTATCCCGTATATCAGTCTTAACAAATGAATGTACAACTTTTCCTTTTTGGGGGATATCTGCAGCCGATACTTGAATACGAAGCGGATCATTCATAAACTTTTTTGCAACAATTTCAATTTCTTCTGTAATTGTTGCAGAGACAACTGCAACTTGTCTTTCTGGGTTTGCATTTTCAATAAGGTTCTTTATGACAACCCGGTGGTCACGCCCCAAAAGTTGGTCACCCTCATCGAGAATAATATGCCGTATGTCATGCATTTTTAGTTTCTTTGTTTTCACTAGTTCACCAAGGCGTCCTGGTGTTCCGACAACAATAGTCGGTTTCTTTTTTAACCGATCATGTTGCCGATTGATATTGGCTCCGCCAATTAGTTGCGTAACGGTAATGCTTGTTCCTTCCACCCATTCGCGGATCACATTCACAATTTGCATCGATAATTCTTGTGAAGGAGTTACGATTAACGCTTGTGTCTGTTTTTTATCGCCGTTTACTAATTGTAATATCGGCAAAACATAAGCTAACGTTTTTCCGGAACCTGTTGGAGATTCTGCAACGATGTCCCGACCTTCAAGCATTTCTGGTATCATTTGTGTCTGTACAGGTAATTCCTCTTCAAACGCCCACTTTTCTTTGAATAAATCATCCATTTTATCTAAAAATGACATATTGTTTCCCACCTTCACTCTGTTCTTTCAAGTGTATCATAGCCAACTACTGATTATAAAAAATAAAGACATCTGAAAGTCGATGTACTTCTCTTTCAGATGCCTGTTTTTCTTTTTACTTTATATCCACAATATTGAATCGCTGTTTCTGCAAGGACAAGAAGCGAGTCGATGTATCCCACAAGCTTGAGCTCTTTCCCTACGACGGACAATTCGGTACAGCCAAGAATCACCGTATCGCAACCGGCCTCTTCCATTGCTCTACTAATAATCGACCACTTGTCGCTATCGGCGGGTTTTCCAGCCTTTATATCATCATATATAAGCGACATGACAACGGCTTGAATATGAGCATCCGGAACAATAGGCACCATGCCGTACTTTTCACATGCGGACTGGTAAACACCTGTTGTAATTGTTCCCGTTGTCGCAAGAATCCCTACACGATTTGCACCGCGTTTTGCTGCGCGCGTAACTGTTTCGTTAATCATATGAATGATTGGTAACTTTGAACTCTTTTGGATCTCTTCGTAAAAGGAATGTGCTGTATTACACGGAATCACTAGAACATCGGCACCTGCATTATGTAAACGCTCTGTATCTGAAATAATAACCGGAGCAGGATTATCTTTGCTCTCTCCCAAAATAAAGGATGTTCGGTCAGGAATGTTTGTGTTGTTTGTAATGATCATATTAATATGATCTTGGTCTGTTTCGGCATCGGTTAGTCTTACAATCATCTCACCGATGAACATCGTCGCAAGCGGACCTACGCCGCCGATAATTCCTAATGTTTTCTTTTTCATACCATTATTATTACTTGGTTCCATTCGGAAATTACCCCCGTCTCAGTTTTTTACGGAAACGTTTTACTAATGGTATAACCGTCTCTAAAATCGTATACATAAACGGCTTATATACTTTATCGATTTCACCAATATATTGCGCGGGTTCATCTTTATTACAAAAGCTCTTTTTAAACGTATACAACCCATCGTTTTTTGAAAGTTCAAAAACACCACCGAAATCGTATTGCTTTGCACCCGTTTCAATGCCCCATTTAATCATTTCAAAGTTCATAAGATGATTTGGATTTAAGTTCCTTTTGACATCCGTGCTACCACCGTAAAGGTAATACAATTTGCCGTAATAGTTAATCGTTAACCCGGCTGCTAAAACGTCTCCTTCATGAGAGGCGATATAAATCCGTAAATCGTCATACGTATCCCGCATAAGTTTCATATATTCAAGTGGGCGTGACGTGATTTTGTTCCGCTCTGCCATTGTTTTGTATACCTTATGAAAAGTTTCAATATCTTCATCTGTACGAGAATACCGCATTTCGACACCTTTTCTTGCCGAACCACGAATCGAACTACGACAGCTTTTTGAAAACTTTGTCATAATTGTTTCTTCGTCATGATCTTCTAGCTGAAGAATCATGTTCATCCGCGGTTGAATCAGTTTATCGGGATCATCGTCTTTTGAAATGAGCCGAAAACCTGCGTTTTTATAAAGATTATACAATTCATCTGAATAAGAAGCTTCAGGATCGAACTTCAGCATAATTGCTTTGTTTTTCTTCGCAACGACTTCAGCTTCTTTTAAAAGCTTTTGTACAAGCTTCAAGTCTGCGGGGTCACAAACCGGTCCCCGCGGTGCATACAATACCGAAAATCCAAGTGGCAAACGTTTAATAAGAATTGACATCGCCGCCACGATTTCACCATTTTCTTCAAGATAAACGTGCTCATTTCCCCAATCATCCTTCACCTGTGCCCAAAGACGGTCTTGCGTCACAGAGCGAAATGGTGAATTCCGGATGAACTCATCATACCTCCTTACCTCTTCTTTTTTTGTTTTATCAAGTAAAGCCATTTTAAATAACCTCCAGATTACTACCTTTTAACCTATATTTCTTTCTTGTAAATGTTTAAATAAAGAATCCTATTACATTCGATTCGACGCTAGACTCTGCGTGTATTGGAAAATCCAAGTTGTTATTCCTTCAGTTCGAAGTGTTCTTCAAATCTTCTGTAATAATCCTTATAATACGATTTCAATTTGAATCTTCGAATGAATCCAAGATCCGCAGAATAATACAATGTACTTGCGGATTCCCCTTTTTTAAATCGGTCAATTACTTGTTTTTTCAAGTCTTCATCCATCGTATATTTAATTAAAAGATCTTTAGGCACTGCATGCCATAAGCGAGTGTTCGAACCGTATTCGATTGGTAAATCTTCATTTTCTACCCGATCTTCAACGAGGTATTTCGCCATATTATAGCCGTTTGTAGTAACGAAATAGCTACTTCTACCTTGCCTAATATTCAGTTCGAATATTTTATATTTCCCATCGCGTCGGTCGTATTTCAAATCGATATTGGCATAGCCTCTAAAGCCGATTGCCTCTAAAAACTTTTTATATTTCGCGTAAACTTCCTCAGTATCCTTATTGTATTCACCAATAATACCAACATAGTTACCGATTAAAGTAGGTGTATAATCCTCTAGAATAACGCGACCTAGACACATCATTTTCACTTTTCCATTTCGGTCTACATAAGCGTTAAGCACCCGCATGACGGTATCATTTCCGGGAATATAGTCTTGAATAATAAGTGAATCTTCATAGGTTGATGAAAAAACTTTATCGATTGTATCGATAAATTCCGCCTTACTGTGAAGTACGTAAGCTTTCTTTTTCCCTTCAAACTGTGCGTTGAAATAAGTCATACTATCCGACGGTTTCACAACGACTGGATAGTCAAATGGAAGCTCCATTTGAGCATCCATTCCTTTTTTAAAAATAAGTGTGTCTGGATAATCTAAGCCGTATTCCTCACACATCTCATAAAAACGTTCCTTATAAACAACTTCGTCCATTAACTTTTCATCAATAAACGGCAATATATAATGCGGTTCAAGCTCGTCCCTATGACGAATTGCAAGTTCTGCATAGTTTTCATTACTCGCAATTACAAGAAGCTTACTTGCACGACTTTTTAGCTCTTCATGAAGATTTAACATGCTTTGGATAAATACTTTAGGCTCATCCAAATTTTCATATATTTTCTTTTCTACTATTTTACTATGCATTGTCGGTAAAATATGTCCTTTTGTTACAACAATACTTGTAATACCGTATTGTTCGTGGAATGCTCTTGCCATGCCATATGCATTATCATCCGATCCAAGGATAACTGGCAGAAAGTCCGTTTTTCCCATCGTCTATACCCCTTCTCTTCCAAGATGCAATTTCGTATATATTGCACTGTTTTAAATGAGATTATATACGTATCATTTACTTATTAATTTTAATCATACCACCCTATAATGTACGTGAAAAGGTAGCCGCTGTCAATTTTTCCTTCCCCTTTTTCGCGCCACTATCGGCTTTCAAGATGATTTACCAACCTTATCCGTTCGGGTTAACACACATGATTTGTTCACAATCTACGTCTTTCTACTATCTAAGAATGGGATTAGGAAAGACATAAAGACCAGAATATGCGATAATCGGAATAGTTGCCGGAAGGAACCGCTCCCGCCGGCTATTTGGAGGGATAAAAAGTGACAATTTTTTTAACTGGATCTACGGGTTTTCTCGGTGGAAAATTACTGAACAATCTTTTAGAAACTACTGACCATAACTTATACGTTCTCGTGCGTGACATTGATAAAGCTAACCATCTTGTAACAGAACTTAATGCTCATAATCGAATTCAATTATTTAAAGGTGATATTACACAGCCATCCTTTGGACTTGACGCGCAAGATATCGATGAATTAACAGGGAAAGTTGATATTTTCTATCATCTTGCGGCACTCGTTAAATTCGATGAAGAATTGCGCGACGAAATTTTTTCGATCAATTATGACGGTACGAAACATGCACTTGATTTTGCCAAAGCATTACACGTCAAAAAGTTTTTCTATATTAGTACGGCATATACCGTTGGTAGACGTGATAACGGTATTGAGAACCTTTATCCGATGGATGGAAATATTCACAATCCATACGAAGAAAGTAAAGTGAACTCCGAGCATCTTGCTCTTTCTTATTGGGATGTAATGGATGTATCCATATTCCGCCCCTCAATTATCGTTGGGGATTCCAAAACGGGTGAAGCCGATTCATCATTCACTCTTTATGGGTTTATGCGCGCACTCGATGTGTTTAAGCGACGTGTAATGAGAAACTCTTCAAATCCTAACCGTATTTATCATGTTGTTGGCAGTAAAGAATCTACATCAAACTTTGTGCCGGTCAATTATGTTGCCGATATTTTAGCTGTTGCAGCAAAAAAAGCAGAAGCTGGGGTAATTTATAATATTACTAACCCAAATCCTTCTACGAATTATCGCTTATTGACGCTTATTAAAAATGCACTTGATTTCAATCAGCTGGAAATTATTGAAGACGCAGCCCCCGGAACTTTAACCGTAGAAGAGGAACGTCTAAATGAAATGATTCGTGTATTTAATGCTTATTTATCGCGTTCGTTTGACTTTGATGATACAAATACACAACAACTGATTAGCGGAACACATATAAAACACCTTAATATGTCTGACGAGACGACACAAATGATTATCGATGCTTATTTCGGCCTATAATTCAAAAATTAATAATTCCAAATGACTTTTTCAGAACTTCTATGTTTAAAATGTTGTAAGTCTGGGTATTCTATACTCTATACGTGAAACAATTTGGAGGCGTTCATATGACTGGAAAGAGTTACTCTGACAAAGCAAGTGGCGAAGAAGGGACTACTCCCAATTGGAGTGAAATTGCCGACAACGCTGCAAAAAGGGCAGAAGATGAATTAGCTAAAATCAAACGTGAAGCACGACAAATGGTTAATGAGGGTAAAGAAAGCTTTAACAACCCAGACGAATAAAAAAGGTCCAGCACATTTTGTGCTGGACCTTTTTTACTCTCTTACCAAATGAAATGGAACTTCCTCGGGCCAATGTGAGAAATCGGTAATAATCCCGTCTACGTTATATCGATATGCTTTATCGACTAGTCTTGGTGTTTTGACAGACCATACTAATACTTTCCCGCCGTAATTATGTATTTGATCGACAATGCGTTCATTGACATATAAAATATTAAAATTGATATATGTAGCAAATGACGTCAAATCTTTAACCCTTTGTAACGAGGGAGGAATAGCAGATGCCTTCATAAGTATCGCTATTTGTAACTCTGGAACTAAATGATGCATTTTACGCATCGATTCTATATCAAACGATTGAACAATGACTCTGTTTAGATTCTCATAGTTTTCCAAGAGTAATGCTACTTTTTCTTCTATTCCGGGATAGAGTAATGGTTTTTTAATTTCGATTAATAAACCGATGTGACCGTAAAACTCTTCAAGCAATTCATCTAATGTAATGATTGGTTCCCCAGTAAAATCCCTATGAAATTTTCCACCCGCATCTAGTTTTCTTAACTCTTCAAGTGTGAAGTCTTTTATAAATCCTTTTCCATTGGTCGTTCTATCCACTTTTTCATCATGCATAATTATAAGCTGTCCATCCTTTGAAAGATGCACGTCGCACTCAAGTATATCTGCCCCCAGTTCAAGCCCCTTTTGAAAGGCAATCCTTGTATTTTCGGGTGCGTATACTGCTGCCCCACGATGTGCAATACTTACGAGCCCCTCCAATTTCGCATGATTCATAGGATACTCTTCTTTATACCCTACAAGGAGAAGTAAACAAGCTGTTACTAAGCTGAAAATCTTAAGCTTTCTTTTATTCCAGGAATTATCCATATCTTTAACCTCATCTTTTCCCTTGTAACTGATAATTACATTTATTGTTCTTCTATTCATCCTATCATATGTGAAAGCGCTTGTAACCGTTATCTTTTGGAATTATTATCGTTTGAGTAAATCAAAAAAGTTGCCCCACATCACAAATTCGTGACATGGAACAACTTTTATTTCACAACTTTAGAACTCGCCGTCTTCAGTAATGTAAATTGGATTCCAACTATCAGATTCAAATAAGTCGGTAATAGTAATTCGTTCCCCATGTCCAAAAACAACTTCATCTTGGTCAATTACAACGATCATTGCTTTTATTCCATTGTCCAAGTTTATATACATGTCACCAAGAGAAGGTCTAATTGCTGCATTTTTCTTTGTTTGTTCTAGCAACTTTTTATCTTCTTCTTGTTGATGCTCCGTTATGATTGTGTCATCGAAATAAGATATATTTTTGCTTCCCGGTTCTTCTTTAGGAACCATTACCAAAAACTCTTTCTCCCCGACTGTATTGTTAAGCGTAGTATATACGCTTCCATCTTTTAGTTTATCTACTTTTTCAAATTCGTTCAAAGAATAGTGATCCAAATACCCCGGGTCAGGTTTGGTAATTATAATATAGCCGTCTACAACAGCCTTTTGATCTTGCCGAAGTGTGTACATCGCCCCCATAAACATAAACGAATCCATATGCTTCGGTTTATATAAATCAATCTCATCCGCCCTGCTTACTACTTGTTTCATGTCTTTGATGCGATACATCTGAACAGATTTCTTAGAAAGTGGTTTTATTGAGTAAACTTTATGGAGTTCATTTTGATAGTAAACAAACTGACCTTTCCTTACTTGAAGTAGCTTCATTTTTATCTCTCCAGTACGTATATAATAAGTGCCTTCATTCTATAAGATAGGGGCTTAGAAGTCCATTTACTGATTTAAGTAAATAATTTTCACTCTCTGTTTCCTAGGCTATTCCAATACTTTATTTTCAAGTAATACAAATTCAAATCCTTTTTCGCGTATGATTGATACGGCTTGTTGAACCCCTTCGGCTGTACCGCTTTGGGGCTGATTCATATGTAGCAGTGCTATTGATCCTTCTTTGGCATTTAATAATGCATTTTTTACCTGTCCACTTGAAAAAGTAGCTCCTGCATCGCCAAGTACATCAAAGTTCACAACTTGATAACCAATTGCTTCTGCTAGCTGAACAGCTATTTCATCATAAAAGGCTGTACCTGATCTAAATAATGTCATTTCCCGACCTGTTAGCAACTTAACGGTTTCATGATTATCCATAATCTCGTCATGTGCCTCTTGCGGTGACGATGTCGCTTGAATCCCCCATGCTTCTCCCCCCGCTACTGACAGAGGCGAGTGATGCGTACCATGATTTTCAATTTGAAATAAGGGATCCGCTGCAAGCTCCAGGAACAGTGCTTCATTCGATTCAATCCAACGTTGGTTTATAAATAATGTAGCGGGCACTTTTTCTGCTCTTAAAAAAGATATCAACTCTTCATCATAGCCGCTTCCATGGGCGCCGCCACACGCATCAAATGTTAATGCAATTTGTTTTTCCTCAGTTTTCATCCTTGTCTTTACACCATCAACATATTCGCCCCACTCTGTTGGTGTATGGCTGAATTGACTTAAATCCAGTGGCTCTGGATCCTCTACTCGTGTTTGTGTTGGTGCTTTAACGTCTGCTGGCTCTGCAACCACTTCTTCCACAACTAGTGCAGGTTTTTCAACCGCCTTCTCACCACACCCTTGAAGGATCCCTAACGTAAAACAAATACAAACTAAGAAATAAAACTTATTCATGAGCATTACCCCGACTTTCGAATTTATATACGTTGAATTAAAGATTCTAACCTGAAAAAGTCCAATGATGACCGCTTTACCGAACCTTTGATTTCCGTTCCGAGCGGACGCTTTCCGCTACAATCAGCTAAAGAATGTGAATAACAGCGAGGCGAATTTGACAATTTTCTTTATTGTAGCGTATCTAATTGATTAACTCTTCACCCTATTATACAACAGAATAGAGTAGCGACGAGGAAACTTGCAACGGAAATCAATCGGATATTTTATACTTATCTTTGTAGAATGTTGAATTATGAGATCGATTTATGTAGGCAAAACAAAAAAAGTACCCGTTCACAAAACAATCCAACGTTGTTTTGTGAACGGATACTAACTTGCTATACAAAGCGGCGGGATACTTTGTTTCCCCCATACGAATAGACAATTTTCTTTCCTTCTACGTACGTTTCCAAATGGACAATTCGCCCCCATAATCGTTGGAGATACGGCAAGACATTTTCCAAATAATGAATGTCTAATTCCGTTTCTTCATAGCTATGCACTAAATACAGTTCTCCGTTTCGTAAATAATCGCCATCTTCAACGTAAAGATATGGAAAACCACCATTCACACGCATAGAAACGAGTTGGTCCCTTATATTTTCATAGTCTTTGTCCGTAACTTTATATTCCCGACCCTTTTTTTCAAATAAATATAGGTCCTCCTGTTGAATCAATTCTTTCGTTAAATAGTTTCGAATAAAAGATATATCCGATTCTATCTCTCTTACTTCAAAAATCTTTTCTCTACCTGTATTTCGCTCGATACCAAATTTCATCATTTCTTCTGTCGGATCATTATATCTTTTTTCAATGTCTTCATATATTTTCAACCCAAGATGATATGGATTGATGCTCGTTTTTGAAGGTTGCAGAACGCTTGCATTTAAAGTGGCGAATTCAATTGTCTCATGTGAAGTTAAATCCAATGCTCTTAACATTTTTTGGTGCCAATAAGATGCCCAACCCTCATTCATAATTTTCGTCTCAAGCTGTGGCCAAAAGTACAACATTTCTTCACGCATCATCGTTAAAATATCTCTTTGCCACTCTTCAAGTTCACGGCTATTTTGTTCGATAAACAGTAAAATATCTTTTTCAGGTTTTAAAGGTATTTTTTTTCTTGCTCGGCTTGTTGATTCTATTTGAGGTAGTTGTTTTTTATCTATATTCCATAAGTCGTCATAAGGAGTTTTTCGTACAAAATCTTTGATTTCTTCATCTGATTCATCATTAGCTTGTTTACGCCCTAATATAGAAGGATCAATATGCTCCTGGACTGCTAGTACAGCATCTAAAAAGTGTTCTACTTTTTCCTTACCGTAAATCATTTCGTAACTTGCAATGCGTTCGGCTGTTGCTGTCATGCTTTCTACCATATCCGGCCGCGTATTAGAAAACCGGACATTATTTTTGAAAAAATCACAGTGAGCAAGAACGTGGGCAATAATAAGCTTATTTTGAATCAGACTGTTCGTATCAAGTAAAAACGCATAACATGGATTTGAATTGATCACAAGTTCATAGATTTGGCTTAATCCAAGGTCATATTGGAGCTTCATTTTATGAAACTGCTTTCCAAAACTCCAGTGGCTGAACCGAGTAGGCATGCCATATGCACCAAACGTATAAATAATATCGGCCGGGCAGATTTCATAACGCATCGGATAATAATCGAGGCCAAATCCAGTTGCAATTTCTGTTATTTCTTCAATTGCATAGTGAAGCTCCTTCATATTTGTCAATCGAACCCCTCCGATTTATTTAAGAAAAAGCTTTTCAAGGCAAAGTATACATCTCGATTTTCTTTTAAAATATAGTGACGGAATTTTGGATCGTTAATTGTTTTATAAGAAGACATCATTGTGGAAAAACGATTGTATGCATTGACTTCTCCGTAACCGAACATATTCGAAACATCCATTAAACTTTGAACGAGCTCCATGCACTTCTTATTATCGGATGCCATATTTTCGCCATCTGAAAAGTGAAATGGATAAATATTAAAGCTCGCTGGATTGTACTTTTTATCAATTAGATCTAGCGCCACTTCATATGCAGAGGAACATCTTGTACCTCCACTCTCTCCTTTTGAAAAAAAGTCCTCTTCCGTAACAATTTTTGCTTCCGTGTGATGCGCGATAAATTCAATTTCTACCGTTTCGTATTTGGAGCGTAAAAACTTTGTCATCCAGAAAAAGAAACTTCTTGCGATATACTTTTCAAATGACCCCATTGATCCGCTCGTATCCATCATTGCAAGAACGACTGCCTTGGATTCGGGATGTTCCACTTCGTTCCATGTTTTAAAACGTAAGTCGTCATTGTGTATAGGTGTGATTTCAGCTTTCCCTTTGATCGCATTCCGTTTAATGGCCGTTAAAATTGTCCGTTTCTTATCAATATTTCCGATGAGGCCTTGTTTTCGAATGTCATTGAATTCAATTTTCTCATCAGTTATTTCAGCTTGTTCTTTCTGTTCCAAATTCGGTAATTCAAGTTCTTTAAATAACACTTCTTCTATTTCAGTCATCGAAATTTCTGTTTCACTATAATCTTCGCCTGGTTGATCTCCCGCTTCATTGCCTTTTCCAGGACCTTTTTTCCCTTGGCTGCCATCGCTTGCGACCACGTCGCCTACTTCACTATCGCCGTCTCCTTGGCCCACATGTTTCGACTTATCCGTATTGTAACGAATTTTGTATTCATCCAACGAACGTATCGGAATTTTGATCACTTCGCGACCATTTGACATAATAATGCTTTCTTCACTTATTAAATCAGGTAAGTTACTATGAATCGCCTCTTTTACCTTCTCCATATGGCGTAGCTGGTCTTGATGGCCTTTGCGATGGAGGGACCAATTTTCCCGCGAGACGATAAAACGCTCATTTTGTTTGTCATCCATTTTTATCCCCGCCTATCTCGTCAAAGCTTTTTACAGATATTCCATTCATCATATGCACTTGGACGCTTATTATTGCTATATATAAGTGGAAACAAAGATTCTTACTAAAAGAAAATCGTTGAAACGGCTCCCTTTCCGCGGGCATTGCCTTAGTCTCCTACTCTATGCTGCGGGGTCTTCAGCTAATAAAGAGGGCGGTGAACTTTCTCCCTCTATCTTGGCTATGCTATTCCCGCTGGAGTGTCGCCTTATTCAACGATTTTCAGATGTGCTGAAATAAGGCGTTCCTATTAAAATAACTTCTGTTCACCTTCAATATTCAGGTTTGAATCTTTAGTTCAACCTATATAGTTAATTTAGATAAAAAAACAAGACCAATGCTTTATCAGTCTTGTTTTTTTACTGTTCCTATCGGTTAAGCAAGCTACCAACGTATCGTAATAATTCATTCGCTGAAATAGAGTTATAGCCATATTCATCAATGAGGCTCGCCACGACTTCATTAATCTTTTTAAGATGCGACTCGTCGGGTGTTTGGGTAGAAGTAGTAATTTTAACGATATCTTTCAAATCGGCAAACATTTTCTTTTCAACGGCTTCCCGTAAACGTGCATGAGAGTTGTAATCAAAACGTTTTCCTTTTCTCGCATAGGCAGAGATTCGAATTAGAATTTCTTCTCTAAATGCTCTTTTGGCGTTTTCAGAAACACCGATTTGCTCTTCAATTGAGCGCATAAGTTTTTCGTCCGGGTTCATTTCTTCACCTGTTACAGGATCTCTCATTCTGTTTTTATTACAATACGCTTCCACGTTGTCCAAATAATTATCCACTAATGACTTTGCAGATTCCTCATACGAGTAAACAAATGCTTTTTGAACTTCTTTTTTAGCAATTTCATCGTACTCTCTTCTAGCAATTGCAATGTAATTGATATACTTATCTCTGTCCTCCTGCGAAATAGATGCATGCTGATGGAGCCCGTCTTTTAAAGAGCGCAAGACATCCAATGCGTTAATCGCAGGGACTTCTTTCCGAATGATTGCCGAAGAAATTCGGTTAATGACATACCGCGGGTCAATTCCATTCATCCCTTCGTTCGGAAACTCCTTCTTCAATTCTTCTACATTTATTTGATTAAACCCTTCGACACTTTCCCCATCGTATAGTTTCATTTTCTTAACAATATCGACCCCTTGTTTTTTAGGGCTTTCTAATCTTGTTAATACGGAGAATATAGCTGCCACTTTAAGTGCATGCGGGGCAATATGAACATGTGCCATATCACTTTCGTTAATCATTTTTTCATATATCCGTTCTTCTTGGTGTACTTTTAAATTATAAGGAATCGGCATTACAATAATCCTTGAGTGAAGGGCTTCATTCTTTTTATTTGATATAAAGGAGCGGTACTCCGTTTCGTTCGTATGGGCAATAATAAGTTCATCGGCACTAATTAACGCAAATCGACCTGCTTTGAAATTTCCCTCTTGCGTTAGTGATAATAAATGCCAAAGAAATTTCTCGTCCAACTTCAACATCTCTTGAAATTCCATTATCCCTCTATTGGCCTTATTAAATTCACCGTCAAAACGGTATGCACGTGGATCTGACTCAGACCCAAATTCGGCAATCGTAGAAAAGTCGATACTTCCCGTCAAATCGGCGATATCTTGCGACTTGGGATCGGAAGGCGTAAACGTTCCAATACCGACTCGTTTATCTTCCGAGAAAAAAATACGTTCCACCAGGACATCTTCTACCCGACCATCATATTCTTGTTCAAGACGCATCGTATTCAGCGGCGACAAACTACCTTCCAGACGAATTCCATACTCTTCGAAAAAGGCCTTGTGTAAATGCGTAGGTATTAAGTGCAGTGGATCTTCATGCATTGGACACCCTTTAATGGCGTAAACCGCGCCTTCATCTGTTTTGGAATATTGTTCAAGACCACGCTTCAGCAATGTCACAATTGAAGATTTCCCACCACTTACGGGACCCATTAATAAAAGAATTCGCTTGCGAACATCGAGCCTTTTCGCGGCAGGATGAAAGTATTCCTCCACAAGCCTTTGGATAGACTCATCAAGTCCAAATATTTCTTTCCCGAAAAAGTGATACATTTTAGCTTCATTTTTTTCAGTTAAACCTGAACTTTTAATCATATTATAAACACGTGAATGTGCAGTTTGTGCGACTTCTTTTCTTTCTCTTACAATGTCCAAGTATTCCTGAAAAGTGCCTTCCCATTGAAGCCTGTTTTCTTCTTCTCGAAAGCTTTTCACTTTATTTAATATGTCCATTGAATCCCTCCATCTAGGGCGCGGTTTTTATATAGTATGCACAGGGACACCTTATCATTCCGATCCATCCACTTGAAAAGTCTAGTTGTCCATTTTAACGACAACAAAAAAAGCAGATAGAAAGCTTTTTCATAGCATTCTGTCCGCCTCTTGTCCTCGTAAAGTCTTATTCAGCTATCAAAACGATTGTTTCTTCTACATTTTTTAAAAGTGTATCCATATCTTCTAATCCAAAGTAGCTTACGTAGATGACGCCTTTTCCTTTTCCGGCAAATACTTCTTTGAATCCATCGTCTTCACGAATGATAAGGATATCAAAAACTTTACTCTCCAGCCTTTCTACATCCTCTTCAGCAAAGAAAACATCATTTTTAGCAATCAAATCTGAAATCAGCCCTTCTTTCAGCGAAGGGAAACGAAGTTTGTACATAAGCGTGGTCACACCAGGTGAATATGTACTACCATCTTTCCAAACTTGGTCAGGAACAATACCATGTTCGTTTGTTTCATATTGAATCGGCGCAAGCAGGCTCCAATTGTACATAATACGATTTCCTATATCCACACTTCTAGAATCAAGGATTTCATCTCGGACGAAGCTGGAATTTTGCTCAATGTCCGCGAGTCGGACAATCGGGAAGTCTACTTCTCCTAAAGGCAACGTTTCTTCCTTTTGCATGATGAGTTGTACCCAAGGAAGCACTGCGGAAACAGCGGCGATAGCAAGAATTGTAGTTGTAACGATTTGATTGATTCTGTAATGCTTTTTCCAAGGGGCTTTATGGTTGATTGGGCTTCCTGCCAAAAGCGTTGCCCTCAATTTCCGTATAGACAAAGTCCCCCGAAGCATCACATACATTCCGTAGGCATACACGAGAAGTGAGCATACGTAAAGAACCCCTTCTCCTTCAACCAAAGCAAGCGTAGGCGCCTTGTAAAAAAACCAGAGCATCGAATACACCGCTAAAGCAAGCGCGCTCAATACGGCAAGAATATATGTATTTGTCCGCAACTTTTTGTCTAAATTCTCTAGCGTATAAGATTGTTCAGCCGGGTCCGTATGTAATTCGGGTACATGTAATTCTGCTGGGGATGAAAACACATTAAATTCACCAAAAGTTGAAATATGTTCCCAGCCATTTTCCTTATAGAACTCTTTTTCCTCTTCCGAAACGGTTTTATTTGATGATGTATCAATTCTATATCTTGTATCTTTAGGTTCACCTTTTTCAAAATGGGCAAATAATAAGCCTACTTTCTTCAAATGTAGTCCGTCCAGTGCCATATTTGAAAACCAATTTTCATGCTCCCCGATACGCCAACTATCACCAGCAAGAAATTTTCGAACCGTCCTACTCATTCATTTCACCTTCTTTCAAAACTTTTCCGTCTTTTATTAATGCCTGCAACCGACTGTATTCATGGCGTAGAGCTTGTTCACCGCCGGATGTAATTTCATACGTTTTTCGCCTGCCATCACTTTCCATCAATACTATGAGCCCTTCTTTTTGCATGCGTGCAAGAACCCCGTAGAGCGTTCCAGGGCCCATATTCACTCTTCCATTAGAAACCTCCGCAATTGCATTCATCAGCCCATAGCCGTGACTCGGATTCATAAGCGTTAATAATACATAGTACATCGCCTCGGTCATTGGCCCACCCGTATACTTCATCACAAACACCGCCCTTTTTAAACAGTTCACTATTACGCATTGCGATATAGCGTATGACATAACACTAAAATATTTTCAAGGTACTGTCAAGATGCAAATAAAAAAGTATTACAAGCTAAAACAATATCGTTTTAGTTGCAATACTTTTATTTTCAACTTATTCGATCAATCGGTTCTTTTCCGGTTAATACAGCTACCGTATTCTCGGCAGCACGCATAGCCATCGCTTCTTCTGTTCTTGCTGTCGCTGACCCAATATGAGGGACTGCAACGACGTTTGGCATTTTCAGTAATGGATTATCCACTTCAACAGGCTCTAGTTCAAATACATCCAAACCTGCACCGTATATCTCTTTGTTTTCCAAAGCTTGAATAAGTGCATTTTCATCTACAGTTTGACCACGAGATACGTTTATGAAAATTGCCGATTCTTTCATCAGCTTAAATTCCTTTGCACCTATGATTTGAAATGTTTCAGGCGTTAGTGGCGTCATTAAAACGACAAAATCAGAGTGTGTTAATAATGATTCCAAGTCACAGTACTCAGCACCGAACTTTTCCTCAGCCTCTGGTTTTCTATTCCGATTATAATAAAGGACATCCATATTGAATCCGAATTTTGCTCTTCTCGCAATCGCTTCACCAATTCGTCCCATACCGATGATGCCCAGTGTGGAGCTATGTACGTCCTTCCCATATGTCTCTTGATACTTTGTATCCGATTGCCAATTGCCTTCTTTTACGTAACGATCTAATTCTACGATACGTCTCGCAGTCGATAGAATTAAAGAAAAAGCCAAGTCCGCAACTGTTTCATCCAATACTTCTGGCGTGTTGGTTCCAATGACTTCGTGTTTGTTCATCGCTTCTACATCGAAATGATTGTATCCAACAGATACGGTACTTATAACTTTTAAATTGGGCGCATTAATTAGTAGTTCCTCGTCAACAACACCGCCCGTATTACGTGATGTATATAACCCTTCCACATCTGAAATTTCTTTTAAAAGAAGGTCCCGGGGGATTTCCCCATCTCCTTCCCACTTCTGAACGTCACAACTTTTCGAAAGAAATGCTTCGACCTCATTTGAAATTGGATATGTTACATATACCTTTGGTTTCATCTAATTTCCCCCTAGAAATTATGGTTTTCGTCGTGCTTGGACATGTTGTTCAAATGCATACGCGTAACTAATTAGCTCAAGTTCAGAAAACGCTTTTCCTGAAAATGTAATGCCGAATGGTTCCCCTGATTCTGAATACGCGGCCGGCACAGTAACCGATGGATACCCAGCAGCGGCACCGAAACTACACCCATGATCCTGTGGAAATGCGAGCACTTGGACATTATGTTCATCCAAGGCTTTTCCAAGTGCAATTTCTCCCGACAAATGGCGATTTCGGGTAAGCGCTTCGATATATGCCCGTTCCGTTAGCTTTCCACTTGTCCGCTCCACTCTCTCCAACATTGCCTGTCCATACTTTAGTGCTTCTTTCGGGTGTTCATGATTATATCGAATTACATCTGACAACTGACGAATTGGATTTGTTGCTGGCGTTTTCCCCAAATACGCATTCAAAGCGGCTTTAAATTCGTATAGCAGGACATTATAACCAAGGTCATTTTCCATCGTTTGAAGATCAATAGGATCGATAATAACGGCACCCGCCGCTTTAAGTTTTTGAAGTGCGGCTTCGAAGAGCATCAAACGTTCCGTAGATGCTTCCCTTTCAAAAATGCTTCGCGCTACACCTATTCGGACATCTTTAAGCGCTTCTTTATTAAGAACTTCGTCCCAATCAATGACATCAAACTTCGATGAACCCATCGTTACGGGATCTTCGGGATCAACACCAGTTAGCAGACCAAATGTAAGCGCGGCATCTTCAACAGTTCTAGCCATTGGACCCGGTGTGTCTTGCGTAATAGAAAGGGGAATGACTCCCGTGCGGCTAATAGACCCGACTGTCGGTTTAATACCGACGAGTGAATTTTGTGCAGATGGATTGAGTATAGAACCCGTCGTTTCCGTCCCGATTGCTACCGCCGCCATATTTGCCGCAATACCCGCCCCAGCACCGGAGCTTGAACCTCCGACATCAAACAACCCATACGGATTATTCACCTGTCCACCTCGTGAACTCCAGCCATTTGTCATACGATCTGACATGAAATTTGCCCATTCTGTCATATTCGTTTTCCCAAGAATAATCGCGCCGGCAGCACGTAACTTTGTCACTAGAAACGCATCTTTATCCGCGTAATAGTTTTCCAATGCTAATGAACCACAACTTGTATGCATCATATCCTTCGTACCAATATTGTCTTTCAACAGTACTGGAATACCATGCAATAAAGACCGTGGCCCTTTTTCTTTTCGTTCCACATCTAAACTTTTAGCAATTTGCACCGCTTGAGGGTTAAGTTCTAGCACAGCGTTGATGTTCTGATTACGATGCGAAATCGTTTCCATATACATAAGTGTCAATTCTTCGGCTGTTAACTCACCTGTTTTCATTTTCACTTGCATCTCTTGGATTGTTGCTTCGTCAAGCCATCCCATACGCAACTTTTCTAGTTTTTCATTCAATGCCCATTCCTCCTTCCACTTATTTTTCCCCTCTTCCCCAATTTAGTCCATACTAACAATTACTAATTTAGCATAGTTATTTTGTATTATTCCACTACATATTCATATTATCTCATTTAATTGAATAATGGAATCTTGTAACTTATTCCTATGTTTATTCTATCCAAATCACACCGTAATCTTCACTAATTAGCTGTTCCATTTTCTATGATAATAATAAATCGTCAGCAGTACGATGAATTCCGACATAGGTATAGCTAGCCAGACACCTGTCACGCCAAGTAGTTTCGGTAGGATAGCAAGAAGGATAAGCAAAATGACAATTTCTCTAGATGCAGTGATCCACGTTGCCATCCGGATTTGTCCGATGGATTGATAGTACGTCATCATAACAAAGTTCATGCCCATGAACAGATAAGCGATAAAAAATAGTTTGATTCCCGGAATGGCAAGAGCCATCACTTCTTCTGGGAAATCACCGAACAAGCCCGCAATCGGTGCGGATGCAAATAAACCGATAAGGAAAAAGAGAATACCCGCTCCTACTGATGTTTTAAGCGCCATTTGTAACGTCTTCCTCATTTTCTCCTTATTTCTTGCACCATAGTAGTAACTGATTAACGGCTGAATTGCTGCCCCCATTCCTAAAAATAGAAGAAGCATAACACTATGAACATAATTCAAAATCGTAAATGCAGACACACCAGCGGTTCCGGCAAGTCGTTCAAATGTGATATTATGCGAAACTGTAAAGACCGAAAATCCAATTTCGGCGAGAAAACTTGGGAATCCAATAACTAATATAACTAAGAAAAGCTTCCGATCGAACTTGAAGCGAACGAAACGCAAGTTACTTTTCTTCCCGAAAAAATGTGTACTCAAGATAAGAAGTCCGACAAATGCACCAATGACTGTCGCTGCAGCCGCACCCGCTACTCCATAATCAAGCACGAACAGGAATACATAATTCAAAACGATATTAACGATCGATGTTGTAATAAGTGCAATCATTGATAAGTTTGGTCCACCGTCATTCCTCACCAAAATGCTAAATGCATTTTCTATCGTGAAGACAAATCCAAACAGTAACATGACCTTCATATAGTCCGCAACATACGGAAATGTATCCGCATTCGCACCTAATAAATACGCAAGTTTTGTCCTAAAAAGAAACGCAAAAAGCCCAATAATTATCGTCAAAACAAATATAGATACCACCGCATGTGAAAATATAACGCGTGCTTCTTCTGGTCGTTTAGCCCCCATCGCAGCGGAATAGCGCGTCGCCGCACCGATTCCAATCCATAGCGACATCGCTACGAATAGCGTATAGACTGGAACCGAAATACCAACCCCACCAAGGGCGACTGGGCCCAAACGGTTTCCTACCATGATTCCGTCGATTACGATATTGATAGCCATTAAAAGCATCCCAATCGTCGAAGGGATTAAATACCTCATAAATGATTTTCCGACGGATTCCGTATCTAGGCGGTTTACTGATTGTTCTTTCCCCATAATTATTCCTCTTCCTCAGCTAAATCGTTTCCTGAAACAAGGAAACGGTTTTAGTTTTTATAGTTTATTTCGTTATAAAAATAGACTGGCATATAATGTGCCAGTATGTCGACGATTATTCCCTCTTCACAATCCCCATTAAAAACACTTCTACAATGGTCTCAAACGCTTCTGTTACAGATATACTATGATCTAAAAAAAACTGCCTATCGAGCGTTGCATTTGCAGCATCGATAATAAGTTTTAAGAGCAAGTCAACGTTTCTGTCTACAATGAGCCCCGTATCGATGCCTTCTTCAAGAAGCCCCCGTAGTTCTTCCCATTGGTGCAGTTCCCGATCCACTCGTTCCCACTGCGCGGGATACGTTCGTTTCAATTGCTCCAAAATACGGAGATCGTAAAACTCATTATATTTTGGCATGACAACAATTACTTTACTTATTTTTTCCAACAGTGTAAGTTCGTTATTTTCAATAATACGGCGTGCCTGTTCATCAAACTCTTCAAGTGTTATATCGATAATCGAATCAAGAATATCGACCTTGGATGAATAATGCTCATATAACGTACGCTTACTAATTCCAAGCCGCCTGACTAAGTCATCCATCGTGAACTTAATGCCATTATTTCGCGTTTCTTCAATGAATGCATTTATGATTCTCGTTTTCAATTTATAACCTCCTCTAAAACTATAAACACACTTTTAGTTTCATTCGTTTCGTTATACAACATTCGTTGGAATTATGTCGATAAAAAGATTAAAAAATGCCAGGTATGCAAACAAATTTAACGTGTTTGCATAACTAGCATTTTCGCTTTAAATAATGCCAAGCGTATTCAAAAAGACAATGATAATTGTAGCAGGTACTATCCATTTCATTAAAATCGACCACGTTGAAAATAACACAGGCGATACTTTACTACTTAAATAGAATTCCTCTTTTATAAGTACTTGGTCCATCTTATGAACGATGAATATGGCGATTAACAAGTTGCCAAATGGTAACATCAAGTTACTTACAAGATAATCCGTTCCGTCAAATATACTTTTGTCGAAAATTGTAAACCCAGAAAGACTACTTGAAGACAAAGCCGCCGGAATCGCTGCAAAAAAGATGACTAAACCCGTCAACCAAGCTGCAAATTTTCGTGACCTTTTGCCACTTGCCGTAATCGCTGCAACGATAATTTCATATAAACTGAACGAAGAAGTTAAAGTTGCGAATAGGAACAGCAGTAAGAATAAACTTAAAAATAATCCGCCTAATGGCAACTGAGAAAAGACTGAAGGTAAAACGATAAATAACAAACCAGGCCCTTCTGCCGGTTCATATCCGAAAGCGAAAACAACAGGAAAAATTGCAAGACCTGCCAATAATGACACAAAAATATTCAGCCCAACAACAGTCCCTGCGGAAGAGGTAAGGCTTACATCTTTCTTTAAATAGGAACTGTATGTAACCATACAAGAAAATCCAACAGCAAGTGAAAAGAACGATTGTCCCAATGCATATAATATTGATTGACCTGTTATATTCGAAAAGTCAGGTGATAGGAAAAACTTGACCCCTTCCATAGCACCTTCGAGCGTCAAAGAACGCACAACAAGGATGATAAAGAATACAAATAACAAAGGCATCATATATTTATTTGCTTTCTCAATCCCGTTTTGAACTCCCGAAGAAATGACAAGCACATTTGCAAGTGTAAACACGAGTAGCCCCAATATCGTGATCCACGGTGAACCGATGATTGAGCCAAATAATTCCGGGTAGTTTGCACTTTCACTAATAATTTTTCCAGGAATTGATAAAACACTATATATTAGCACCCATCCGCCTACAACGCTATAAAAAGATAAGAGCAAGAAACAACCAACAACTCCAAGACGACCTACCCAAACCCATAAACTATCTGGAGCAAGTTTTTTGTAAGCGCTAATTGCTTCTTTACCCGATCCTCTTCCAATGATGAATTCAGATATAAGCATCGGAAGCCCGATTAATAATGTAAACGCGACAAAGATAAGGAAAAAGGCTCCCCCGCCACTCATCCCTGTTACGTATGGAAACTTCCATATTGCGCCTAGCCCGATGGCCGCCCCCGCCGAGGACAAGATAAATCCTAATTTCGATGACCATTGATCTTTTCTTTCATCCATCAGACATCCCCCACTTCACACCCGTTTTTTTATGTAAAATCCACCACCAGCTACCCCTAGTCTGGCGATGAATTCCATGCTTACTTTTATAGTTTTGTTCGTAAATCCCAAAGTTCGGGGAAGAACTGATGATCCAATACTTGTTTCAAATAGTTCACGCCTGAAGAGCCTCCAGTTCCTACTTTGAAACCGATAATCCGTTCTACGGTTTTCATATGACGGAAACGCCATTGTTGTAACCAGTCTTCCACATCGACTAACTTTTCGGCAAGCTGATACAACTCCCAATGTTTATCGACATTTCGGTATACTTCCTCCCATGCCGCTGCGACAGTCGGATCCCCACTATACGTCTGTGAATAATCACGCGTCAATAATTCGGGGTTAATGGAAAATCCTGCTCGGGCAAGTGCCTTAATGGCAACGTCATAAATACTTGGTGCATGGTATGCTTTTTTCAGTATTTCATGTACTTCGCGGTCTTTCTCATATATTTTAAGAATATGAGCTGTTTTATAGCCTAATGCAAATTCAATCTGTCTGTATTGATACGATTGGAAACCAGACGCTTTCCCAAGGTCATCACGGAACTCCAAGTATTCAGCAGGTGTCATCGTAGACAACACGTCCCATGCCTGAATAATTTGTGACTGAATCTTGGTCACACGTGCCAACATTTTAAATGCCGATTGCATCTCTCCCGCTTCAATTGCCTGAATAGCTGCATTCATCTCATGTAAGGTAAGTTTCATCCAAAGCTCGCTTACTTGATGAATAATGATGAACAGCATTTCATCATGATGCCCGGAAAGCCTATTCTGACTGGATAACACCGAATCCAAGTTTAAATACTCGCCGTAAGTCATAGTATCTTTAAAGTCGGTATGGATATTCTTTTCTGCTTCGAGCTTTTTATGAAGGTTTGCGATTGATTTTGACATGAGTAATGCCTCCTTTAAATATAAAGATGCTTGTGTACTTGTCAATAGGTTCTTTAGAATTAGTTACAAGTACTTCTCCCCGTAGGCAAGTTGCATCTTAACTTATGCGACTACGTCACGCTTGTTCTCAAATTTCTTGTATTGTTCTTCATTCATAATCGTTTTTAGAATTTGAACGACTTCCCATATTTCTTCAAACGTATTGTAAAGCGCAACGGGCGCAAGACGAATGCCGTTCGGTGTGCGGAAATCTGGAATGACATGATTTTCTTTTAGTGCCTTACAGATTCGAGCGGCTTCTGTATGCTCCAAATAGATATGAGCGCCTCTAGTCACTGCATCCCTTGGGTTTGATACGACAAATCCATAGTCACTTAACTCCGCATCGATCAATGTCATAAAGTAATCCGTCAGTTTTAATGATTGTGTGCGAACCGCTTCAATTCCTACCTCATTGAAAATAGCTAAGGAGCCTAGAAGTGGAGCCAAGCTTAGTACATGCGGTGTTCCCATTTGATAAGCACCTGCATCCGGGGCGGCAGTTAGTGTATGTTCCATATCAAATTGCTTATCTTTTTTCGAACTAAACCAGCCGGCAAGTCCAGGAGCTGTCCCGAAATGTTTGTTATTCACATAGAGACCCCCTACAGATCCCGGTCCACCATTTAAATGTTTATATGTGCACCAAAAGGCAAAGTCTACATCCCACTCACTTAGTGAATGAGGAATTGAGCCCACCGAGTGACACAAATCAAAACCTATTAAAATTCCACGTTGGTGCGCTTCTTCTGTTAGTCTTTGAATATCCAATAGTTGCCCGCTACGATATAATACACTCGGCAAAACAATAAGTGCAATGTCGTCTGTCATTGCTTCAATAATATCATCTTCCTGAAGCGTCTGACCATCCCGGCTTTTCACTTGAACAAGATGTTCCTCTGGGCTATAGCCATGTAACTGCAACTGGCTTTTCAATGCATAAATATCCGATGGGAAATTTAATTCATCTGCTAATATTTTAGTTCTTTTTCCTTCAGGTTTATAAAACGTGGCGACTAGCTGATGCAAGTTTGCTGTCGTAGAACCTGTCACAACGACTTCTTCTGGCTGTGCGCCAACAAGTGGAGCGTTTGATTTCCCCAAACTTTCCGACAGATAAAACCAAGGATGATCCCCATTTGTCCAACCGTCAATTCCGTACCGCTTCCAGGAATCGAATAATTGCAACAACGTTGACTCTGCCCGTTTGGATAGTAAACCAAGGGAATTCCCATCAAAATAAATGGTATCCGGTTGGATGTAAAATTCCTCACGATACGCTTTTAACTCATTTTTTTTGTCCAACCTTTTTGCATATTCTTTCGTTAGCTGTTCATTTACTGCCACTTTCGTCCACTCCCCTACTCCTAAACTTTCCTTATATTGCTACTGTAACAGGGCACGCTATTATTCGTCAATGACATCATGTCACTGACACTATATCATTGACCGAATTGCCACTATTGTTTTTATACGTTAAGCTACAAAGAACAGAATTTTAACTAGAAAGGATGATGAGTAATGGAAAAGACGGCCCCGCCTTCCAAACGGCAACTCAAAGCACTGCAAACTCGGGAAAACCTGTTACTCGCTGGTCGCATAATTTTCTTGAAGAAAGGGTTCCAAAAAGCGACAATGACACAAATTAATGAGTATGCAAAAACGGGCTATGGCACAGCCTATTTATATTTTCGTAACAAAGACGAACTGTTCACCGTACTAATGGAAAACATTATGACACAAATGTATGAAGTGGCGGATCTTCCTTTTCATCCGCAAACTAAACAAGAAGCCTACGCACAAATAAACAGGCAAACCCGTCTATTTTTACAATTAGCCATCGAAGAAAAAGACATGATGCGCCTCATAAATGAGGCAACCGGTGTGTCTGCAATCGTTCACGAAAAGTGGAATCATATCCGCACACGATTCATTACCGGCATTACAAAAGACATTACATATGTACAGCAAGCTGGTCTAGCTAGAAAAAATGACGATGCTTCCCTCCTAGCAAGGGGATGGTTTTATATGAATGAACAACTTATGTGGGATCTAGTACTAGACGAAATTTCGGGCGATATCAACAACATCGCCACTACACTCACTAACCTGTATACCGAAGGCGTTTACAGATAAAATAAGGACAAACCATTCGCCATGACAAGGCAAACAGTTTGTCCTACTGTTAATAGAAATTTATTAGTTATCTACATTGCTGTTCCTTTTAAGAACAGTAGTACTTTTGCAAGTAATAATTATTCTGATTTGGAACAATCCTAAACCATAGTTTGAAATGCCATTCAACCTAGATCTATAACGGTTTAGAACACTTTATTTTAAAATGACATTGCACGTCCATGTCTTTCTAAATACTTTTCCTTCTCTTTATAATCTGGCATAATACTTCCGACACGTCTCCAAAATGATCGATCATGATTCATATGAAGTAAATGACATAGTTCATGGATGATCACATAATCGATGACTTCAATCGGAGCCATCGCTAGACGATAATTAAAGGTTAGCTTTTTATCCGAGCTGCAGCTACCCCACTTGACTTTAGACTCTACTATTTCAATGGTTTTAGGCTTTACTTTCAGTTGTTTTTGATATATTTTTATCCGTTCTTCTACAATCGTCTTACAGCTATTAATATAAAACTTCTTAAGATCTCTTTTAAGTGCCTCTTCATTTAGCTCACTGCCATCTATTAATTCATGAAGAAAATACTCTTTCCCAAGGTACAAGAACTTCCCTTGTGCATGATATTCCCTTGCCTGTGGGATTTCTCGAGCTACTCCAATTTCATGGATTTTCTCTAGTATCCATTTCCCTTTACTTTCTATTGCACTGACAATAACTTCTTTACTCGTGTCTTTGGGAACTTTAACAGTCACGAAACCAAACGGGTCTATATGAATCGATAGCTTCTTCCCTTTTCCATACTGAACATTAAATTCGATTATTTCATTTTCAATTTTAACTTTCATAACTAACACCACTTTTGTACATTTAGTTTTAAATAAATCCCGTCAAATCAACATTCAAAAAAATGTCTCTACTATTCGTAGAAACGCTTTGAATCTAGCCTGAAAAAAGAACCGTGATACGCAGCCTTGGCATATTAACGATTCTAATTAAAGGATTGGATAAGAATGCTATCCAACTGTTTCTATTATGTTAACTGCATTGTTGTGATACAAGTATTGTCGCCTTCAAAAGTGGAAATCTCAGATTCGACTGTTTTTCCGTCATACTCGATTTTCACTTGATATGTTTGATCACGTGGTAACCACAAATCAATAAATCCATTTTCTAAAGATGCAATCGTTTCATCCATCACTACATTGCCTTCTTCATCTTCAATATACACATCGAAATCTTTTTCTACTAATTCTCCTTGGCATCCTGTTAAGCTGTGGATCGCACATTCATGTGTGACTTCAACAAACGGTGCAATTGAAACGAAAAACTCTTCGCTTGGAAGGTTAAATGAAGTCTCCTTCCCATTATCCGTCACAACCAGTTCATGTGATGTAATGGACGCGGTTACCTCTCCAAAATCACCAACACTATACTCATGGACTTTTTCCTTAATGTCCTGTGCTCCCTCTTCACTGGGCACACTATTATTGTTACAAGCAACTAACATAAGGCTAAGCAATAATCCGAACGCTATAAGCAAACCCTTTTTCATAAACTTTCCCACTCCTATTTTATTCTCATATTGACTGACTCCAAGCCATAAATGATATCCGTACTAAAATCATATACTAACTTTTACAGCTTGAACGTTTACAAGTTCAACAATTTGATGAATATTTGGGCTCTTCGCCAAAATATGTGCTTGACAAGCAAATACTAATCTAATCCACCGTTGATTTCCGTTGCAGGCGGTCGCTTTCCACTCCAATCAACTAGCATGGTGGATAAAAAATAAGACTACTTAGCATAAGAACAGATTTTGGCGATGAGTCAATATTGGAATTAGATAAGTGGGCTGGCTACTAAGAAATTAAGATTCAGACTTTTAGCGAGCCACGGAAACCTCTTGCCGCATAGTAGGATTCTGCTCCATTGTGGTACACAAAGACAGTGTCGTAGCGATAATCACAGAAGACGGCGCCACCAAGTTTTCTAATATGAGCAGGCGTTTGCACCCAGCTCGATGTTTTCATATCGAAGTTTCCAAGTTTCTGCAGCTCTCGGTATTGTTCTTCTGTTAAAATTTCAATGCCCATATCAGTTGCCATATCTAGCGCGTTGTTTTCTGGTTTGTGTTTTTTCCTTGACTCTAACGCTTCGAGATCGTAACAAACACTTCTGCGACCTTTAGGACTTTCTGCTGAACAATCATAAAAAGTATATTCTTCCTTTGTCACATCATACCCAACAACATCCGGTTCACCGCCGGTTATTTCCATTTCATTGAGCGTCCACAGTTTTTCAGTATGAGCTTCCAGCTTCTCTTGGACTTTAGCCCATTCAAGACCTTCATGGCGATTCATATTTTTCTCAAAACGGGCTTTCAACGTGCTAAACAATTCTTCACTTTGTTCTTGTGATAACTCTTTATTACTTTTCGTCATATTATTTTCACCCTTTTTTTATAATAGGATGTCAGTCACTCAAACTTTCATGACTGAATGAGCGACAGGCACCAAAGTACAATTACAATTCCAACCAAGCCACGCATTCCACATGACTACTATGCGGGAACATATCCACAGGCTGTACTTCCTGCGTGCGATATCCTCCGTCTTCAAGAATACGTAAGTCCCGTGCAAGCGTTCCGGGATTACATGAAACGTAAACGACGCGCTTCGGTTTATATTCCAAAATTGTATTTAACAGTTCTTCGTCGCATCCTTTACGAGGTGGATCGACAACTAATACATCAAATCGTTTCCCATCGGCATACCATTTCGGAATGACGACTTCTGCGGGTCCCGCTTCAAAGTACGCATTGTCCATTCCGTTTAATTCTGCATTGCGTTTTGCATCCTCGATTGCTTGTGGAACAATTTCGACACCATATACTTCTTTCGCTTTTTGGGCGATGAAGAGCGAGATCGTTCCGATGCCGCAATATGCGTCAATAACTGATTCGTCTCCAGTTAGTTGTGCATATTCTAACGCCTGGCCATAAAGAACTTCTGTCTGTTCCGGATTCACTTGATAAAAAGAACGTGCGGATATTTCGAAATCGATGTCCCCAATGGAATCGACAATGAATGATTTGCCGTGTAGACAAATGGTTTCTTCTCCAAAAATAACGTTTGTTTTTTGGTTGTTGACGTTTTGCATAATCGACGTCACATTCGGAACAACTTTTTTAATCAGTTCAACGACTGCATCTTTTTGTGGAAACTTCTTTTTATTTGTAACGAGGACGACCATGATTTCACCCGTTGCGCGACCTTTTCGAACAACAAGATGCCGCAACATTCCCCTGTGTGTCAACTCATCGTAGGCCTCAATACCAAGTCCATGTAGCTCCTGTTTCAGCGCTGTCATAAGATCGTCAGCTACTTCACTTTGAATGATGCAGACGTCCGTATCGACGATATGATGTGTGCGTGTCCGGTAAAAACCGGATACGATATCGCCATTTCGTTCACTGAACGGAATTTGTGATTTGTTACGGTAACGCCATGGATCATCCATTCCTTTTACCGCATGAACAGGAACATGTGGAAGCTTTCCGATTCGGTCCATCACATCACGTACTGTTTTTCTTTTTTGTACAAGTTGACCTTCATAAGACAAATGCTGAAGTTGACACCCACCGCATTCAGAAAACACATGACAAGGTGGTTCAACGCGGTCCGGCGATTCTTTCGTCACGTTCAACAAACGTGCAAAGCCATACTTTTTCATTGTTTTCGTCACGTGTACGTCTACTTCTTCACCAGGAAGCGCCCCCGGGATGAAAAGAGGATAGCCATCCACTTTTCCAACTCCGGCTCCGTCGTGCGTCAAATCTTCCACTAAAACATTCAAACGATCATTTCGATTTACAATATAAGACATTAGGTTTCCTCCAAATTTCTGATGTCTATAGTTTACCATGTAGTAGACGAAAAAACAGACGCCGCATCGACGCCTGCCCAATTCTTATTCTTCTTCAATTTGTTTCTTCACCGCGCCGTCCATAGGTGCGACGATAAAGGCCAGAACGAGTCCGGCGATAAGGACGATGAATGGCGCGTAAAACATTAGAAAGTGATTCACTGGACATTCCTCCTTTATGCATGGTATTTTCCTTTTCCGCGAACGTAGTCTTTATCGAACAAGAACAAGCGCATAAGTAAATACAGTGACGGAATGAGTAGACCGAGCCCTAGAATAAAGACAACAATTAGTGAAATAGCCATCGCTGGATTCGTAAAACTATCGTAAATCGTCAAATATGGGTAAAGCAGATATGGATAATGAGAAGCACCATAGCCGAAGAATGCAAAAACGAATTGTCCAAGAAGCAACAGGAACGCAAGCCCATACTTACGACGTTTCCAAATGAGCCAAACCGTTCCAATGAACATAAGTAGAGAAATCAAGAACATCGGCCAAAAAGTCTGGATGTTGCTGTAATGTTCGGGATTATGGTTTCTTAACTCAACAATAATTCCACCTGCTGTAATCATCGTCGGTAGCGACCAAATGAGCGCATACTTCCGCAGAAGATTTGTTGCTTCCACGTCACGCGCCTTATTTGCATACCATGTGAGAAACACAGCGGATATATAGAGCGTTGCCGCAATACTTAACACAACGACCGCCCACGTCAGCCGGCTCGTAAACAACAGCCAATAATCGAGCACAGGATGGTCGTTCACCATTGTGACGAAACCACCTTCTGAAATCGTTAAGACAATCGACAGCGATGCCGGGATTAATATCCCTGCAAGACCGTACATAAACGAGTATCCTTTGTGCCCACGTGTGCCATACGTTTCAAACGCATAGTAGGAACCTCGAATGGCAATCAGAATAATCCCTATACTAACCGGCACCAATAGAACCGTTCCATAGTAAAATGCTGTTTTCGGGAAGAATCCGATAATCCCCACAAAGAAAAAGACGAGGAACACATTTGTCACTTCCCACACAGGTGATAAATAACGCTGAATAATATTCGTCAAAATGCGCTGGCGACCCGTTAGCAAACTATACGCGTTGAAGAAACCTGCCCCAAAGTCGATTGCACCAATTAGTATATAACCAAACAAGAAAACCCATAGAACGGATATACCAAGGATTTCGAGCGTCATAACACATCACCGCCTTTTTCCATTTCACGGTCTTCAATTTCACGTTCAACCGGGTTGTTTCGGAACATCCTTCTTAGAACAACGACGCTACCTACTCCAAGAACAAAATAAAGAAGGGCGAAAAGCACAAGCATCGTATCAACATGACCGCTTGTCGTAGCCCCATCTTCGGTCCGCATAATTCCCCGAAGAATCCAAGGCTGTCTACCTACTTCGGCCATCCACCAACCCGCTTCTATTGCTAATAGAGACAATGGACCTCCGAATACAATCAACCAACGAAACCACTTTTTCGTAACCATTTTCCAACGTAGCTTGGTGCCGAGCCAGAAAACTCCCGATAAAACTGTCATCCAAATACCAATTGTCACCATAAGATCGAACAGATAATGGATATATAGTGGCGGAATTTCATCTTCCGCGAACTGATCAAGTCCAATTACTTCTGCAGCCGGATTGGCGTGTGCAAGAATACTTAGTGCGAATGGTATTTTAATGGCATACTTTACTTCTCCATCATCAAGCACACCGTACAAAATGAGTGGTGCATTGCCTTCTGTTTCAAAATGCCATTCGGCCGCAGCCAATTTTTCCGGCTGATATTCTGCTAAATACTTTCCGGAGAAATCTCCGATGACAGCCGCTGCAACCGCAAAAATCAATCCGACTTTCATCGTTAAGTAAAGCGCTTTTTTATGATATTCATGATTCGATCCTTTTAACAGACGAAATGCTGCGATTGCTGCAAGAACGAATGCCGCGGTCATATAGGATGTTACAACAACATGCGCAACTTTCGTCGGCATCGCAGGATTAAACATCGCAAGAAGTGGGTTAATATTAATCAGTTCACCATTAACGATATCGAACCCTCGAGGTGCGTTCATAAATGAATTCACAATTGTAATGAAAACAGCCGAGAACGATGCACCGATAGCTACCGGAATCAGCAGTAGGAAATGTTTTTTCTGATTTTCGAACCGATCCCATGTGTACAAATAAATCCCAAGAAAAATAGCTTCAAAAAAGAATGCAAATGTTTCCATGAAGAGTGGAAGTGCGATTACATTCCCTGCTAGTTCCATAAAATTAGGCCATAACAGAGACAATTGTAATCCGATTGCCGTTCCGGTTACTACCCCGACCGCAACTGTAATAACGAACCCTCGGGCCCATCTTCTTGCAAGTAAAATATAATGCTCGTCGTTTTTCTTAATTCCAACCCACTGAGCAATCATGATCATTAGCGGAACCCCTACACCAATCGTCGCGTAAATAATATGGAAAGATAATGTTGTTTCTGTTAAAACGCGTGAAAAAAAGACGGCTTCTTCATTTCCCAACTACATAACCCCCTTCACCCTCCAAATACTCTTCCAATAATAGACAACAGCATAATTCCCGCAATAATAAAAGCTAACCACATGAGGCGTTTTTCATGTACTTTATACATCACGACACGACCTTTCCAATACTATCCTTCCTCTATCTTATACCCACTATACTCCCGGATAACTACAGCAATCTAGATATTTTTTTTATGCAAACCACTTTTAAATTTCGACTTGCATTTAATCAGACTATTCCGTAATATAGAAAGACAAGGAATCAGGAGTGATATATTATGGAGTTCAAAAGAAAAGTGCTAGGTTATATTACAAAAGGAGAAGATCCGAATTGGGAGATTCTTGTATTTAAGCAAAAAGAACACCCCGAAGCAGGGCTTCAAGTTCCAGGTGGTACCATTGAGAGCGAAGAACTTATTATCGATGCACTTTATCGAGAAATAGAGGAGGAAACAGGGATTCCAAGAGATGAACTTATACTGGAAGGGAAAGTAAATAAAACAAGTTTTTATCCTAAAAACAAAAACACATTTTATGAGCGAACAATTTTTCATCTCACCTATATAGGCCCAAACCGGTCCGAATGGGAACATCTCGTCGAAAGTGATGGAGAAGACGATGGCATGACATTTTGTCACCGCTTTATTCCCGTACACGAACTTCCCAAACTTGCAGCCAATCAAGACCAAGCCATTACGCTGTTATGAGAAAAGCGAAAGTGGCCTGACTAGACTCGACAGGCATAAGACGGATTGGCGAAGCGGTTTTTTTCCGCATAGCCAAGTCGACTTATGACCCGAGAGCCTGGCCACTGAAGTCTAGACAATAAAGAAAAGCGCAAGCGCCTAGTTAGCTCGCTATGCGCTAAAATCTAAACAATAAAAAACTGCCCGTGGGATTTACTCCGCAGGCAGTCTTTTTTGTACAATGTCTTGTTCTCTGAGTTCGTCCAGTGGAGCAAAGACTTCGATATGTCGATAAAGATTTTCGAATGTGGCAGGAAGGACTCCGCCGTATTCCCCATCTAAGTTAAGAAGAACTTTATCATCTGATGTGACTACGATTTTTTCCGCCTTACTTGAAACGACAAGCGGATCATCTAGATGTTCTCCTCGAATAGCGAGTGTAACAACACGGATGAATTCCGCAATATTACATTTTTTCAATATTAAAAGTGTAAATTTCCCGTCGTTTAAACTCGAGTTTGGGGCAAGTTTTTCAAAACCACCAACTGAATTTGTTAATCCAACGAGGAACATCATCGCCTCTTCATCAAACACTTCTCCATCATACTCAATCTTCAGATGTGACGAATGGATAGATGGTAGCATTTCAATTCCTTTTAAATAATAGGCAAGTTGCCCAAGCATTGTTTTCAATCGACTTGGCACATCATACGTCAATTCGGTCAAACGTCCGCCACCCGCGATATTAATAAAATGGCGATTGTTCATTAAACCGACGTCTACGGGAACGGTTTCACCTCGGATGATAATATCGAGCGCGCTATTAATATCACGCGGGATACGTATAGCCCGCGCAAAATCATTCGTCGTTCCCATCGGAATTAGTCCGATTTTCGGTCTATTTTCAAACGGGCTAATTCCCTCAACTACTTCGTTTAAGGTTCCATCGCCGCCTGCCGCAATAATAAGGTCAAACCCTCGTTCTACTGCACTTTTAGCCGCTTCTACCGCATCGCCTTCACTCGTAGTTGCATGAGTAGATGTTTCATATCCAGCAATTTCAAGCTTTTCAAGAACCTCACCAAGATGTTTGCGAAAAGCTTCGCGTCCAGCTGTAGGGTTGTAAATAATACGTGCACGTTTCATTCGAAATTTCCTTCCTATTTACACATATTTAAGTAATCATTTTTTGTGAAATGATTACTTATATGACGTTATCCATAATTCTTATGTTGCACAAAACTGCTTTTATGACTGCTTTTGCAATATCGGGAGAAATTTATTTCGAATGTCTTCGTAAACAGTTAGCCAGTACTCAGGCTTGGACGTATATTCAGCTGAAATCCGCTCAACAAACTCCTGTTGTTTTTCCTTGTACTCCGGTGCATCCGCTGGCGGCATCGATTGGCGAAGTCCCATGACGTATTCTTGAATCTGTGCCGCACGCGGTCCCCACGTTTCCTTTACTTTCCCGTCTTCACCAAGGAACAAATACATCGGAATCGAACGTCCGCCATTCGTTAAATACCGATCAATCAGGTCTGTATCTTCATCGCGGTATACTGCGCGCACATCGAGTTCTGCCGCTTCCGCAATTCTTCTAAATACCGGATTGTTCATCATCGCGTCTCCGCACCAGTCTTCAGTAATGACAAGGATTTCGGGGTTTTTCTCTTTCAATAAATCAATAAATTCATCGTCCTGTGGCACTTCGAATTGTTCATAAATACGAAATGAGCTTTCTTTATGTTGTTCCATCTTGTCCATATATTGTGTGAGTGAAATTGCTTCATCGAAATATTGTTTTTCAGTCTTCATTAATCAACACACTCCTTTAATTTAATTGTACGGTTTCTTTCGAATCGAATCAAATTCTAGAATTATAATAGCGTTCGTTATAAGACTGTGGCAGTCATACAACGAACGCTTCAAGTTTTTCATCTAGTTAAGAGCTTTTGAAATTATCGCTTCTCGATTTCCTCGAGGAGAATTTTATTGACTAGAGGTGGGTTTGCTTGGCCTTTGGATGCTTTCATCACTTGTCCAACGAGGAAGCCAAGTGCACGCCCTTTCCCTTCTTTATAATCAATAATGGATTGTTCATTACCATCGAGTATTTCCGCAACCATTGTGCGAAGAGTGCCTTCATCTGAAATTTGGACGAGACCTTTCTCTTTAACGATATCGTCTGCGTTTCCGCCTTTTTCAATGAGTTCTTTAAATACTTTTTTCGCAATTTTCGTAGAAATTGTCCCATCAGTGATGAGTTTAATCATACTTGTAAGCCCAACAGGTGTCAGTTCTGTTTCATTAATTTCCTTTTGTTCGGAATTCAAATAAGCAGACACCTCGCCCATTAGCCAGTTCGATGCAAGTTTCGCATCCGCGCCTGCGCTTACAGTCGCTTCGAAGAAATCGGACATTTCTTTTGTTAATGTCAATACCATTGCATCATATGCAGGTAAGTCAAGTTCGTTAATATAACGTGTTTTTCGTGCGTCCGGAAGTTCAGGAATTTCCGCACGTACACGAGCTTGCCATTCTTCATCGATGTAGATGTCCGTAAGATCTGGATCTGGAAGGAAACGATAATCATTCGCTTCGCCCTTTATGCGCATTAGGCTAGTTTGGCCCGTTGCTTCCTCATAACGACGCGTTTCTTGTTCAATTTTACCGCCAGACAACAAGATTTTCTCTTGTCGCTCTACTTCAAATCCAATTCCACGACGTACGAAGTTGAATGAGTTTAAGTTTTTGAGTTCTGTTTTTGTTCCGAACTTTTCTTGACCGTATGGACGAATCGAAATATTCGCGTCACAACGGAGTGATCCTTCTTCCATACGGCAATCTGAAACGCCTGTATATTGAACAATCGCTTTTAGTTTTTCAAGGAATGCATATGCTTCTTCTGGTGAACGAACATCCGCCTCTGTCACAATTTCAATAAGTGGTGTTCCTTGACGGTTCAAGTCGACAAGCGAATATCCCTCATCTGTATGTGTCAGTTTTCCTGCATCTTCTTCTAAGTGTACGCGTTCAATACGGATTTTCTTCTTTTTCCCGTCGACTTCAATTTCTACCCAACCGTTTTTACCGATTGGACGTTTGTCTTGTGAAATTTGATACGCTTTTGGATTATCCGGATAGAAATAATGTTTGCGGTCAAAATGCATAACAGATGCAATTTCACAGTTCAGTGCCATTGCCGCCTTCATACCAAAATCGACGACGCTTTTGTTTAACACCGGTAAAACACCCGGATATGCTAAGTCTGTTACATGAATATTGACGTTTGGTTCCGCGCCGAAATGAGCGGGAGCCGGTGAAAATATTTTCGTGTCTGTTTTAAGTTCTACGTGGACTTCAAGCCCAACAATTGTTTCAAAGTTCATGTTTATTTCCCCTCCCATATGGCGGGAGTGCGTGTATGGAAATCAGTCGCTTTTTCATACGCATGCGCCACTTTATAAATTGTCGCTTCATCAAAATGGTTTCCGATGATTTGTAAACCGAGTGGAAGGCCGTTTGAAAACCCACAAGGAACCGAAAGTGCTGGTACGCCAGCAAGGTTAATTGGAACAGTCAATACGTCATTTGTATACACCGTTAATGGATCTTTAATAACTTCGCCAATTTTAAATGCTGGTACAGGCGTTGTTGGTCCAATGATTACATCGTATTTAGCAAACACATTTTTAAAGTCTTGCGTGATTAATGTACGTGCTTGTTGAGACTTCTCGAAGTACGTTTCATGGTGTCCGGCACTCAGTGTATACGTTCCTAAAAGGATACGTCTTTTCACTTCGTCACCGAAACCTTCAGCACGAGACTTTTTGTACAATTCTTCCAAGTCTTGAGCGTGTTCTGTCCGGAAGCCATAATGTACGCCGTCAAAACGTGCAAAATTGGAAGACGCTTCAGCTGATGAAATAAGATAATATGCCGGAAGTGCGTATTTCGAATGTGGAAGAGATACTTCTTCCCACTCTGCGCCAAGCGATTCGAGAACTTTTAACGCGTCCATCACTGCATTTTTTACATCTTCGCTAATGCCTTCGCCCATATATTCTTTCGGTACACCGATTTTCATGCCTCTAATATCGCCTGTAAGTGCACTGCTGAAATCAGGCACGTCTAGTGCAGATGATAAAGAATCTTTTGCATCGAGACCCGCAATTGCATTTAGTAGCAATGCATTATCCTCTACAGTTCGTGTCAGTGGTCCAATTTGGTCCAGTGAAGACGCGAATGCAACAAGTCCTGAACGAGATACACGTCCGTATGTTGGTTTCATACCTACTACACCACAATACGAGGCCGGTTGACGGACGGAACCGCCTGTGTCCGACCCAAGCGCGAAAGGTACTTCACCAGCCGCGACAGCTGCTGCTGAGCCGCCTGAAGAACCTCCTGGTACGTGGTCAAGATTCCATGGATTGCGTGTTGTCTTGAAGATTGATGATTCTGTTGAAGAACCCATTGCGAACTCGTCCATATTGAGTTTCCCGATATTGACCATGCCAGCATCGTTTAGTTTATCGACAACAGTTGCATTGTATACGGGTGTAAAGTTTTCAAGCATGCGGCTTGCACATGTTGTCACAAGTCCTTTTGTTACAATATTATCTTTTAGTCCAATTGGTAATCCAAAAAGTGGTCCCCGATTATCCATCGGTTGTTCGTCTAGTTTTTCTGCCTTAGCAATTGCTGCTTCTTCATTCAGTGCAAGAAATGCTTGTACTTCACCATCTATTTTGGAAACTCGAGTAAACGATTCTTCCGTCAATTCTTTGACCGAAACTTCCCGATTATGTAACAGCGTTTGAAGTTCTTTAGCCGTTTTATTGAATAACGTCATCTTTTCCCCTCCTCAATCTAGTTATTAAAGGATTGTCGGTACTTTAATTTGACCGCCTTTATGTTCCTTCACACTTTTCAACATTTCTTCACGATCTAGTACATCATTTGGTACGTCTTCACGCATAATATTTGTAAGTTCAAGCGCATGTGTCATTGGAACCACGTTTTCTGTATTCAGTTCAGTTAATTCATCCGCTATTTGAATGATACCCGCAAGATGCTTTGTAAAAGCCGCAGCTTCCTCATCCGTAATCGCAAGATGTGCAAGATCTGCCACATGAATCAGTTCTTCTTTCGTTAGTTCAGTCATTTTTTCTCCTCCTCATCTTTCAAGCCGTGCTATTTATCATACCATCTTAGAAAAAAGTTGGAAAGTCACACAAGTTTAGTGACCATATATATGAACATAAGGTTCTTCATTTCCCGCTTCTTTTACAATAAGTGCTTCCGGTCCATTAACTGAAGTTATGCTGACTTCCGTTTGAACGTTTGGAAAATACTTAACTACGAGCCCCGTCATATATTGTGTAAACCCAATCGTCTCACTTGTTCCGAAAAACTGGATCGGTATTTCAACCTCAAGTGATCTTAGTGAACCGTCCGTATACAAGCCTCTACCAATTACGTTGACGAAACTTGGAAAGTAATCGTCGATTGCTTGCTTAAAATTACGAAATGCAGTGTCTGTTTCCCTAAACTTTTCATCATTCGTTGCTGCTGGGAATAAAACATACTCTTCATCGACAATTTTCCATCCCGACGGGGTCGCTTTTCCTTTTTCTGCAACTGTTTTTGCAAAATAAGAACCAGGGGCAATTGAGTTCCGTTTTTCTTGTTTAAATAACCCGATAACGATTGGAATGTCACCAAGTCCTTCTTCTGCGCGAAGGCGACGAATGACTTCTTCGCCGAGTTTCATCCCTTCAGCCTCGATTACTTCCTTTGAAATCGTCGTTTCCGTTCCACTCTTCGAATAATGGACAGTATTAAGGGTAAGCCCAATCGACATTCCCGCAAGTTGAACTTTATTATCATCCGTTAATACGAGATAGTTTTGTTCTACAATACGTGCAAGGTAAACTGGCGCATCATTTGCGATATCTTCTTCACTCATCCCTTCTTTTATAGAAGGGTTTAGACCTAATTCATTTTCTTCTGATTTTCTACTAAGCCAAAGCCTAGCTGTTTTCTCGTTAATATACTGCCCTTCTTGAAAGAAATGTGTCTTCGTATCGAAAGTTTGTGCAGATAGACGTAATAGCCCTTCTTCCGCTTCTTTTACATCGTACTTCGTATTTGTGCTTCCCGTATAACCACGGCTTGCACCTTTTTTAAATGGTAAGATCGTTCGGTAATATGCATCTTTTAACTGCACTTCTGGAATAATTACCATCTCTTCCACATCTGTTTCACCATCTTGAATAACCTCTTCTTTTTCTCCAAATGAAGGGATACACCCTCCTATGAGAAGGATTGATAAAAGACTTGGCATTATTAACAATCTTTTCATACTGCGGACTCCTTTTTATCTAACGCTTCGATGAGCTGCGCTTCATTCCAAACGGTAATTTCAAGTTCTTCGGCTCTCGCTAGTTTTGAACCGGCATCTTCACCAGCAATAACGAGGTCTGTTTTTTTACTAACACTGCCGCTTACTTTACCACCTAGCGCTTCAATTTTACTTTTCGCCTCACCTCGGGTCAAGATAGACAACTTTCCTGTTAGGACAACTGTTTTTCCGGAAAATACACTATCCGCCGGAACGTCTTGCCGTGTGAGTCCTTTGTAGAGCAGATTCAAACCATAAGATTCTAGTTTTCGCAATACTTCTAGAACTTCTTCATTGGCGAAGTAAGTTATTAAGGAGTCCGCTACTTTTTCACCGATTTCATGGATTGAAATCAGTTTTTCCGTGTCTGCTTTTATGAGTGCTTCAAGCGAGCCAAATTCTTCAGCAAGAATGCGTGCCGCTTTTTCGCCCACATGACGAATCCCTAATCCAAACAACACTTTTTCCAGTGAATTTTCTTTTGAGTTTTCAATGGCTGTTAGTAAATTCGAAACGGATTTCTCGCCCATTCGCTCCAGTTCAACTAACTGTTCTTTTGTAAGTATATATAAATCTGAAACGTCATGGACAAGGTTTGCTTCATACAATTGTTCGGCAACCCGTTCTCCAATCCCTTCGATGTTCATAGCATTGCGTGAAACGAAGTGGATAATTGCTTCCTTCATCTGCGCTGGACATTTTGGATTGACACACCGAACAGCTACTTCTCCTTCAATCCGAATCAGTTCCGAATCACATGCCGGACAATTTCGTGGCATTTCAAATGGTTGTTCATCATCGGTTCTTTCTTCAATGACAGGCGCGACAACTTCCGGAATGATATCCCCCGCTTTTCGAATGACAACGGTGTCTCCAATTCGAATGTCTTTTTCTTTAATAAGATCCTCATTGTGAAGGGAAGCACGTCCTACCGTCGACCCATCGACGAGTACTGGCTCAAGGATTGCTGTCGGTGTGACGACGCCTGTCCTACCTACGCTTAACTCGATGTCTATTAGTTTTGTGACAACTTCTTCTGCCGGGAATTTAAAAGCGGTCGCCCATCTTGGACTTCTTGCTGTAAACCCAAGTTGTTCTTGGTCTTCAAAAAGATCGACTTTAATAACAATACCGTCGATTTCATAATCCAAGTCGGAACGAATTTCAATCCACTTCTCTACGTATTCAATTACTTCGTCAATCGTCGCACAGCGTTGTCTTTCCTGATTTGTTGCAAAATGAAGTCTATCCAAATAATCCAGTGCGTCTGAATGGCTATCGATGCCATATTCAGTTCCGTCTCCAGCAATTCCGTACACAAAAATGGCTAGATTACGACTCGCAGCTATTTTCGGGTCAAGTTGGCGAAGTGAACCCGCCGCGGCATTTCGCGGGTTCGCGAACGGTTCCTCTCCCGCTTCATCTCGGTTTTCATTTAACTGAACAAAAGCATTTTTCGGCATATAGGCTTCCCCACGCACTTCAATCGAGATGGGTTCTTTGAGTTGGAGTGGAATGGTACGGATCGTCTTCAGATTGGCCGTAATATCCTCTCCAACGGTTCCATCTCCCCGTGTAGCCCCTTGCACAAATTTCCCGTCAACATACCTTAGTGAAATGGCAAGGCCATCAATTTTCAATTCACAAACATAGGATACTTTATCCCCTGCAAGGGCTTGTACTCTTCTATCAAAGTCTCGAAGCTCTTCTTCATTAAATGCATTCGACAAACTAAGCATCGGAAATTCATGCGTTACTTTTCCATAGCCAGATAGAATTTCTCCACCGACACGTTGTGTTGGTGAGTCTGGATAAACCAGGTCGGGAAATTCTGATTCGATTGTTAGTAACTCTTGCATATACGCATCGTATATTGCATCGGTAACGAGTGGCTTATCCTGTACATAATAGGCTTCGCCATATTTGTGAAGAAGGTTATTCAGCTCTTCCACTCGTTCCATGAGTTCTTTTTTTTCCATCTTTTAGTTTCCTCCTTGGCTACGTATGTTGAAATAAATATTTTCCTCCAAATGGAAAACTGTTGAAACGGCTACCGCTAGCGCCAAGTGTTTTTAGGCAGATACTTTATTTCATACTTATATACTTATACTTTTTCGATTGGCGCAAACTTGGCCAGTAGTCTTTTTACGCCGACTGGGTTTGGAAATGCAATATCCAACTCTACGTCATCGGCTGTTCCTTTTACGCTGACGACCATGCCAACGCCCCATTTTTTGTGAGACGCCTTATCGCCAGGGTTCCAGCCCATCTTCTCTCCGCCACTTGACTTATAGACAGGTTTTTTGACTGCGGGACGTACAGGTGCTGCTCCTTTTTTACGTGGTGAAGTACCGATTGAAAAGCTATTATTTGCAGAAAGCACTTCCGTAATATCCTCTGAAATCTCACTGATGAAACGGGACGGATTATTATAGCTTGCACGCCCATATAATGTCCGGTATCTAGCGGAAGACAAATACAGTTTTTGTTCCGCACGTGTAATTCCAACGTAGGCAAGTCGGCGTTCTTCTTCCATTTCATCATCATCCCCCATCGATCTGGAGTGCGGGAAAACGTTCTCCTCCATACCAATGATGAAAACAACTGGAAATTCAAGTCCTTTAGCAGCATGCATTGTCATTAAGACAACTTTTTCTGTATTTTTATTTTCATCTTTATCAAGCGAATCAATATCGGCAATTAGTGCTAAATCGGTCAAAAACGCAACGAGCGACTTGTCCTCAGAATGTTCTTCAAACGAATTTGTTACTGAAAGAAATTCCTCGATATTTTCAAGTCTGCTTTCTGATTCGATGGACTTTTCACGATGAAGCATTTCACGATAACCCGTCTTGTCGAGCACTTCTTCGACAAGTTCAGACACGGATAAATAATCTTGCATTTTTGTAAATCCGGTAATTAAATCGCGGAATTTCGCCACTTCATTAGCCGCACGAGGGGTAAGCCCCATAAAATCAACTTCCTGAAGCGCATCAAAAATCGTCCGATCATGATCCATTGCAAAGCGTGCCATGCGTTCGAATGACGTCGCCCCAATACTTCTTTTCGGTTCGTTAATGACACGTGCGAGTGCAAGATCATCCGAGTTATTGGCGATTAAGCGCAAATAAGCAAGTAAATCTTTAATTTCTTTGCGCTCATAGAATTTCGTTCCGCCTACAATTGTATAATCAAGATTCGATTTTAAAAGATACTCTTCAATGACACGTGATTGGGCGTTTGTACGATATAAAATTGCAAATTGGTCCAACTTTAACTGCTCTTCTTTTTGTAGTTCAAGAATTTTTCCAACGACGAACTGTGACTCATCTTTTTCGTCGTTTGCTTTATAGACGTAAATCGCTTCGCCTTCTTGATTGTCCGTACGAAGTTTTTTGTCGTAACGGCTACGGTTATTTGTAATGACGTCGTTAGCCGCCTGAAGGATTCGTTTTGTGGAGCGATAGTTCTGTTCAAGCATGATCACTTCAGCATCATTATAGTCTTTTTCGAAAGACATAATATTGCCTATATCCGCACCGCGCCATCCGTAAATGGACTGATCCGAGTCGCCTACAACACATAAGTTTTTAAACTTGTCCGCCAGCATATTAACGAGCCTATACTGGGCGTTATTGGTATCTTGGTATTCGTCGACATGTATATATTGAAACTTGTTTTGGTAATATTCGAGGACGTCCGGTACGCGCTCGAAAAGAACGAGCGTCATCATAATCAAATCGTCAAAATCGAAGGATTGGTTTTGTCTCAATCGTTTCGAATAACCATCGTAGACGTCTGCAATTGTTTTTTCGTATGGATTGAAATTGCTAATGCGGCTGCGGTACATTTCTGCATCGATGCATTCGTTCTTCGCTGTGCTAATTGCGTTTAGCATGGCACGTGGATCATTTTGTTTCGGATCAAGATTAAGATCTTTTAACACATTGCGAATGACAGTTAGTTGATCTCCAGAATCAAGTATCGAAAACGTTTTTGAAATCCCAATTCGATCGACATTTCTTCGTAAAATACGTACACACATCGAGTGGAATGTCGATACCCACATGCGCTCGCCAGTTCCAGCACCAAGCAATCCGTCGATTCGTTCTCTCATTTCGCGTGCTGCTTTATTCGTAAATGTAATGGCCAATATATTTGAAGGATACACACTTTTTTCAACGACTAAGTATGCAATCCGGTGTGTTAGGACACGTGTTTTACCTGATCCGGCACCTGCCATAATGAGCAATGCACCTTCTGTTTTTTTTACCGCACGCGCCTGTTCGGGGTTCATGCCTGTAAGTAAGTTTTCCGCTATTTGTTTCATAATCATACCGCCTCTCAGAACGTTCGTTCTTCATCATACACTTTTTCACGCATTTTTGGAAACGGATTTCACTGCATCTACCGTTGAAAGTGCAGCTTTGAAATCATCATAGATGACATTTCCAACAATCACTGTATGTGCAATTTCTCCCATGGTTTTCGCATCTTGGGCATTTGTTATCCCACCGCCGTAAAAAAGCTTCGTGTTTTCGAGTACATTCGCCGCAGCACGAACGATTTCTGGATCACCATATGTACCGCTATACTCCATATAAAAGATTGGCAATTTAAATAGATTCTCCGTCATACGCGCATATGCGATAACGTCTTCTTCGTCAGGCACTTTGCTAACACCTGTCAGCTGTGCCGCTTTACAATCTATATTCATAATGCAATAGCCTTCTGTAATAATTTCATCCCAGTCCATCATATGGCCGTATTCACGTAGGGCCGCATGGTGGATGCCGTTAATCCACTCCGCTTTTGTCGAATTAAGAACGGTTGGAATAAAGTAATAATCGAAACCTGGCGTGACCGATTCAACCGTCGACACTTCGAGTGCAACCGGAACAGCGTATCTACGAATCCGCACGAGTAAGTCAAGTACGTTATCTAGCGTAATTCCGTCCGTTCCACCGACAATAATTCCATCCGTTCCAGATTCCGCAAGAAGCTCAATTTCTTCATCTGTCACTGATTTTGCCGGGTCTAATTTAAAGGCATGACGCCATTTAGTAAAATCCATATTCAACCACCTAGTCCTTTTTTGTTCGTTCCTTTATTATAGCAAAAAAACCGGACGGATTCTTTCTCCGTCCAGTTCTAAATGATCAAAACTTACTTTTTGTCGACAACTTCCTTTATTTCAGGATAAAGTCGGCCTAGTATTTTATTGTATCCACCAGAACCGTAATCCACACAGCGGCGGATTCGTGATATCGTTGCCGTGCTTGCACCTGTTTCATGTTGGATTGTATCATACGTATTTTTCAACTTAAGCATTTGCGCCACTTCAAGCCGCTGACCAAGCGATTGGATTTCACTAATTGTACAAAGATCATCAAAAAACTCATAACATTCATCGAGGTCCTTCAGCTCAAGCATTGCCTTAAATAACTGATTCGTTTGTTCTCCACGGATTTTGTCTATTTGCATACTTTTTACCTCTCTCTAATTGAAGTTTCACTTTATCAAGGGGTGAAGGTAACCAAAGCGTCTAAGTCGGGTTGCGTTGGAACGACATGAATCCATGTCTTACCAGGAACAAGTTTCGCGGTAACTCCATTTTCTATCGGAGTAAGAATGCCATCGATATTTTTCCATTCGATTTCTTTTGCGACCCCCGCCTGGAATAGCAGTCCTTTACCACCCGATTCAAGATCGATTACTTGTCTCCCGGCATCGTCTATTGTCCGATGGGCTGTTTGAAACACAATCACGTTGGATACTTCCACTTCTTTATCATTCAATTGATCGATTGTCACAATGTCGTTGACAGTCCGCCTATACGAACCTTTTTCCTCATTATACGAATATGTACTCGTAAAGTTTGGATGTGAGCCATTGCGAACTTCCATTTCACTTGCACTATCTCCTATTTTAGCACTTTCAATAGATTCATGGAAAGAAAGCGAAGGCGCTTTGTTCATTTCCATCGAAGCATTTGTGTCCTGTTCAGCTTTAAGAATATTTTCCCCTGATATATAGGAATTATGAGGTGCTTTTCGATCCGTCGAACGTTTAAAAAGAGTCCCATCGTATTGCATGCCATTTATACTATCAACATAGCCACTTTGGAGAAGGGCTAACGCATCTGGACTATATCCATGCGCAACGTAAAAGGCATCCAATCCTTTTGCCACTTCGACAAAGTAATCTCTTGCGCTACGAATCGGGCCGATTTGTTCGGGCAACTCACTTTGAAATAATGCAAGAAGCCTCGTCACATTGCCCTCCGCAACAAATTCATAGACAATGTCTGCATCGCTTATACCCGATTGAGGTCTCGCGAGCGGATGATTATTAATCGTTGCAAGAACAGGGCGTCTTGTAGTTTCCTCTTCTGACGAAATTCCTGTAAATGGAAACGTATACGTTGTCCCCATACTTTCTTTATCCTCTTTCGAAGGTAGCGTTTCAGGTTTTTCTCCTTTTCCTTCTGTCGAGCATGCCACAAGTAACAACGTTGCTAGTGCTATAATAAGCCACGTAGTTATTTTCCTTTTCATCGATTTCTCCTATCTTTCCGTAACCGGAATCAGTACTTTATTATTCAATACATCATACATTCCCATTTGTGTAATACGGACGTACGGCAAATGGGTTGATTGTAGAAACAACAGCGTGTACACCGCGTCCACATGATGATATCCGCGCTCTTTCAAAGCCGCTTTCATTTCCAATTCTTGCGGAATAAGGATTTTCAATGGTTCTGCTGATAATCCACCGCCGATTGGGAGTGGAAGCGTTGTCACAATCCCTTCGTTTTCCGCAAGCACCATGCCGCCGCCTATCCGCTTTACTTCATTAAATGCATTCAGCATCTCGCTTTTATCTTTTCCAATTAAAATGATATCCCCAGTGTTTGAATAAGATGAGGCAAAGCCTTCTAAACTTGTTGCAAAACCTTTAATCATCGTGTTTACGCGCCACTTTCCATATTGGTCGATGAGCATCAGAAAACTTTCGTCATGATCATCCGCCAGCTTATTGACAGACGTGTCCACCGTCACATCGTATGGTTTTGTAATGACATCATTCACCATTTCGACCCCTAAAGAATCATTGAAGACAAAGTCCGATTCTTCCAGGCTGAACGCTGGTGCAAACTGTCCAACCGTGGTCCAGTCAATTGTACCAAGTGATTGTGTCGATTCACCGGCTTGTTTCAACCATACTCCTTTTGACAGCACATCTGTCGGTACAGGATCCAACTCATCGTTCAAGACATTTAACGTCGCATAACGCCCCGTTGCAAGAACTCCGTGCAAGTCTGCCATATCATAATAGCGTGCGACGTTGTACGACGCCATTAAATATGCATCGATTGGCGGCACCCCTGCTTCTATTGCCGTACGGATGCACTTATCCATCACGCCGTCCCTATAAAATGACGGTGTAGAGCCATCTGTTGTCATCATCAGATGATCGAACACATTTAGATTTTTGTCGACAATGTCCTTTAATAAATGCGGAAGATCCGGTCTTATGGATGAGTAACGAAGCGTGACGGCATAGCCATGCAGAAGCCTCGATTCGACTTCTTCCACTGTCATCGCTTCATGATCACCGTCCGTCCCAAGTAGTCGCATACGCGCTAATGTCCGTTCAGATGCACCGGGGTAATGCCCTTCAATTTTTTTACCCGCCCGTTTTGCGGCTTGAACGGAAGCGAACATGTTCGGATCCCCATGCATCAGTCTTGGCCAGCCGGTTAATTCGCCGCCCATTAACACATCAGAACGCTCTAGCCATTCAGCAATATCCTTTTCGTTGAATAACTTACTTTCATTTTGAAGGACCGTCTGGGAATCAAAACGTGCCCACCAATAAAATGAAAACGGCAATTCGTTCAATTGATCGAGAAATGAAAACGATGTTTCATTATCAAGGTTCATGAAAAAAGTAAGGTTATCCATAATAAATGTCGTCGTTCCAAGCCCCGCCGCATAATCCGCAAACGTTAGTGGATTGTATAATTGAAATGGATGGACATGAGGTTCGATATAGCCTGGTACGATCTTCTTGCCAACCGCATCGAATATTTCAGTGCCCTCAGTGATTTCTGGCATTTCTTTCCCAACGTAAACAATCCGATTGCCCGCTACCCATATATTTCCTGTCATCCATTTTTTATAAATTGAGTGTAAATAATCGGCATTAATAATGACAAGATCAGGCGCTTTCTTCCCATCGATTACTTGCAGTTGTTCCTTTATTTCAGCATGTCCCCACATGAAATCCACTCCCTTTAAAAAAACAATTCTATTTATTTATCGTAGCATAGCACGAATGAAATAAATAGGGAGTTGGAAAACTCTGATAGTACAAAGGATTCTTCTTTCTTTTGACGAAATAGTATAGTATTACGAATGATTGGATTTGATAACATGACGGAAAAAATGACATTCGATAAAGATATGGCCACAGAGTATGACAAAGGAGTACGGCGAACACTACCGACTTACGATGCCATGTTCAGGCTTGTACAAGCCTATCTCCGCGCGCATACAGAAGAACATGCAGATCTTTTACTCATTGGCGCTGGCGGTGGCAATGAACTCACCGCGTTTGGACCGACAAATCCTAATTGGACATTCACCGCGGTCGATCCCGCGCCACCTATGCTCGACATTGCGAGAATGAAAGCAATCGATTTAAAAATGACAGACCGAGTGGAATTTATAGAAGGAACAATTGATGACGTAGAAATCGGCAAGATATACGATGCGGCGACGTGTATGCTCGTCCTTCACTTTATTCCAGACAACGATGAAAAATTACATCTATTAAAGAAAATTAGACAACATCTATCACCTGGCGCACCTTTTGTGTTGGCGTCCATGTATGGAGATGCAAATACCCCCGCTTTTGATGAGTTATTTGTTTTGTGGAAAACGTATTGGCTCGACTCGACAGACTTGACTGAAGCAGATGTGGATGAAATGGAGAAAGCTGTACTTGGACTATCTTTTCTTCCAGAAGAGGAAATTGCTCGCTTGCTGCAAGAAGCCGGGTTTGGTAAAATTGCCAAGTTCTTCACGACAAACATCTTTGGAGGTTGGATTTGTAAAGCAGACTAATAGAAAAGGGAGGTTCGTAAATTGCGAACCCCCTTTTTTGTTTGTACGACCTACTTTCTGAAAATCTTAGTCAATTCATTCACAACTAGTGGCAAGAGACTTAAAGCGGAAATTAGTGCCCAATCCGTAAAACCAAGTGAATGCACACTAAATAATTTTGCAATCGGTCCAATGGAGACAATTGCTACTTGCAGTGTGATTCCTAGTAAAATCGAATAGATAAGAAACTTGTTTTTAAAGATACCCGCTTTGAATATTGAACGATTTATTGACCTAAAATTCAACGAATGAAATAACTGTGAGAAGCTAAGCGCTAGAAATGCCATTGTTTGTCCGTGCATAATTGCATTTTCAGAAATTGTTTCAGACCCTAGTAATAGGATGCTACCTTCATATGCACCTGATGAATAAACACCAATTGTAAATGCAACCAATGTAATTGCCCCAATTAACAAACCATTTAATAGTAAGAACGGAATCGTTCCATGAAAAATACTTTCATCTCGATGACGCGGTTTTTCTTTCATAACATCCGCTTCTTCAGGATCTACTCCAAGCGAAAGTGCAGGAAATGAATCCGTCACCAAGTTCACCCAAAGAATATGAACTGGACGTAGGATTACGGGCCAACCGAGAAGAATGGCTGTAAACAGCGCAATAATCTCACCCAAATTACAAGACAATAAGAAAATAATTGCTTTTTTAATGTTACGGTAAATTGTACGCCCTTCTTCAACGGCCTTTACAATAGATCCAAAATTATCATCTGTCAAAATCATATCCGAGGCACCTTTGGCGACATCCGTTCCTGTAATTCCCATCGCCACGCCAATATCCGCTGCTTTTAAAGAAGGCGCGTCGTTTACGCCGTCGCCCGTCATCGAAACGGTATTTCCTTTTGCTTTGAGCGCTTGCACGATTTTCACTTTATGTTCAGGAGAAACCCGAGCATAGACATTCGTATACCCACTTTTTTCAATCAATTGTTCTTTCGTAAGCGATTCAAGCGTTTTTCCATCAATCACTTCTGATTTGTCTGCCGCAATGCCAAGTTCCTGCGCAATCGCAAATGCTGTATCTCGGTGATCTCCCGTAATCATTACTGTTCGAATGCCTGCTTTTTTTGTTACTTTAATCGCTTCTTTCACTTCTTCACGGGGAGGATCAATCATCCCTACAAGACCGATGAAGATTAGCTTCTCTTCAATACTTTCCGGGTCCATCGAATGCACTTGTTCTATTTTTTTATATGCGGATCCCAATACACGAAGGGCCTTATTAGACATCCTCGAAGCATGTTCCAAAATGAGCTTTTCGGCATCTTCATTCAATGGCTTGGGGCCTTCCGCTGTTTCATAATGGGTACATTTTACTAGCAATCCATCGATTGCACCTTTTGTATGCACATAAGAAATCCCGTCGTACGCATTAATTGTCGTCATAAGTTTTCGATTGGAATCAAAAGGAATTTCATCTATCCGGGGATGCTTATCGTTAAGCTCATTCTTTTTAAGTTCAAACCGATTTGCCGCAACAAGAAGAGCAATTTCAGTCGGATCCCCCGTTTCAGTTTCACTGGAATATGTGGCGTCATTGCATAAAGTGATATTTTCAAAAAGCAGTTGGTGAACATGATCGTCCTCGCTTGCTTCCGTCAAATTATAAAAAGAACCGTCTGTAAAAAACTCGATGACTGTCATTTTGTTTTGAGTTAATGTTCCTGTTTTATCTGAACAAATTACGTTCACTGAACCAAGTGCTTCAACCGCTGGTAGTTTTCTTATAATGACATGTTGCTTAATCATCCGTTGAACACCGATTGCAAGGACGATGGAAACAATTGCGGGCATACCTTCTGGAATTGCAGCAACTGCAAGACTCACAGATAGCATAAACATGTCAAAAATTTCACGCCCTTGTAAAATACCGATACCAAAAATCAAGGCACAAATAAGGATCGCGGCGATACCTAAATATTTGCCCAACTGGGCGAGACTTTTTTGAAGAGGCGTTTCGTTATCCGATTCTTTCTCGAGCATTGCGGCAACTTTTCCAATTTCGGTCGCCATACCCGTTGCTACAGCAATCCCGGTCGCGCGTCCGTATGTTGCGAGCGTCGACATGAACGCCATGTTTTTCTGATCTCCAATGGGCAATGTACGATTTCCAGTGAAACCCGCATCTTTGTCTACAGGCACGGATTCACCCGTCAGTGCAGCCTCATCTATTTTCAAATTGACGGATTCCGTGAGTCGAATATCGCACGGAACGTATCTGCCTGCGTCAAGTACGATAACGTCTCCAGGAACAACATCTTCGGATGGGACTTCTTGCTGTTCCCCATTCCTGCGTACAAGTGCTTTGGGTGTAGTCATACTTTTCAATGCTTCCAACGCTTCTTCAGCTTTCGATTCTTGAATGACTCCGACAATCGCGTTGATAACGACGACCAGTCCAATAATGATTGAGTCCACGAGTTCACCAAGTAAGCCGGATATTACCGCCGCGACAATCAACACATAAATGAGCACATTGTTAATCTGAGAGAAAATCCGTTCAAGTAATGAGCGACTCTTTGCGCCTACCAACTTGTTCGCGCCGTATTTCTCTAACCTATTACGAGCTTCTTCTTCACTTAATCCAACTAAAGGGTCTGTTGTCATCCATTGCTCTTCGTTTTCAAGCGGCATTTTTTCTATTCCTCCCTAGAATACTTGTGTCATCAATAAAGCTATCTTTAATATTAATTATACGTTATCGGAAACGATTTCTCTTTGTTTCAACGAAAAAATCGAATCTTAGATCATCCAAGACTTGGGATAAAGTTCAGTCTTTCATTCGTCTATTGAAAGCGACTGTCGCCAGTATGAAAATCAATACCCCCATACAATAGTAACTCCAAAATAGGACCATACATCAACAAGTCCTGCTCCATTTTCAAACTTTATTGCAATTTCTATAAGTCGAGGGAGGTTTATGTATAGATGTCTTGATTAATCCTGCAATTACGTATTCCATATTTCCGATCAAAAAACCACCTTCTCACAAACGAGAAGGTGGTCCTGTTTTATTTATTCAAACGTACGCCAGCCAATATCCTTCCGGTAGAAGAATCCGTCCCATTCAAGTTGGGACAAGCCTTTGTATACGTCTTCTTGTGCTTGTTTTAGTGAATCAGCTTTCGCTGTAATGAGAATCACGCGACCGCCGTTACCGACAAATCCAGTGTCACTCGCTTTTGTGCCAGCATGGAAGACATCTAAGCCTTGTGCGGACAAAACATCTAAATCTGGAAGTGCTGCACCTTTCACAACATCCCCAGGATAGTTATCCGCCGCAACGACGACGCCCAACATAGCCTCATCATTCCATTTCAACTCATATGGCTTGCTATCCATAAGCGCCATCATGAATTCACCGAAATCGGATACCATTCGTGGCAGAACCACTTGTGTTTCAGGATCTCCGAAGCGCGCGTTGAATTCAATCGTTTTTGGACCATCTTCAGTCAGAATAAGTCCCGCATAAAGAATTCCTGTGAACGGAACACCTTCTGCCGCCATCGCTTTAACCGTAGGAACAACAACTTTGTCATACGCTTCCTGAACGACTGCATCTGAAATTTGAGGTACCGGTGAGTATGCACCCATACCGCCCGTATTCGGTCCTGTATCCCCGTCATACGCTCGTTTATGGTCTTGCGCGACAACCATTGGATAAATCTGTCCGTCATGGACGAACGACATGTATGAGAACTCCTCGCCGTCTAGGAACTCTTCAATAACAACCTTAGAAGATGACTCTCCGAACTTCTGGTTCCCGATCATATCGTCGACTGCTTCAAGGGCTTCATCCAATGTCATTGCAACGATAACGCCTTTCCCTGCTGCTAAACCATCTGCCTTTACAACAATCGGCGCTCCATTTTCACGGATAAATGCTTTCGCCTCTTCCGCGTCCGTGAATGTTCCATATCCGGCTGTCGGAATGTCGTACTTCGCCATCAATTCTTTCGCGAATGACTTACTGCCTTCAATTTGTGCCGCCGCTTTCGTCGGACCAAACACTTTTAATCCGCGCTCCGTGAAATAATCCACAATTCCTTTTGCAAGCGGCTGTTCTGGACCGACAAACGTCAAGTCGATCGTGTTTTCTTTCACAAATGAAGCGAGTGCTTCAAAATCTGTCGCGCTAATTTGTACACATTCAGCATCGTTTTTCATGCCATCATTGCCTGGTGCAACAAATACTTTATTTACTGAAGGAGAGACATTGAACTGTCTAGCAATCGCATGTTCGCGACCACCACTCCCGATAACGAGTACTTTCAATGCAGATTCCCCCTTAGTGTTTGAAGTGACGTACGCCAGTGAATACCATCGTAATGCCGTATTCGTTTGCTTTTTTAATCGAATCTTCGTCTTTCACGGATCCGCCCGGTTGGATAATTGCCGTAATGCCTGCTTTTGCGGCAGCCTCGACTGTATCATCCATCGGGAAAAATGCGTCCGATGCAAGTGCTGCGCCTTTTGCACGTTCGCCTGCTTGTGTAAGTGCGATATTCGCTGCTCCGACACGGTTCATCTGTCCAGCACCAACGCCAAGTGTCATATGATCGTCTGAAACAACAATCGCGTTCGACTTCACATGTTTCACAACAGCCCATCCAAGTTTCATCGCTTCCCACTCAACTTCTGTCGGCTCACGGTCTGTCGCAACTTTGATGTCTGCATCCGCAAATCCATATGCATCTGGTTCTTGCATTAAAAGTCCACCTTCGACAGAAACTGTATTCCACTGGTCTTTTTTGTTTTGATCAAATGAAATCGTCATCAAACGAATATTTTTCTTCTTCGTCAAAATTTCAATCGCTTCTTTGGTAAATGACGGTGCGATAATAATTTCAAGGAAAATTCCTGAAAGTTTCTCAGCAGTTGCCGCATCTACTTCACGGTTCAATGCGATAATGCCACCGAAGATTGACGTAGAGTCTGCTTCGTATGCTTTTGAAAACGCATCGAAAACAGTTTCGCCTGTACCAACACCACAAGGATTCATATGCTTCACTGCAACTGCTGCTGCAATATCGAATTCTTTGACTATTTGAATGGCCGCGTTCGCATCTTGAATATTGTTGTATGAAAGTTCTTTACCATGTAATTGTGTTGCAGATGCGATTGAGAAATCCGAACCGAGTGGACGGCTATAAAACGCTGCTTTTTGATGTGGGTTTTCGCCGTAACGAAGCGGCTGTTTCAATTCGTATGTATACGTTACTTGTTCCGGGAATTCTTCGCCCGAAAGATCTGTTAAATAGCCTGAAATAAGTGCATCGTATGCTGCCGTGTGACGGAATACTTTTGCCGCTAAACGTCTGCGTGTTTCAAGAGTTGTTTGGCCATCTGCAGTTAACTCGGAAATTACTTGATCATAATCCGTTGCATCGACGATAACTGTGACATACGCATGATTTTTCGCTGATGCACGAAGCATCGCTGGACCACCAATGTCGATATTCTCAATTGCATCATCAGCCGAAACATCCGGTTTTGAAATTGTTTCTTTAAACGGATATAAGTTTACACAAACGATATCAATCGGCTGAATACCGTGCTCTTCCATTTCCGCGATGTGAGATGGATCATCTTGTTTTGCAAGTAGCCCACCATGAATTAATGGGTTCAGTGTTTTCACACGGCCTTCCATTATTTCAGGGAAACCAGTGACAGCGTCAACAGCCGTTACGCCAACACCATTGTCCGCTAAATGTTTCATCGTTCCGCCAGTAGATAGAAGTTCATAACCAAGACCTTCAAGCACCTTAGCAAATTCCAATATTCCATTTTTGTCCGACACGCTTAGCAATGCACGTTTTTTCACGAATAAAACCCTCCATTTTTCATCAGTTAACACTCGTATATGTTGAATTAAAGAATTCCTTCCAACTTGCTTCGGCTGCCCCAGTAAGGCACCTACGCTAGGTTTATACACATATTCACCTAGTCAACCTATATACTTATCGGCTAAAAAGTTCACTCAAAGTATCTTTATATAAATAATGTTCAACGGCGTGAATCGCTTGAGCTGTTTTTTCGGCATCCCCGTCAACTACATCAACGGCATACTGGGCAAGAATAGGCCCCGTATCCATTCCCGCATCGACTAAGTGAACGGTCACGCCCGTTACTTTCACACCATGTCCAACTGCTTGTCCAATCGCGTCTTTTCCCGGAAATGAAGGGAGAAGCGATGGATGAATATTAATGATTTTCGAAGGATATGCCGACAATAAAACCGGTCCAATCAGACGCATATATCCCGCTAAGACGAGCCATTCAGCTCCTGATTCACGGAGTGCATTCAGTATCGCTACTTCATACGCATCTTTTGATTCGAACTCTTTTGGTCGGAATACCAAAGCTGGAATGCCAGCCTTTTTTGCGCGTTCAACTGCGTACGCTTCTGGTTTATTCGTCACCATAAGAACGATTTCAGCATTCAATTCACCGTTTTTGCACGCTTCTTCAAGTGCCGCAAAATTACTGCCGCTTCCAGAAGCGAAAACGGCAATCTTTACTTTACGGGTCATTCTGTAAGGCTCCCGTCATGCTCACCTATAAATTGAACGCCTTCGCCTGCTGTAACACGTCCAATTTTGAATGCTTTCTCACCATGTTCTTCAGCGATTTTAATCGCAGCATTGGCTTGTGCCTCAGGTAACGCAATCACAAAGCCAACACCCATATTAAATACGCTATACAAGTCTTTATCCGTCAGCTCGCCTTTTTCTTTCAGCATGTTGAATACGGGAAGTACTGGCCATGAACCGAGGTCAACTTCCGCCGCAAATCCTTCAGGAAGCATACGTGGTAAGTTTTCAAAGAATCCTCCGCCTGTAATATGTCCCATTGAATGCACATCAAGTTCTGAATGCATTTGAAGTACAGGCAACGCATAAATTTTTGTCGGCTCAAGAAGAGCGTCTCCTACTGTACCAAGATCTTCATAACCTTCGATAACGCTATCGATTGTATTTCCTTGATCTTCAATGACGATTTTACGCACAAGTGAAAAACCGTTTGAATGAATACCGCTTGAAGCAAGTCCAACTAGAACGTCACCTTCAACAACTTTTTCACCCGTTACGATATTGCTTTTCTCACATGCACCAACGGCAAAACCAGCTAAATCATACTCATCGATTTTGTAGAGACCTGGCATCTCAGCCGTTTCCCCACCGATAAGTGCTGCACCGGATTGCACACAACCGTCTGCAATTCCTTTAACAATTGCTTCAACTTTTTCAGGCACTGCTTTTCCAAGCGCGATGTAATCGAGGAAGTAAAGTGGCTCTGCACCTTGTGCAACAATATCGTTGACACACATAGCGACACAGTCAATACCGATTGTGTCATGCTTATCTGCCATAAATGCGAGTTTCAACTTCGTTCCGACACCATCCGTACCGGAAATAAGTACCGGCTCTTTATAATTCAAGGCAGAAAGATCAAACATTCCACCGAAACCACCGAACGTTCCTGCCACACCTTTACGCACAGTGCGTTCAACATGCGATTTCATCCGTTCAACTGACTCATAGCCAGCCTCAATATTGACTCCTGCTTTTTCATACGCATTCGACATAGAAAAGTCCCCTTTATCTAACGATTTCTTTTTCGTGCGGCATTGCCGTATCCGCGTAAATATCTGTCGGATATTCTCCTGTGAAACATGCAAGACATTGGCCACAGTTTTTTGTAGTATCTGGTCGTCCAATCGATTCAAGCATGCCTTCTGGTGATAGGAATGTAAGCGAATCGGCTTCGATAAGATCTCGAATTTCTTCCACCGTGCGATTAGTTGCGATCAGTTCCGAATCCGTACTAATGTCTACACCGTAAAAACATGGACTAACAAGCGGTGGCGAAGCAATCACAACGTGAACTTCTGTCGCGCCTGCTTCTTTCAACATTTTCACAATTCGTCTGGACGTCGTACCGCGAACAATCGAATCATCTACCATGACAACTCGTTTGCCTTTGACAACTTGACGCACTGGAGATAATTTCATCTTAACGCCTTGTTCACGTAATTCTTGTGATGGTTGAATGAATGTCCTACCTACGTAACGACTTTTAATTAAACCAAGTTCGTAGGGAATTCCGCTCTCCTCAGAAAAACCAATCGCCGCGGAAATACTTGAGTCAGGTACTCCAGTAACAACATCCGCTTCGATTTTCATTTCGCGCGCAAGTCGTTTCCCGCAGCGCTTCCGTGCAGAGTGAATATTAATATCGTCAATGTCCGAATCCGGTCGTGCGAAATAGACATATTCCATCGAGCACATCGCGGAGTCTGCAGCAGGTGCAAATCGTTCGGACTGAAGGCCTTTATCATTAATAATGATTAGTTCCCCCGGCTCAACTGAACGAATCCATTCTGCCCCTATAATATCAAACGCACATGTTTCTGAAGCGACAACCCACGCATCCCCTAGTTTTCCAAGTGATAGTGGACGTATGCCGTTCGGATCCTGTGCAATCATCAATCCATCTTCAGTCAGCATAACAAATGCGAAAGCACCCTTTAACATAGCTAATGCTTTCTTCACACGATCACGTTGATTTAACGAACCGCTGCTTCTTTTTATTAAATGCGCAAGCACTTCTGTATCTGAATTGGTCTGAAAAATACTTCCTTGACGTTCAAGATGCTCCCTTAGTTCGACTGCGTTCACAATGTTTCCGTTGTGAGCAACGGAAAGACTGCCTGTTGTTGAACGGAAAACAAGTGGCTGAACGTTTTCGATTCCACGGCCATTCTCCGTCGTATAACGTACTTGAGCAATTGCAGAGTGTCCTTTTAAAGTAGTGATTTCATCACCTGAAAACACTTCATTAACAAGTCCCTCGCCTTTTACTACATGAAGCCCTTTTTCGTCTTTTGTGACAATACCGGCCCCTTCTTGCCCCCGGTGTTGCAATGCGTGCAGCCCATAATAACTGATCTGCGCCGCATCTTCGTGACCCCAAATGCCGAACACGCCGCACTCTTCGTTTAGGCCTCTAAGTTCAGCAAGCATTCAATAGCGCCTCCCCATGCGGATTGGAACTCTTCAACTGTTCCATCAATTAGTACCGAATTATCGTCGCCTTGAATAACAATTCGGTTATTTTCTGTAACTGTACCAATTTTCACTGCATCTTCCACTGCTTCTTCAAATGCTTGCACATTTTCTTCTTTCACGGTTACAAGGAAACGTGATTGTGTTTCACTAAATAGAGCCGTTACAGCAGATCCAGAAATTGTTACTTCCGCACCTAAACCTTCCGTGCCAAATGCTTTCTCACAAAGTGCTACTGAGAAACCGCCTTCTGACAAGTCTGTTGCTGACTGAACAAGATGACTTTGAATTGCTGAAAGAAGTGCTTTCTGGCGTGCCGCCTCGATATCAAGATCAATCGCTGGCGCTTGACCAAAAATCTTTCCTTCTGTCATTTGTTGAAGCTCACTACCGCCAAAATCAAGTGAAGTTTCACCAATTACATAAATGAGATCGCCTGCATGTTTAAATTCAGTTGTCGTTACTTGGGACAAATCATGCACAAGACCAACCATACCAATTGTTGGTGTTGGATAAACCGGAACGCCGTTCACTTCATTGGATAATGAAACGTTGCCGCTAATTACTGGCGCATTCAACTTAAGGCATGCATCCGAAATTCCTGCGGCTGACTTTTCAAACTGCCAAAATACTTCCGGCTTGTCCGAGCTACCGAAGTTCAGGCAATCTGTAATTGCGATTGGTTCAGCGCCGGAACAAATAATGTTACGTGCCGCCTCGGCAACTGCAATTTTTCCACCAGTTTCTGGATCCAAATACACATAACGAGAGTTACAATCAGATGTCATCGCAAGACCTTTGTTTGTACCCGTTACACGGATAACGCCCGCAGAAGAACCTGGTGCAACAACTGTATTACGACGAGCGTGTGTATCAAACTGATTATAGACCCATTCTTTTGAAGCAATTGTTGGACGTTTTAGCAATGCTTTTAGCGTTTCAGTCAAATCTTCAACGACAGGTTCTGTCATTTCCATCGCTTGGAATTCTCTAAAGTATGCCGGTTCTTCAGATTTCTTATTGTAAACTGGAGCATCTTCAGCGAGAGCATCTGCTGATACTTCTGCAACAACTTCCCCTTTATGAAGAAGACGAAGCATTTTATCGTCCGTTACTTTTCCAATAGAAACTGCTTCAACGCCATATTTTGCAAAGAGATCTGTTACTTCTTGTTCACGGCCTTTTTTCACAACAATAAGCATACGCTCTTGAGATTCAGACAGCATCATTTCATATGCCGTCATTCCTTCTTCACGTTGTGGAACAAGGTCAAGGTTCATCTCAACGCCGTAACCCGCACTAGATGCCATTTCTGCTGAAGCTGATGACAGTCCGGCAGCACCCATATCTTGAATACCGATAAGCGCATCCGATTTCACAAGCTCTAGACAAGCATCCATCACCAATTTCTCAAGGAATGGATCTCCGCCTTGCATAACCGGTAATTCTGCATCTTCATCCACTGCTACTTCAGAAGAAGACATTGTCGCTCCGTGTATGCCATCCCGTCCTGTTTTTGCTCCCGCATACATAACTGTATTGCCAACACCTGCAGCAACACCTTTTTGAATATCTTCATGGTTTAACAATCCGACAGCCATCGCATTGACGAGTGGACGTCTTGAATAACAATTATCAAACTGCACTTCTCCCGCGATTGTCGGTATACCGATGCCATTTCCGTAACTAGCGATACCCGCTACTGCTTCTTCAAACAAGAAACGGTCACGTGCATCTGTTAAGTCTCCAAACCGAAGCGAGTTAACGAGTGCTACTGGACGGGCACCCATTGAAAATACGTCCCGTAGAACTCCGCCCGCTCCCGTTGCCGCACCGATGAAAGGCTCGATTGCTGATGGCGAGTTATGAGACTCCATTTTGAAAACAGCTGCTTGATTATCGCCAATATCGACAATACCCGCACCTTCACCTGGTCCTTGAAGAACACGAGGTCCATCTGTAGGGAATTTACGAAGCACTGGTTTTGAACTTTTATACGAACAATGCTCAGACCACATAGCGGAAAACAAACCTGTTTCCGTATAGTTTGGAAGACGACCTAGTAGTCCCACTGCAAGGTCAAACTCTTCGTCGGTCATTCCCATTTGACGATAGATTTTTTCATCTTTAATTTGTTGTGTAGTCGGTTCATGATTAGTTGACATTATTTTCACTCCACCTTTTCAAGATTGAATTGAATAAAGGCAATCCATCTACCCCACCAATTATTTCCTCAACTGCACGTTCTGGAAGTGGCATAACGCCAAGAACATTTCCTTGTTCATTCAATACGCCTGCAATGTTGCCGGTGCTACCATCGACGCAACCATCCGAATATGTAAAAGCGATACGATTTGTATTTTTTAGTTCAGCTAATGTATTTTCATCCACAAAGTAGTTCCCGTATTGATGGGCAAATGGAATCGTAATTTCTTGTTCTTGTTCATAGCTAGACGTGAATGCTGAGTCTGTATTTTGGACCGTTAATTTAGTTTTTCCTGATCTAAATTTCAATCCTTTATTTTGAAGGAACGCACCTGGAAGAATCCCATTTTCCGTTAGAATTTGAAAGCCATTGCCCACACCTAAAACAGGCTTACCCGATGCGGCAAAGCTTTTCAATTCCGCTATTGCTGGTGAACTTTTCGTCAGTGCACCCGGACGAAGGTAATCGCCGTATGACGCACCGCTTGGAATAAGTACGGCATCGAATGACTCCAGTTTTGCTTCTGTATGCCAAACGTACTCAGCTTTTTCACCAAGTACTTCTGTTACCGCGTGATGCATGTCAACGTCTGAACCCGACCCTGGAAAAACTAGAACTGCGAACTTCATTTGCCCGCGACCTCCCCGATTTCGTATCGGTAATCTTCGATAACTTCATTTACGAGAAGTTTTTCGCACATCTCTTTAACCCGAACTTCAATATCTGCAGTTGAACCTTCTAGTTCAAGTTCGATTAGCTTACCGATTCGAACGTTTTCAACTTCGCTATAGCCCATCGTCTGTAGCGCTTCTTTTGCTGCCGTCCCTTGTGGATCAACAACACTTTCACGGAGTGTCACGTATACATTTACTTTTGTCATGTTTAATTCCTCCCAAATGGTAGTAGATTTAGTTGAAACGTCTTTGTCAATCAAGTCTGAGTCGTTTATAATATTTAATACTCTTCGGACCAAATGCCCGTAGATTCAATTTCGACTAATACTTTTTCAATATCATCTGTCATAATTGTTACATGTCCCATTTTACGCTTTATTTTCGCTTCAGCTTTACCGTATAAGTGGATTGACCAATCTGGATAGTTTGTCACAATCTTTTTCAGTGGCGCAACATGTTCTCCAAGAACGTTTACCATTATAGAAGGTGCCCATAATCTCGGCTTTCGTAAAGGCCATCCGCAAACCGCACGAATATGCTGATGAAACTGTGAGATATTACATGCTTCAATTGTGTAATGACCTGAGTTATGTGGTCTGGGCGCAAGTTCGTTAATGACAATCTTATCGTCTTCAAGAACAAACATTTCTACTGCAAGCGTGCCAACAAGTTGTAGATGATCCGCTATTTTCATGGCGGCTTCTTCAGCTTGTGCTAAGACGCTTGCATGTACCCGTGCCGGAACAATCGATTCGTGTAAAATATGATCTTTATGAATGTTTTCCGCAACTGGTAGGCAGTACGATTCGCCCGCAGCATTGCGCTGGATAATGACAGAAACTTCTTTTTCAAAAGGGACAAAAGCTTCCGCTATACAAGCCGAGTGCTCAAAAAGCGATTCCGCCGTGTGGATCTCTTCTATTGAATCAATCTTTACTTGCCCTTTACCGTCATAACCGCCAAATGCAGTTTTGACGATGCATGGGAACCCAACGTCGGCTATTTTCTCCTTCAGTTCTTCGTAAGTCTGCGCAGTTATATACTTGGCAACCGGAGCACCCGCCGCAGTTATTTCTGCTTTTTCATTTATGCGATTTTGAGTAATACGTACAAGTTCGGCGCCTTGTGGAACATGCGCTATTTCAGTAAGGTGTTTTAATCCTTCATAATCGATATTTTCAAATTCATACGTAATCACGTCACTTACTTCACCAAGTTCTTCGAGTGCAGCCGCATCATTATATGGGGCAACAATTCGAATATCCGCAATTTGACCGCATGGTGAATCCATCACAGGATCAAGAACTGCGATTTTAAATCCAGCCTCTTTTGCTGCCAACCCCATCATTCGTCCGAGTTGACCACCACCGATAATACCAATCGTTTGTCCAGGCAAAATGGTTTTCATAATAAGTCACCACTGCTTTCAAGGGATGCTTGACGCATCGTTTGGCGACGATTTTCAAGACGTTCCATTAATTCGTTATCCGTAATCCCCAATATTTGAGTTGCAAGAAGACCTGCGTTAATGGCACCTGATTTTCCAATCGATACAGTCGCGACTGGAACTCCGCCTGGCATTTGTACAATGGATAATAAAGAATCCATTCCGTTTAACGCCTTCGACTGAATCGGAACACCGATGACGGGAAGCAGTGTTTTCGACGCGACCATTCCCGGAAGATGGGCCGCTCCGCCCGCACCAGCAATAATAACTTTAATTCCACGTTTTCGGGCTTGTTCTGCATATTCAAACATTAAATCTGGTGTACGGTGTGCTGAAACGACCTTTTTTTCATAAGGTACTGAAAGCTCATCCAATATGTCACAAGCATTTTTCATCGTTTCCCAATCACTTTTACTTCCCATAATAACGCCAACTTTTGCATCCAAGTGTAACCCGCTCCTTTAGATAAATCTCTGATATCTGCTAAATGAAATTAAAAAATCCTCGAATAAACTACTTCTCATATGCATGAAAAGCAGATTATTCGAGGATGTTGAGATATGCGTTAAGATGATTGTACCCATTGGTCCGCACACACCTTTCGCTACATTCCTGAAAGTCGCTTTCCCGCATAGTCCGGACATTACGGTGTCCTGGTAGAAACACTAAGGCCAATTCCTCAGTATATATGGGGATTCCTATTTACTATCTATATATTATCAAGACCAGGACCATTCGTCAATGGCAAAAGGCGAACGATATTATATTATACTTTTAAATCGTTCGCCTTTTAAATATTTCCTTCTATTAGTATGCCTTTGAATTTGATAAGCTGTCGGATTGGCACATATTCGCCATTTACTTCGGCAAACAGCGGCTCTTCTTTTCGTCCAGCAACCAAGTAGCCTTCATCAGCAATTCGCTTCAAACAATTTTCTATCGTTTCTTTTTCTTCTACTTCAAACCAAACCGTTTTTTTTTGACTCACTTGAACAACTTCCCCTTCTTCACGTTTTTCACCCAGAAGCCACCATGTATAGTCTTCGCTTCATATGCAATAATAAACGCTTTGGGATCTACTTCTTTAATCGTAACGTATAATTTCAATTCATATTTCCGTGGAGTCAGTATTTGTATGGCTGAACGATCACCGTCTAACCCATTTGCCGACCAATCCGTTACACCATATCCTTTTTCTCTTAACACACTTGGTAGTTTTAAATTCTTTTCCGCTGTAATTACATTTACAGTAATATAACCAAGCGCCATTTTTTCTTCAATCTTGGAACCGATAATGACACCGCAACCATACCCTATTGCATAAGCAACTAGGTTTTGGATTTCATTCAAATTATCTAGCACTAGACCGAGTCCGATGACATAGACAACAACTTCCACTACACTAATTATGGCAGCCAGATACCTATACCCTTTCAAAGTCATAATCATGCGCACCGTGAAGAATGTAACGTAAATAATATTAATTGTAAAAATAATGAGCACCATTTGCACAATGATCACACCTTTCCCTATATAGATATTATCCTATCCTTGATCTTAACTAAATTCAAGCGGTTTATGAAGCTAAGGCTTTTAACAAATTGAATAAACAAAGACATTGGAAATCCAAAATTAACTTTTAAAATTAAAGGGTTATATGGACCTTTTTCCAAACTTAACCACCCAGGAAAAAGATTGAAATGAGCTATATATATTGAATTAAAGATTCTATCTAGGTTGAACTTATGATTTCCACTTATACATACTATATAATTTCCCACTAAAAAAATAAAAACTAAAAAAGCCATTACCTGTTGGTAATGACCTTAATGCCTGGCAGCGTCCTACTCTTGCAGGGGGATACCCCCAACTACCATCGGCGCTGAAGAGCTTAACTACCGTGTTCGGTATGGGAACGGGTGTGACCTCTTCGCTATCGCCACCAGACTTCTTTGAGCTTATTCGCTCAAAACTGGATAAAACAGACATTAGTGTATTAAAGTTTGTAACCAACTAGACCTTTTTAATTGTAGTGGTTAAGTCCTCGATCAATTAGTATCCGTCAGCTACGTACGTCGCCGCACTTACACCCCGGACCTATCAACCTCATCTTC